>CAVHZH010000015.1:0-32787 GCA_963640395.1 Oscillospiraceae bacterium
AGCCCTCCGGGCAGGATCGCACTACGGCGGATATGTAGATGTCGCTAAAGCGACCTGCCGCAGGCGGAGAATCCTGCAAAGCAGGATTCTTTCTTATGGTATGCTATTGATGATTAATATCCGCAAAGCGGATCAGCATATCCACACATCCGTCGATTCCCAGCTTTTCACTGTTTAATGCCAGATCATAGCTGCGGGAATCTCCCCATTTTTTATTTGTATAGAAATTATAGTAGTTGGCACGTTCTTTGTCTGTGCGGGTGATCATATCCCTTGCCTTTGATTCGGAAACGCCCAGATCCCTTGCCACGCGCTTGATCCGATAATTTTTGTCTGCGTAGATAAATGCATTGATGCAGCTCGGTTCTTCCGATAATGCATAGTCTGCGCACCGACCGACGATCACACAGGAGCCTTCGGCTGCGATCCGTTTGATCGTATCAAACTGTGCCAGAAATACCTTCTGGCTGAGCGGCATATCCATATAGGTGTTTCCGTGGTAATTGGTAAAGGAATATGTATCAGACACGAGGGAATACAAAAAGCTACTCGTCGGCTTTTCATCCTGCATGTGGAAAATCTCCTCACACAATCCGCTTTCTGATGCTGCACGTGTCAAAAGCTCTTTATCATAATACGGAATGTCCAGCGTCTCAGCCAGCTTTTGTCCGACATCCCGTCCTCCGCTTCCAAATTCCCGTCCAATGGTATAAATAATTTTTGCCATAGAATCACGTCCTTTCAAAGTACATTTTTATAACTTAGATTATATCACTTCCGGTGTAATTCCGCTAATATTTTTTCAAAATATTCAGGCAATTCTGCATTGATTTCTAAAAATTCACCGGTTGTGGGATGAATAAATCCTAAATGCATCGCATGCAGTGTCTGACCCTGCAAATGCCATTTGCCGCTCACATGCCTGCCGCCGTACATCTCATCGCCGAGCAGCGGATGCCCGATACTTGCCATGTGTACGCGGATCTGGTGCGTTCTGCCGGTTTCCAGTGCAAATTCCATATAAGTATAATTTCCAAAACGTTCCAGAACTGTATAATGCGTGACCGCAGGTTTTCCGTTTTTCTCATTGACTGCCATTTTTTTGCGGTCCTTCGGATCACGGCCGATCGCACCAGTCACCGTACCTTGATCCTCCGTGACATTGCCAACAACGATCCCGCGGTATCTGCGGTTGCAGGAATGGTTTTTGATCTGCTGTGCGATGTGTATATGTGCCGCGTCTGTTTTACAGATAATGAGCGAGCCGGTCGTATCCTTATCGATCCGGTGTACGATTCCGGGGCGGATGACACCGTTGATCCCGCTGAGCTCGTCCCCGCAGTGATACATGACAGCGTTTACCAGCGTCCCGCTGTAATGTCCGGCAGACGGGTGGACGACCATGCCCTTTGGTTTATTGACGACTAACAATGCCGCATCCTCATACAGAATGTCAAGCGGTATATTTTCCGGCAGAATCTCCACCCGCTCGGCAGGCGGCGTCTCCACGGTGATGAGATCGTCCGTGTGCAGGCGGTAGTTTGCCTTCAGCACCTTCTGCTCCATCGTCACGTGACCATCCTTGATCAGCTTTGAAAAATAAGTCCTTGACCGCTCGGGAAATATTGCGGCTAAGAACTTATCCAGTCGTTCATTTTCATATTCGTAGGTTACTTCAAAATTGGCAATTACAGATTCATTCATTATGCGCTCCTGTTACTGCTTTGGTGTCCTGCTGCGGTGAAAAATCAGGGCAGACAGCCGGTCCAGATCCGCCTCTTTATAATAGAACAAAAACAAAATGACGAACAATGCGACCGCACAGGTCACATAGATGTCCGCAACATTAAAGATCGGAAAATCGATCAGCGAAAAATAAAAGAAATCGATCACATAATTATGTGCAACACGGTCAATAAAATTGCCGACCGCACCGGCAAATAAGGTGATGCAGATGCCGTGCAGCGGAAAAAATCGTCTTTCTGCGGGCAGCCTGCCGTATGCGTAGATCAAAAACAGTACCATCAGGATCGTGATGAGCACAAAAAACACCTTTTTGCCCTGCATCACGCCGAATGCCGCACCACGGTTTTCGAGATAATACAGCTCAAAAACCCCTTTTATAATGACAAATGCATCCTGATTTTTAAGTTTGGACACAGCGAGCAGCTTTGTCACCTGATCGAGAAATATCATGGCTGCGGCGATGACTGCTCCGATGATATAGCACCGCAACTGACGATGATTGTTTGTATGCTCCATTTTCATCACTCCATTATATAGTTGATCGATTCCAGCAGTTCCTCGTCTGTCAGTGACAGATCGGAGTAAGCATCCCCAAATGCGCGCAGCAGGGTGAATTTCACTTTGCCGCCGATCATTTTCTTGTCAGATTTTGTTGTCGCGAGGATCTGCGCTGCATCGTATCCGTGAATCCGTGTCGGCAGCTTATAGTCACGCAGCACCTGTTCTAATTCCTGCAGCTCATCGGACGATACATATCCTTTTTTTACAGAGAGATAGACGGCAGCTACCATGCCGATCGCTACACATTCCCCGTGATACAACCGGAAATCAGATAACTTTTCGACTGCATGTCCGATCGTATGACCGAAATTGAGCAGCGCGCGCTCTCCCTTTTCCTTCGGGTCATTTTCAACGACCACGCGCTTGATGTTGCAGCCGGTCTCCAGCATACCGATCATAGTCTCGGGTGTCTTCTGTAAAATCTCTGCCTGATGATCCCGCATCCATATATAGTAGCCGCGGTCTTTGATCAGTCCGTGCTTGAGCTCCTCAGCCATGCCGTTTGCAAATTGCTGGTCTGAAAGCGAATCAAACACCTCCATGCTCATATAGACGAGCTTTGGCTGGTAAAATGCACCGACCATGTTTTTGTACTGTTGGAAGTCAACGCCGGTCTTTCCTCCGATGCTCGAATCCACCTGTGCCAGCAGCGAGGTCGGTATCTGGACAAAGTCAATGCCACGCAGATATGTCGCCGCGGTGAAGCCGGTCAGATCACCAACCACCCCGCCGCCAAGTGCGATCAGAAAATCATGGCGGTCAAACCGGTTTCTGATCAAATATTCATATAATTTTTGCACCGTATCCATATTTTTGCTCTGCTCTCCGGCATCAAAAACAAATGAAAAAACCTGCGGATATTGCGCTTCTAAGATCTGTGTGATTTTATCAGCGTATATGTCTGCCACGTTTGAATCCGATACAATGCAGACTTTCCTGCTCGAATCCGCGCCGAGCGCGTCTGTCAGATCGCTGCACAGAGCCGCAAAGGTACTGTTTAACGTAATATAGTAGCAATGCGCTCCCTCATAATGGACATCAATCTCTTTTCGCATTTTTTCTTCCTTTCCGATATCAAACCCGATATAAAAATTCCCCGTAGCTGTCCGTTCTGCCAGCCCGCGTTCTTCCGTTGAACGAAAATCAATCAAAGAGCTGGTACGAAAACCGGATACGGTCTTTTTTAGTCATACCAAGCGTCTCTCCGAAACGTACCTTTCCAAATCCCCGGATGGATAAAACGTCGCCTTGTTTACAATAATATGTATTATGTAAACTTTCTGCCCCATTCACAAAAATCTTGCCCTCCTGAATCAACCGCAGGGAGGCTGATCTGGATATGTTACAAATCGCTGCTATGACAGCATCCAGTCGGTTGGAAGTGACAACAGCCTCTTTTTCCTGAAAATGCGGAACATAATCGATCCGGTAATCGTCCAGAAGCTCCAGCGTCACGACCGTATGCCGGACCGAGGTCAGCATATCTGCAATGTACGGTGCGATCCCAGCTTCTGCAAAGAAAAATATTTCCTGCTCCCTCTCCCGGTGATTGACGATCAGATCTCCGATCCGGTCTCGCTCGATTCCGAGACTCATGAGTGCGCCTAATACATCCCGGTGTGAGAGATTTTCCGCAAATTTGGGATATGCGGGCAGGATGCGCACGCATTTCATCGGGTAATCCCATTCATAAAAGAGAGCATCAGGGATAAAGGCTACCATCTGACGCTCTGCATATTCGTATCCGCCGGACATCTCATAGGATGACTCCAGCAGATCCCTGTTCTGTTGTAAGATCGTCTGTTCATTCAGCGACAGAAAATCGCTAAAGAGCACAATCCCCTTTCGCTGCGCCTGTCTGGACAGATCTATCAGGTGTTTACTGATATATAACGCTTTTTCATTCATAATTTTTATTCATAAGATTGCTTTATCAATCCCCTAAATCCCTGAAATATCAAAGCTATCCATCAATGACTGGAAATCGCCGGATATATCGACACATTCCGGTGTGATGATAAATATGTAATTTGAGATCTTTTGGAGATTGCCGTTGATTGCAAAGCAAGAACCGGATGTGAAATCGATGATCCGCTGTGCGATATCGACATCCAGTCCTTCGACGTTCAGGACAACGGTGCGGTTGGCAAGCAGTGTCTCCGTAATCTCACGCGACTCGTCAAAGGTCGTCGGCTTGATGACACATACCTCCATGCCAGCGGACGACTGTGCCCTTCTGGAAGAACTGCGCATCGGCGTAATCTTGTTCTGCGGCTTTTCCTTCGGACGGTGTTCGATCACCGATCCGGATTCTGATACTTCCGCATTGCTCCTTGCTATGGCGCGGGCAGATTTCTTTGGCTTTTCTTCTACCTCGTCCTCGTAGCCGTCATCATAAAAATCATCATCATCGTCCGGCCCGAGACGCATCATATTTAAAAATCCATCAAATACTCCCATGATCTATATACTCCCATCATTTATATTTGTTGAGAATACAACACAAATAGTAACGAGCTGTATTCCTTTGATCTGCCTATTTATTGGCGTAGTTTCGCGCGCCGAAAATACCGGTTCCCACACGAACCATCGTTGCGCCCTCCTCAATCGCGACCTCATAATCACCGGTCATACCCATAGAAAGGACATCCATGCTTACATTATCAATGTTTTTGATTTTTATGTCAACAGATAATTGTTTTATTTGCTGAAAATACGTGCGGTTCTCCTCGGGATCTGTCACAAACGGAGCGATCGTCATCAGTCCCTTGATCGCCAGATTCGGCAGCGCGGCGATCTCCTCCACGAGCTGTATCGTATCATCGGCGGAGATGCCAAATTTGCTCTCCTCCTGTGCGATATTGACCTCTACGAGAATCGGCATACACAGATTCTTTTTCTGTGCCTGCACGCTGATCTCCTGTGCCAGACGGTAGGAATCCACCGAATGGATCATAGCAGCCTTATCGATCACCTGCTTTACCTTGTTGCGCTGCAGATGTCCGATCATATGCCATTCGATATCTCCCGGGAGCTGATCATATTTCTCACAGATTTCCTGTACTTTATTTTCTCCGAAGGTCCGCACACCCTCGTCATAGATCTCCTGAAGCATTTCTACCGGCTTGGTTTTGCTGACGGCGATCAATGTCACCTCGGAACGATCTCTGCCGACACGGGCGCATGCTTTTGCAATATTGTCCTCTACCTGTTTTAAATTATCCTTTAACATGATTTACTCTCCTATCTGTTTATGATTTCGTTTTCGGTAATGATAGATCCATCGAGTGCAATATGGTCATAGGGCGACAATCCATAATCGGTGCCGCGTTCCACGATCGCATAATCGTTGTTCTGATACAAAATCTTTATGATACGGAATACGGCATAGCCTTTATTGATGTTATAGACACCCTGCAGCTCCTCCGTATCACTGAGCGTATAGCTGTCACCGCCGGATGGATGTATCAGCTTGGTGCCCTTTTCCAGACCATCCTCGCAAATATCATAGCTATCCTCCGTGGATGCGTAGATATTGGTCGCGATAAACTTTTGTACCTTTTCACCCGAATCATCCGTCGTCTCCACAAGAACCCCGAGCGAGTTGGAATTGCCGCCTTTTGTAAAATATTCCTGCGGTACGACGAAAAACGATTTGGACACGATCGACTGGTTCGGGATTTTGAGCCCGCTCTGCTGATCCAACAGCAGCTCTACGTCGATAAAACGCTCAGAAGCATAGCGGATCATGGAGTTTGTAAACGACAGGATCAGATAATTGTTCCCATCGCGGTTCTCTATCTCATACGTCGCCCACGCAGTCGTCTCATCGGATTTGAAACGAACTTTGATGGTCGAATTATCTTCCAACATGGCTTTCAGATCGTCGTCGATCGCAAATACGATCTGCCAGTTTTCTGATGTGATCAGCTTAAAGAGCGGATCTCCCGCCTCAATCTGTGTCGCCGCCTTGCGGTTGTCCTTTTCATAGCCGGAGGCATCCAGCATCCTCTCGGTAAAATTGGAGACTGTCACGCCCTCGTAGCCGTCACAATAATAGGATACGATCCCGGGCTCAGATGCCGTTACGCGGTGGAAGGTCTTGTCCGCCTCAGCGTTTGCCGCATATTCAGACATGGAGTTTAGCGCACTCAGATTGACCGCCTCCATCAATTCCGCCTGTAAATCGTTCTTAAACGTATAGGTGTTGTAAAAGGTCGTATCCGAGTAGGAATTGCTGTAATCCTTCATTTGCTCGATGAGTGTCTGGTATGCGGTATCGTCCAGCGAGTCGTCAGTGCTGCCAGCCTGCGAGATCTGATTGGCGACATTGCCGTTCTCATCGACCGAACAGATCAAGGATCCCTTTTTGGCACGGGAATTGTCCTTGAGGTAATAATTGACATAACCGCTCTCGGCGGCATATACCAACTGCTCCTCCCGCAGCGCGAGTCCCGTATAGGTCGTCTGGATGCGGATGCTGCCCGTATCCACCTCGTAGTAGGACACGTGCTTGGCGGTCAGATATGAGTATACGTTAAATAGCAGATATATAAAAATAAGCGCAAAAAACACGACGCCAATATTGATATTCAAGCTTTTTGGATATTTGATAATTTTACTGTTTTTTTTCATAACTTTAATTCGTTCTGATTTTTGCATAGTTTTCCGGAAAAAAGGAATACTATGTGAAAAAGGAGGTATTTATTATGAATTCAACGTTCTGGGACTACTGCCTGCTCACATTAGTGATCATCGGTGCAGTCAACTGGGGACTGATTGGATTTTTCCAGTTTGATCTCGTTGCTTTTTTATTCGGAAACATGTCATGGCTGTCCCGTATTATCTATGCATTGGTAGGTATTGCCGGTTTGTATCTGATCAGCGCTTATGGCCGTATCCGTTCCATCGGATAACAAACATAATGAAAAAAGAGTCCTGCATATGACAGGTTTTTCATGTCACATGAAATAAGGTGCCTAAAAAATAGGCACCTTATATTTCATTTTCTATTTATTACAGAGAAACGATGATCTTTGCCTTTGCACACTCCGGAAGATCTGCTTCATTTTTGGATACGCTCAGGACAAACTTTACATTGTATTTTTCGCTGATGATATCCAGCTTTTCGATCGCGTGATTGATCTGTCCATCTTCTACATTTGCAATTGTCAGGAAACTGTCGAGATACATCTCCTGCAAATCGTGATCCTGTGACACGATACCGCAGATAAATCCGAGGAATTCATCACAATTCGTCACCGGGAAGTCTGTCACATTGATCAGACGAACCTTGTTACTCAACTCATACATATGTTTCTGGCTCTTATCCAGATATACGATGTTACCGGATGCGGATTTTACTGATTCGTTTACCTTATCCAATAAATATTTTGTCTTTCCTTTACCTTTTTCACCAGCAATAATTTCAACCATCGCTATCTCCTCCTGCTTTTCCTTACTACACGGCCGTTTTGTGAAATTGTATAAAAATTTCCACATCGGCTGTGCTTTTCCATAGATAAATTATAAAATATTTTTGCATAAAATACAACTCTATTTTGCAAAATTTGCAAGAAGCTGATTGTTACTGTTCTCTCGTACCTAGTTGCAGTAACAATTCGCAGACTCATTTTTAGTTTTTGCTTCGCAAAAGAAGTCTGCTCACTCCGGAATCACTTTCTTACGGAGCTAGACATCCGGGGGATGTCTGTTTAGCTCGAACCGAAACGAAGTGTAGAAGCAAAACAGCAAGTGTTTTACTGCTGAGAGAACAGTAACACCTGATTCATAACGTAATAGAGGTTGCTTCTGGCGTCCGCTTTGAGGACGATGGAGATCACCGGCTCATTATTCTCGTTCTCCGAGAGCAGTACGAGACAGTATCCGGCAGCGCCGGTCGTGCCTGTTTTGCCGCCTAATACGGTGATGCCCTCCGGCTGTGTTACCTCGCCGTTGAGATATTTGTTCGTGTTTGTCCACGACTGGCTGGTCTGATTGCCGTTCGCATCCGTATAGTATACGGTATAGCTCGTCGTCTGGATCAGGTTTAAAAACTGCTCCTGTTCAATCGCATGTGAAAAAATCAGATACAGATCATACACACACGTATAATGGTCGTCATCGTGCAGCCCGTTCGGATTGACAAAATGCGTATTCGTTGCACCGAACGAAAGCGCGGTCTCATTCATCAGCGCCGCAAAGTCCTCAACGCTGCCTGAAATATGCTCCGCAATCGCAATCGCTGCATCATTTCCGCTCCGCAGCATCAGTCCGTACAACAAATCTGACAATTTGATCTGGTCTCCGGCACGCAGACCGCAGACCGAGGAATCACTCGGCTGGTCAACCGCGTTCTCGCTGACCGTCACAATATCATCCAGATCGCCCTGTGTGATCGCCAGATAAGCGGTCATGATCTTGGTGGTGCTTGCAGGATACATCTTTTCATATATATTTTTCTGATAGGGAATCGTCCCATCTGTCGGCAAAAATACACCTGCCGCCTCCACAACCTGTGAGGTGACGGCATCGGTCTGTGTATTTTCCTCCTCTGCCACGCACAAATCCTCCGCAAAGAAATGCACCGCGTCCGCAGAACCGGAAACCAGCTCTGTCTCGGAGGAACTCGTTGCATTGGTCGCAGAGGTGCTGATGTCATATGGATCCTCAATGCTGACATCCTGTCCGCAGCCGGAGAATAACAGCCCGGCAGACAGCACAAATGCCAGCAGTATTTTTTTATTTATACATTTCACGCCAGTCTAAATCTCCTCTGTCCAGTGCGCGGATCAAAAGCTCCGCGGTCGCAAGATTTGTCGCCAATGGAATGTTGTGCATATCGCACAGGCGGACAACATTGTTTACATCCGGCTCATGTGAGCGCGGCGATACCGGCTCACGCAGAAAGATAACCATGTCCAGCTCGTTATTCTCGATCTGTGCACACATCTGCTGGTCGCCGCCCAGTGCACCGGCGAGATATTTGTGGACATTCAGATTCGCGACCTCCTCGATCAGCCGTCCGGTCGTTCCGGTTGCATAAAGCGTATGCTTATTCAATATTCCACGGTATGCAATACAAAAATTCTGCATCAGCTTTTTCTTTGCATCGTGGGCTATCAATCCTACATTCATGTAAATTCCCCCGTTCCATATTTTCTCGGCTGCAATCCGACATTTAATACAAACCCCATTCCGGCGAAGTTCGTCACCAGTGAGGTAAGTCCGTAGCTGACAAAGGGAAGTGTCACTCCGGTATTCGGAAACAGACCGGTTACTACACAGATATTTACAAATGACTGAAAGGCGATCAGCGCTGCCATTCCACAGCAGATCAGTCTGCCGGAAAGATCCTTCGCACGTCTGGCGACGATGAGGCATTCCATCGCGATCAAAGCCATCAGGATCACAACGAGTGCTGATCCGATGAAGCCTAACTCCTCGCCGACGACTGTAAAAATGAAATCCGTATGCGCCTCGGCGATAAAGCCGCCGCTCTTGATCGAGGTCACATCCGTATTATACAAGCCTTTTCCGGTGAGCTGACCAGAACCGATCGCCATGATCGAGTTCTGTGTCTGAAGCGCCTGCTGCGGGTACAAGTCCGGGTAGAGCCATGCCAGAATACGGGTGCTCTGATAACCCTCGAGCGCACCGTCTGTTCCCGCCGGACTGGATGCGATCATATATAATGCAACCAGCAGCGAAGGCACTACCACTGCGAGACCACCTAACACTATTTTATAGCTCAATCCTCCGATAAACAAGATGGTCAGGCAAATGAGTGCTGTAACAATCGTCGTTGACAGATCCGGCTCTTTCAATACCAGAAACAACGGAATGCCTGCCAGCAACGCAAAGATAAACAGGATTTTTATGCTGTTTATCTTTTCCCGGTATTTTTGCAGAAATGCCGCAAAAAACAGGATCAGGACGATTTTTGAGAGCTCGGACGGCTGAAACTGGATGCCTGCGATCTCGATCCAGCGCGTCGCGCCCTTGTGGTTGGCGCCAAAGCCGGCGATGACCGCAGTCAGCAGTACAAGGTTCAGCCCGTATAAGATCCATGCAAAGCGCAAGATAAAGGCGTAATCGATCAGCGATAGGATGATCATCGCCACCAGTCCGAGCACGAGTCCCATGATCTGTCTGGTCTGGTTGTTTCCCTCCTTTGCACTGCCGATGACGAGGATTCCGAGAACCGTCAGTGCAACGAGATAAATCACCAGTCTGAAATTGTAATTACGAATGGAATACCTTTTTAACATTTATGCTTTAAATCCTTGATGGGGATGTTTGCATAGAGCGCAGGCACCGTACCGTTGTTTGTTTCAGATTCGGTCTGCGTGATCTGGATATCCAGACCCTCCGCATCGATCTCCATATATTTTGAAATTACCTGTATGATGTCATTTTTGATCGCTTCCATCACATCCGGGGAGCAATCCGCACGATCGGAAACCAGCAGCAGCTTCAATCGGTCCTTTGCTACGTTGCCGGAGTTCTTTTTCTTAAATATGTCCATGAATCCCATGTATATATCCCCCTGTTATCTCTTAAACATGCCAGCCAGCTTGCTGAAGAAGCCCTCTTTGACATTCAGGTCAAGGAACGGTACTTCCTCTCCCATGATCCGGCGGCAGATATTCAGGTATGCCTTGCCTGCCAGACAATCGGTACCGACGAGCGGTTCACCCTGATTGGTAGAAACAACGATCTGCTCATCATCCGGTACGGCACCGATCAGGTCGATCGCCAGAATCTCACAGACATCATTTACAGACATCATATCTCCGCGTTTGACCATATCCATACGAAGTCTGTTGACAATGAGTTCTGTCTTTCCGATCTCGTTTGCCTCGAGCAGTCCGATAATACGGTCTGCATCACGGATGGCAGATACCTCCGGTGTCGTCACGACCAGTGCGCGCTCCGCTCCGGCGATCGCATTCTGGAATCCCTGCTCAATACCTGCCGGGCAGTCCAACAGAATATAATCGAAATCCTCGCGCAGATCCTCGATCAGCTTTTTCATCTGCTCCGGGTTGACGGATGTCTTATCTCTTGTCTGTGCAGAGGGAAGCAGAAACAGGTTCGGATATTTTTTATCCTTAATAAGTGCCTGTTTGATACGGCAGTTGCCCTCTACCACATCGACCAGATTGTATACGATCCGGTTTTCCAACCCCATAACAACATCCAGATTGCGAAGTCCGATATCTGTGTCGATCAAAACCACCTTTTTATCCAGTTGTGCCAATCCGGTACCCACATTTGCTGTGGTAGTCGTTTTGCCGACACCGCCTTTTCCTGATGTAATTACGATAACCTCGCTCATGTACTAATTCCTCCTAATACTTAATTCATTCCAATAATTTGGGGTAACTGTATAAAACAGCTATATATTTTTTAACGAGCCGGATGAAATTGGCTCAATTAAAATCTGTTGCTCATAGACGGTCGCGATCTGCGGTTCGCCACCGCCAGCCTCCTCTTTGACCCTTTTGCGGAAGCCGCGCACCGGTTCTTTGCGGTCTGCGGAACGACCGATGTAATCTCCGATCTTGATCTGTACGGGATTCATAGCCAGCGCTGCCACAAAACAACTGCTGTCTCCGCCCGCACCCGCATAGGCAGTGCCCTTTAAGGCACCTAAAATCACGATATTGCCTTTGGCAATGACCTTTGCACCCGGATTGACATCCCCGAGCACGATCAGGCTGGTTTCTGATTCAAACTGCTGACCGGAGCGCAGCGTACCTTTGTAAAACTGTCCGGTCTGCGGGGAGTGCATTTCAACGTAAGTACCCATCCGGCGCTGGATCACCTCATCCATCAGATCATCATGATCCATGATACAGACGATGGAGATCGTCGTATTTTTCTGAATGGTATCAATGACCGCATACTGCTCGTCCTCGCTGAGTGCGCGACCTTCAAAGGAAATCGCAATCTTCGCATTTTTGAAAAAATTTTCTGATTCTGCAAACTTATGTCTGATCTCTTCCAACAGTGTATCAAACGGGAGCTTCTCATCGAGCACCAGATTGATACCGTTTTTTGAACTTTTGATAATCACGGGCTGTTTTTGCAATGCTGTTCGCCTCTCTTTTTCGTTTTATTTCTTCTGATATCTATAGTATAACGCAAAATCACCTAATCGGTAAATGAATTTGAATTATTTCCAATATTTGCGGCTTCTCCGGTGATCAGCTTGCCTGCCTTTTCCAGATGGAAATAGTATTTCAATATATTGGCAGATACATCCGCCGCATTGTGTGATGTATAGCCATATGCGATACGTGTCGCAATCGAAACCTCCGGGTCACTGTACGGTGCGTATCCGACAAACAACGCGTGGTTTGGTCTTGTTGAGACCTGCTGCGCGGTTCCGGTCTTTCCTGCTACCTCGATCCCGCCAAAATCGTCAAAGCAGCTCAAATTTTCCACAACCATGCGGTTTCCGCGATGGATCGCATTCCATGTTGTATCGGATATATCACTCATCTCATTGCGGACGGTCGGTGCGTATGTCTCTAACACATTGCCTTCTGTGTCGGTCAGCTTCTTTAGGAGCGTATAATTATAAACCGTTCCGGAATTGGCCACCGCTGTCACATAGCGGGATAACGCGATCGTTGTGTAGTTGTGGTTACTTTGACCGATCGCTGCTGTGATCGGGTATGAATCCGCAATCTCCGGTGTGCTCTCGACTGTTTCAATGCCGGTCTTTTCGCCGAGACCATACATTTCTGCATATTTTTTCAGTACATTGATACCGGCAGACTCCACATAATTGTCACCGACCTGCGAGAATTGCCATCCGAGCTCATAGAAAAAGTAGTTGCAGGAATCCCGCAGTGCCTCGGACACATTGATCTTACCGTGCGTGCCGTTCGGATAGATCCAGCATTTCGGACCGTTCTCTACACGGTCAAATTTGCCTTTATCCTGAATCTTCGTCGTCGGAGTGATCACACCTTCTGTCAGACCGGCTGTTGCAGTCACCATCTTAAACGTAGAACCGGGTGCCGTCTTTTGCTGTGTTGCATTATTATAGAACGGCGATGACAGGTCAGCCATCAAGGATGCAAAATAAGCGCTGTCTACCGTATTCGCCAGACGGTTATTGTCATAGCCGGGGTAAGTCACACATGCCAGCAGCTCACCGGTCTTTACATCGGCGATCACGCAGGAGCCGGTACACGGATCGAGCGCCAGCTGCGCGGGTGTGATCTCAAGGTTTTTAATGCGCTCCATCATGAAATCGTAGGAGCTTAACGTATGGTTTTTCAGTTCCGCGATCTTCTCATCATCATAGTCGAGAATCTCCTGATCGTATAAAAGCAGGCAGACATCGACACCCGAAAGCAGATCATCACGGATCATATGTTTATAGATCCGTTTACAGAAACCATCGTCAGAGATCAGTTGATCGAGAATATATTCTACAAACAACTGGTAAAATTCCTCGGAATCCGAATATCCGCTATCCGACGAAAATTTGGTCATATCAAACCACTGCTCATTGATCACATGGTAGAGATATTCCTGTAAGCTGATCGATTCGTTTTTCCATGCGATGTAGGTCTCATCGTTCCAGTCGATCTTATCGGTTAAAATCACCGGATTGTCCGTATCCATCAGCATCGTCACGATATAGCTCATGTACATCTGCATATCCTCGGACAGATCCTCATATGCAGACGGATTGCTCCCTGTCAGCTCTTTTTTGATCTCTTTTAGAATCTTTTCGCGCTGGCTGCTGAATACGCGGTAGACTGCCTGCTCCGTATCGGAGGCATCCTCCGCGGAAAAATGATCCATCTGGATCACATTGTTGTTGATCAAAGCATAATACACATCGTCAATCGGTATTCTGACGTCCGAAGATCCGGAAGCCTGATATTCCTTAGCATTGATGATCTTTGAACATACAATACCGGCGATCTCCTGCTCGAGCAGGTCATAGACTGCCTCCTGCAGATCCATATCGATCGAGAGGTAGACATCGTTGCCGGCTACCGGCTCTGTCCGCTCGATTGTCTCTAATTCCTTGCCGAGATTATCCACAAATAGTTTTTCCTCGCCCTTTTTGCCCTTGAGCTCGGCATCCATGTATTGTTCGATACCGGATTTTCCGACCGTATCATTTCTCGAATACTCAGAGCCTTCCTCATCTCCGCCGAATGCCAGGTATTCCTCCTCATCGATCTGACCCGTATAGCCGATCAAATGCGCAAAATATTTGCTGTCATTATACTTGCGGATCGTATCCTCCGTCACCTCAATACCCTGTAATTCATCCGCATGCTCGCTGACATAGGCGACCGTCTCCTCACTGACATTCGAAGCAATGGACGCAGCAATATATTTCTGATAGCTGTTCTGGCGCATGCGGTAGCGGATGATCGCAATCCGGTATATATCCTTTTTGGAATATTCCGATGAAATGTCAAAACAACTGCTGTTGTCGCTGGAGAGATATTCCATGATCTGGTCAGGGGTCGCCGTAGTGGTGTCGTAGCCGAGGGTTTTATCATAACCAAGCTCGTCCGCAGAGGACTTTCCATAAATATCCGCACGGAAGCGCTGCAGCTTACTGCCGCTGACCGTAAACTCATATTCGTTATTTTCATTTAACGAAATCGAAAAATCGTTGTCGATCTCATCGCCGTTCTGATCCATCGTGTGCAGTACACTTACCAGATCCTCATTGATCGAACGGTTTTTCACCTGCGTGGCACTGAGATCACCTTCTGCTGAATAACTGCCGTTATCCTCGATCGTGATGCCGTATGCCAGCTCGTTGTAGGCGAGCAGATTGCCGTTGCGGTCATAAATATTGCCGCGCGTACTGTTGAGACTGCGGGTCTTGATCACGCGCATCAGATAATCTGACTGGCTGTCTGCACCATTGATAATCTGCAGCTGGAACAGACGAAGCAGCAGGCAGATCGCCATTCCGATAAACAGGATCGCCAGAAAAATGATTCTCGATTGAAAAATCTGTTTGATAAAGCTCTTGATATTACGAAACAAATTTTGCAGCTCTCTTTCTTTCTAATTCCTCCAGCCGTCGGTTGACCTTTAAGATTATAAAATAAAGAACAATCATCATGAGCAGCGTATACACGAGCTCCGGCAGGATCACATGTGACAGGTAATAAGGAAAATCCAGCCTGTTGCGGAACAGGAACAGGAAAAAATATATCATAAAGTTATAAATAAAATCGCTGGCTGAGATCAGCAGCATCGGCAGCTTCAAGTCCTCCGGGAAAAACAGCTTGCGGAAAAAGCCATTCATATATCCGATGTACATATACAGCAAGGCATATCCGCCCAGTATATCGCCATAAAAGATATCGATCAGAATCCCACACAGCAGACCGATATACATGCCCTCCTTTTTTCCCCTCATGAAGCCGAAGGATGCAGTCACGATGATCAGCAGATTCGGTGCAACCGTGAGAAAGGATATGGACTGAAACAATGTCGTCTGCAACAAAAAGCAGATGGCAACGATCAGAAATACCGTAATTTTTCGACGCATAGGCGCTCTATTCCTCCTGAGTCTCTGTGGTTGTTTTCAGGTCGGTGATCACCAGCACATGCTTGATATGCTCAAAATCAACAACCGGTGAAATCAAACCGGATTTCGTCAGATTATTTGAATTGACATGGATCTCACTGATATATCCGATCAGAAGCCCCTGTACATATTCGGAGCTGATGTAGGAAGTCACGACCTGATCTCCCACGGCCACTTTATTGTCTGTATCCTTCAGATTACTGAAGGTAATCATCTGACGATCGTCCATCGTCTGCAGATCACCTTTGACGACACAGTTGTCAGAGGTAGACAATACCATGCCGCTCACACTGCTCATGTCATCGATGATCGAACGGACCTTTGCATAATTGGGACCGACCTCTGTGATAATGCCTGCCACGCCCCGTCCGGTAATGACATTCATGCCCTTGGAGATCCCGTCATTGCTGCCTTTATCGATCAAAAAGGTATCAAACCAGTTGCCGGCATCCTTACCAATGACACTGGCTGCGACCTTATTGTATTCGGAATATCCCTCATCCAGTGCCAGCAGCTCCCGCAGATCCTCGGTATCATATTGTTCGAGCTTCTTCGTATTCAGCTCGTCGGTGAGCGTGTCTACCTGCTGCTTGAGCTCCTCATTCTCCTTCATGACGTTTTTTAAGTTCGCCAGCTCGTAGGTCTTGTCCGAGATCCAGTTGCCGACCGTCGTCAGTCCGCGCTGCATCGGGATAAATACATAGCTGGCGGCATCCCCTACCGGTCCCGATACCCAGCCGAACGTAAAGCTGCCAAACATCAGCAGGACACAGACTCCGGTCAATGCCAGCAGTACATATTTTGCGGGAATCGATGTTTTATTTTTACGTTTCACACGTGCCATATTACTTCAAACCTCATCGATTATTTATAGATCTTTGCCTTCAATGTGTATGCAAGGTGTCTGAATTTGGAATCACTGACGATCTTTACGAGACCTCTTGCAACACACTCCTCCGGATCCTCACAGGTATTCACCTGCATGCCGGTCGTCTGTGAAAACAGCTCATCCAGATGGCGGATGCGGGAAGAACCGCCTGTAATATAAATGCCTGAGTGGATAATATCACGCGCCAGCTCGGGCGGTGTGTGCTCCAGCGTCATTTTGATCGAATTGCACATATCATTCAGATCCGCCTGAATCGCCTCATGGATCTGTGCCGCAGTCACTTCCGTTTCGATCGGGAGTCCGCTGACGACATCACGGCCGACGATCATCATCGACTCTTCGCTGCCGGGCAGCGCGCAGCCGATCGTTTCCTTTAATGCACATGCGGTCTTTTGGCCGATCAGCAGGTTGTTGTTTTTGCGTACATAGGAAATAATGGATTCGTCGAGCTGGTTGCCGCCAAAATGGAGCAGGCTGCTGAGCACCAGTCCGCCAAGCGAGATCACGGAGATCTCTGTCGTGTCTGCGCCGATGTCCACAAGCATGACACCGGTCGGCTCATTGACATCCAGACCGAGTCCGGCGGCATCCGCGATCGGCTTTTCACAGACCTGAACGAGTCTGGGCTTCACGCGGCTTTTATAAAACATGTCAAAAAATGCTTTTTTCTCTACCTCTGTAATGTCGGTCGGAACTGCCACGATAAAGTCCGCGCCGCGCACCTTGCCCTTTGAGTGCTTTTCCAAAAACTCAAAGATCATGGTCTGTAAGAAATTATATTCGGCGATCACTCCGCCAACAACCGGAAATGATACCTGTATCGTATCGGGCGCTTTCTCATACATGGCATATGCCGCATCTCCATAGGCATATAGCTGGTTTTTATTGACGATCGCCACTGTATTTTTCTCATTTAAGATCTTGCCGCTCGATTTGCAGAACACCTTCAGGTTGTTCGTGCCAAGATCAATTCCGTATACATTGTTGCTCATACTGTTTTTCTCCTAAATTCTGTTTCTAAACTAAAATCTGCCCGCTTTCCCGGAAGCTGTAATACTTATTATCTCCAATAATAATGTGGTCAGACATCGCAATATCCATCAGTGCGCCGCACTCCATGATCCGTCTTGTCAGCCGCGCATCCTCCCTGCTCGGGGATGGATCACCGCTCGGATGATTGTGTAGCAGGATAAACGAGGCTGCCTTTTTCTCCAACAACTGCAAAAAGATCTCACGCGGAGATCCGAATACAGCATATGCCGAACCGGTCGCGATCACACAATCGCCCAACAGGCGGCATTTGATGTCAAACATGCTCAGGATCAACTGCTCTCTCGGCTCATGACGAAGCCGTTCCATATAGTAAGCTGCCACAGATGCAGCATCACTCAGGCAGATCTGCTCCTTTCGCGCTGTCTGCGAGATCCGTCTTGAGATCTCTGCCACGCATTTGAGCTGGATCGCCTTGACTTCACCAATGCCCGGAAAAGCCATCAGCTCTTCCACCGACAGGTGATGGAGATTTAATAAGTTTTTTCTGCCGGATTGTAAAATCTGCTGTGCTAACTGAATGCCATTCATCCCCAAGCTGCCGCTTTTTAAAATGACGGCAAGCAGCTCAGCGTCCGACAATGCCTCTGCTCCGTGCAGCAGACACTTTTCGTAGGGGCGTTCCGATAACGGAAGCTCTTTGGTTGTCATGTGGTTGGTCATATGCCCTCGTTTCTGCTCTCTCCTCATCGCAGCCACAACGCAGAACATACCATCAAATTATTTTAGCACAGATACTCCTTATTAACAAGATTACGAATATAAAGTTTTTGTAAAGACATCAGAATGCCGAATTTTGCGTGGTGCCAAGTCAGTCCGCCCTGAAAATATACATTGTAGGGCTCGCGCAGCGGTCCGTCTGCCGATAGCTCGATCGAGGATCCCTGCACAAACGCACCTGCTGCCATAATGACCTGACTGTCGTAGCCGGGCATATCCCACGGTTCGGGTGTCACATAGCTGTCCACGGGCGCGCCCGCCTGAATGCCCTCGCAGAATGCGCACAGGCGCTCCGGTGTCTCCAGTGCGATCGCCTGTATGATGTCATGTCTGCTCTCTGTGCCGTCCGGCAGCACCTTAAAGCCGAGCCGTCCGTACAGATTTGCCGCAAAAATAGCGCCCTTTAACGCACCGCTGACGACGAGCGGTGCTTGAAACAGCCCCTGATAAAACGACTGGATCACGCCGAGCGATGCGCCTACTTCCCTGCCGAGTCCCGGCGAGGTGAGGCGGTATGCCGCGTTTTCGACACATTCCTTTGTACCGGCAATATAGCCGCCGATCGGAGCCAGTCCGCCGCCCGGATTTTTGATCAGGGAACCGACAACCATATCGGCACCGACATCGCTCGGCTCGATCGTCTCTACAAATTCGCCGTAGCAGTTGTCTACCATACAGATGACATCCGGTTTGATGCTCTTTACAAACGCGATCAGCTCACCGATCTGTGCAACCGAGAGTGTTTTTCGCATGAGATACCCTTTAGAGCGCTGGATCGTCACGAGCTTTGTATGCTCGCCGATCGCCGCACGGATGCCGTCATAGTCAAACCCGCCATCCGGCAGAAAATCCACCTGACGATAAGTGATGCCATATTCTGCCAGCGATCCCTTTGACGGACGGATGCCGATCACTTCCTCCAGTGTATCGTAGGGCTTGCCGACCGGCGATAACAGCTCATCGCCCGGACGCAGATTGGACATCAGCGCCAGTGCCAGTGCATGGGTGCCGCAGGTGATCTGCGGGCGCACGAGTGCAGCCTCGGTATGAAAGACATCAGCATAGACCTGCTCGAGTGTGTCGCGTCCGAGGTCATTGTAGCCGTAGCCGCTGGAAGCGTTAAAGCATTCGGCGCTCACACGGTTTTTCTGCATCGCTGCGATGACCTTGAGCTGATTGTACTCTGCGACCTGATCGATCTTCGCAAAGCGCGGCTCGAGCTCTGCCGCTATTTTCTCACCGAACCGGTAAACCGGCTCGTCAATTCCCATCTGTTCATAAATCTGCTGCAGGTCAAATGCTGCCTGTTTCTGCTGTTCCATTAGTTTAATCCTCGCTTTTCTATCTCTTTTAACATGTATAATAAAATTTTGTTTTCATCATAATCAAATGCGGACTTATCGACCCAGATCACATCCCGCTCACGGCGGAACCATGTGAGTTGGCGCTTGGCAAAATGTCTGGTGTCGCGCTTGATCGTATAAACTGCCTCGTCCAGTGAACACTCGCCGTCGAGGTAGGCAAGCAGCTCCTTATAGCCGAGTCCCTGCATGGACACCAGATCTTTTGTATAGCCCATGTCGTGCAGCTTTTTTACCTCGTCGAGCAGCCCCTGCTCCATCATGGCATCGACTCGCGCATTGATCCGCTCGTATAGATGCTCCCTTTGGTCGGTCAGCACAAAATAGGCAAACCCGTAGGGGGATTGCTTGGCGCGCTCCGTCTCATTGTGTGCGGAGATCGGCTTGCCGGTTTTTTTGTAAAATTCCAGCGCACGGATCACGCGCTTGATGTTGTTGGCATGGATCTGTGCCGCCGCATCGGGATCGACCTGTGCGAGCTTCTCATGCAGCGCCAGTGCTCCCTTGGTCTGTGCCAGTTGCTCCAGACTCTGGCGGAATGCAAGATCTGCATCCTCCTCGGAAAAATCGATGTCATAAAGCAGTGCCTGAATATAAAATCCGGTGCCGCCGACGATGAGCGGCAGCTTGTTTTCAGACCATAGGTGCTCCATCGCAGCTTTGGCATCGTGCTGGAACTGTACGACATGAAAGGGCTCGTCTGGTTCGTACACATCGATGAGTGCATGGGGAACTCCCTGCATCTCCTCGGGTGTGATCTTTGCGGAGCCAATATCCATATGCTTATATACCTGCATGGAATCCGCCGATATGATCCCGGTATCCAGTGACTTGGCGAGCGCGATCGAGAGTGCGCTCTTGCCGACTGCGGTAGGACCGGTCAGAATCACCATATTTTTTTTGTTCATAGCAGTGTCCTCTTAAATCTAAAATTATTGTTGTTCATATTCATACGGGCTGTCTCGTTTGTGAAATTACTCTCAATAGCTAATGCTAGGATGCTGGCACATTTGTCCCGGTCGCAGCTCCCGCAAGCATGCCTATTTTGCTTTCGTTGCACGAATCATTCCGATGAGCCTCCGCAAAGCAAAATTGTGTCAGCAATGGCTTCCACGAGTCATAAGTCTCAGCTCCATTGTGCAAAGGGAGCAAAATCAGACATGTCTTTGCGCGCTGCTAGGTTGCAGGATGCGGCACGACAGTTCGCGGCATCTGAGACGTTTGTCCGGCGAAGTGCGAGCTTGTAGCCAAAGCCAGCGGTACTATGACAAGCCGAAGCGAGACACCGACGGGCAATTGGAGCAGATGATCTGGAACTGCCGTGAACGCATCCGTCACTTTTTACAGTGAACCCATTTCTACAAGATTCGCTTAAACTTCTTTTCGATTTCATATTTGCTCATCGAGATCATCGTCGGTCTGCCGTGTGGACAGTGATACGGGTTATCGAGTGTCAGAAGCTCTTGGATCAAGGTCTCCACCTCTGCGGTGCTGATCCTCTGATTGCCCTTGATCGCCGCCTTGCAGGAGGCAGTCGCAACCTTGTTCCAGATCATTTCTGTTGTGAGTACCTGCGTCGCGGTCTGCGATACCATATCATCTAAAAGCTCCAGAAACAATGCCTTCGCATCGAGATTGTACAGATTGTCCGGGACTGCCAGTATCGCATATTCGCGTCCGCCGAATTCGTCGATCTCAAAGCCTAATTTTTTCAGCTCCTCAAAATTATTTTTTAATGCCTGCTGCTCGGTCATGGACAGGCTGAGGATGATCGGAGGGCTGAGCTGCTGGGACGTATATTCACGTGTGGCGAAGGCCTTCATGTTGCGCTCAAAGAGTACCTTTTCGTGTGCTGCATGCTGATCGATAATGTAGAGCTTGTCCTCTGCCTGCGTCAGCCAGTAGGTGTCAAACAACTGCCCGATCACATGGATATTGGATTTTTTTGCCTGCTCGATAAATCCGGTCTGATAGCCGTTTTCCTCGCGGAATACGTCTGTGAGCTCTAATTGCTGCTCCCTGACCCGCGGAATTTCTTTTTCAGCCTCTTCTTGCGGCTCGTTTTGGACATCTGACAATACGGATTCCGGTTTCACTGCCTGAACCTGCTCCGCAGACTTATTTTTTGGCTGCGGTACGGAAACATCCGCAGATTCCTGTGCTCCGGTCTTTTTTTCTTCCGGATGCGTCAGCGGGCGCGGTGCGTATTTCAGCTCGTAAGGGCTGTCCTTTGCGATTGAGCGGCGGATCTCCGAGATCCGGCTGCGCTCAAACGGCTGCGGTGCACGCGGAGGCGTTTCTTTCTTTGACGGTGTCTGCGGCTTTTCTTCCTGCACAGATACCTCCGGGACGAGATCCCGCCCCCGCAGTGTATCGCGCAGCATACCGAGCAACGTCTGGTAGAGCTGTTCACCGTTGGAAAAGCGCACTTCCATCTTTGTCGGATGCACGTTCACATCCATCAGCTCCTCATCCATCGAAAGGTATAATACCGTGAACGGATACTGATGGTTCATCAGATAGGGCTTATATGCCTCCTCGATTGCCTTTGCGATGATCTGGCTTTTCATGTAGCGACCGTTGATATAATAATTCTCGAAATTGCGGTTGCCTCTGGAGACAAGCGGTTTTCCGATAAAGCCGGATACCGCAATGCCCTGCTCATTTCGTTCGATCGGAAGCAGGTTTGAGGCGATATCTTTGCCATAAATATGGTAGATAATATCCTTGCGGTTGCAGTTGCCGGATGTATGCAGCTTCTGCTGATTGTTTACGATGAGCTGGAACGATACCTCCGGATGAGATAATGCAAGGCGCTCCATGATCGTCGCGACATATCCAGCCTCGGTCTGTGCGGTTTTTAAGAATTTCCGGCGCACCGGGGTGTTAAAAAACAGATTGCGCACGAGAAAGGTGGTGCCTTCCGGCGCGCCGACCTCCTCAAAGGTTTTCTCTTTAGAGCCCTCGATGACATAGCGGATGCCGGTCAGTGCCCCGCGCGGTCTTGTGATCAGCTCTACCTGTGCCACTGCACTGATACTCGCCAGTGCCTCGCCGCGGAAACCGAGTGATTTGATGCACAAAAGATCCTCGAGTGAGCGGATTTTGCTCGTGGAATGACGCAGGAAAGCAAGGCGTACCTGATCTTTGTCGATGCCGCATCCGTTATCGGTGATGCGGATCAACGACAGTCCGCCCTCTTTGATCTCTACCGTAATAAATGTAGCCTTTGCATCGATCGCATTTTCTACCAGCTCTTTGACTACCGAGGACGGTCGTTCCACTACCTCGCCTGCTGCGATCTTTTCGATTGTCGCCTCATCCAGTAATTGAATCTGTGGCATGACAGCCTCCCTTTCCTAAGTGTTTGCGAAATTTACAATGTGTTGATTGGCGGCAATCACGGCTGTTTCCCAATCAGGCTGCTCCAATTGCCCTGCGGTGTCTCGCTTTGTTTTGCCAAGTACCGCTGGCTTTGTTTGCAAGCTCGCACTTCGCCGGACAAACGTCGCATCTGATGGGAACTGCCGCGCCTGCCGCCAGCAGACATATATACTACCATCTGTTTTTGAGCTTCGCCTGCAGCTCATACAATTTATTTAATGCCTCGATCGGTGTATAGTTTCCCAGATCGAGTTCCTTTAATTCTTTCAAAATATCGTCATCGTCTACCGTATCAAACAGGGAGATCTGGTTTTTGTCTACCTCGTCGAGCTTTTTGACTTTTTTGTGCGTGCGTTTATCCGGTGAGAGACTCTCCACACCGCATGTGATGTTGTTTTCGATCAGCTCCTGACAGATCTCCTTCGCACGGTTGATCACGGAATCCGGCACGCCTGCCAGCTTTGCGACTTGGATGCCATAGCTGCGGTCGGCACCGCCCTTTACGATCTTCCGCAGAAATACGATGTCATCGCCCTTTTCCTTTACGGCGATACAATAATTATTCACGTTGTCGAGCTTGCCCTCCAGCTCGGTCAGCTCATGATAATGTGTTGCAAACAGTGTTTTTGCACCGAGCAGCTTCGGATTGCTGATATGCTCAACGACCGCCCATGCGATCGAAAGTCCGTCAAAGGTAGATGTACCGCGTCCGATCTCGTCCAGAATGAGCAGGCTGTTCGAGGTCGCGTTGCGCAGGATATTTGCCACCTCATTCATTTCAACCATAAACGTACTCTGACCGCTCGCGAGATCATCACTCGCCCCGACCCGCGTAAAAATACGATCCACAAGCCCGATATCCGCCTCAGACGCAGGTACAAAGCTGCCGATCTGCGCCATGAGCACGATCAGCGCCGTCTGACGCATATACGTCGATTTTCCAGCCATATTCGGTCCGGTAATGATGGAAATGCGGTTTTTGCCGTTGTCGAGATGTGTATCGTTCGGGATAAACATATCGTTGTTCATCATTTTTTCCACAACCGGATGCCTGCCGTCGCGGATCATCAGTGTGCCGTTTTCGTTGATGTGCGGGCGGCAATAGTGCTGCGTGTCCGCAACCTTCGCAAACGAAAGCAATACATCCAGCCCGGCAACCGCCTTTGCGGAACGCTGGATACGTGTCACCTCGCCCGTGATCCGTTCGCGCAACTGGCGGAACAGCTCGTATTCAAGCTGGATGAGCTTATCCTCCGCACCGAGAATCGTTTCCTCCAGCTCTTTGAGCTCCGGCGTGATATAACGCTCCGCGTTCGTTAAGGTCTGTTTTCTCGTATAATAGTCCGGAACCAGATCCTTATAAGAATTTGTCACTTCCAGATAGTAGCCGAACACCTTGTTGTATTTGATGCGCAGGTTTTTGATCCCGGTCTTTTCGCGCTCGGAGGCTTCAATCTGTGCCAGCCAGTTTTTTCCCTCGGTCTTTGCCTTGCGCAGACGGTCAACCTCCTCAAAATAGCCTTCTTTGATCATATTTCCGTCGTGCACGGACAGCGGCGGTTCCTCCACAAGCGCCTCGTCGATCCAGCCGGAAATATCCTCCAGCGGATCCAATTGTTCAAATAAGTCCGTGAGCGCCTTTGCGTGAAACTCCGAGAGCACCGTGCGGATCGGCGGAAGCATCTGCAGCGAATTTTTAAATGCGATCAGATCGCGCGGGTTCGCCGTCTGGTAGCTGATCCGCGTGATCAGGCGCTCCAGATCATAGACCGGATTCAGATACTCGCTCATCTCCTCGCGGCTCATGATATTCTGGTTCAGCTCGTCAATCGCATCAAAACGCGCTTCGATCGCGTCCCGCTCAATCAGCGGCTGTTCCACATAGGTGCGCAGCAGACGCGCGCCCATCGCTGTTTTCGTCCGATCCAGCACCCACAGCAGCGATCCCTTTTTATTTTTCTCACGCATCGTCTCGACCAGCTCCAGATTGCGCCTCGTCGCCGAGTCAAGCACCATAAAAGCGCTCGTCGAATATGGCTTGATCGTTGTCATATGCTCCAGACCGTTCATCTGCGTTTCATATAGATATTTTAACAGCGCACCGGCTGCCAGCGTGCCGGAGAGATAATCTGCCAGACCGAGCCCGTCGAGCTGTCTGACATGAAAATGCTCTAACAAAACTCCCTTTGCGGTATCGTCGGTAAAATACCATGAATCGAGTGCTGTCACCGTGATGCCAAACCTGCTGCGCAGCGTCTCGATGTCGAGTGAACTCAAAAACAGCGCCTCGTTGCAAATGATCTCCGCAGGCGCAAATTTCTGGATCTCATCCATGAGCTTTTGTGTCGTGTCGATCTCGGTCACAAAATAGTCCCCCGTCGATACGTCTGCCGTAGACACGCCAAACACCGACTCGTCGCAGTAAATACACATCAGATAGTTATTTTTTGACTCATCGAGGGATGCAGCATCGGTATTCGTGCCGGGGGTCACAATGCGGATCACCTTCCGCTCAACGATCCCCTTCGTCAGCTTCGGATCGCCGATCTGCTCGCAGACCGCTACCTTGTAGCCCTTTGCCACCAGACGGTTAATATATGTATCTGCCGCATGGAATGGCACACCGCACATCGGGGCGCGTTCTTCCATGCCGCACTGTTTTCCGGTCAACGTCAGCTCCAGCTCTTTGGAAGCGATCTGTGCGTCCTCAAAAAACATTTCATAAAAATCGCCCAACCTGTAAAAAAGAATACAGTCCTTATGCTCCTCTTTTGTCTGTAAATAATGCTGCATCATGGGTGAATACTCAGCCATCATGTTCCTCCTGTTTCTAATATGCTTACTTCGGTCAGTGCAAATTTTGAGATCATCCGGACTTCGGATTCCCTCGCGGAAATGAAGTATATGCTCCGCAACGATCTTACGGATGATACCTGCCTGCGACTGCCTCTGCGACCCGGATGCCGTCCATCGCCGCGGATGTGATACCGCCTGCATAACCTGCACCTTCCCCACACGGATAAAGCCCGCGGATACTGCTCTCCAACTGTTCATTCCTCAGAATGCGAAGTGGTGAAGATGTCCGGCTCTCAACACCGGATAAAATCGCATCGGCGCGGTCAAAACCGCGCAGCCTCTGACCAAACTGCTCCATACCTGCCACAAAGCAGCGGTTCATATCATCGGTCAGCAGATCATGTAGCTCACCAAAATCAGCCGCGCCCTTGACGCAGCTTGTGAAATCACCGTATCCGTCCGATATGCGCCGCTCTTTAAAATCACCGTATAGCTGCTGCGGAATCCTGCCATCACACAATTCGTAGGCATGACGCTCCAATGCACGCTGGAAACGCACACCCGAAAGCGCATCCGTTCCCGGGAAATCCGCCGGTGAAACAGCGACGATAATCGCGGAATTGGCATTTTCGCTGTCGCGGCGGTAATAGCTCATGCCGTTGACTGCCAGATGCTGTTCTTCGGATGAGGCATTGACCACGTAACCGCCCGGACACATACAAAACGAATAGACACCGCGCTGTCCGGGAAAATTCGCCGTGACCTTATATGGTGCGACGGGCAGATGCTCCATATCAGGATCTGCACCGTACTGGCTCTCGTTGATCATTTGCTGCGGGTGCTCCACACGGAAGCCGACCGCGAACGGCTTCGGCTCCATGAGAAGCGCATGCTTTTCTAACATCTCAAATGTATCCCTTGCGGAATGACCGGGCGCGAGTATGGCGATGTCGGTATCGATCTGCCGCTCGCCGTGAGAATCGCGCACAATGAGCCCGGTGAGCGTGCCATTTTCACACACCAGCCCCGTCATACAGGTCTCAAACAGAAATTTACCGCCCAGCCGCAGGATCTCCTCCCGCAGATTGCGGATCACGGCTGTCAGGATATCGGTTCCGATGTGCGGCTTGTGGTCGTATAAAATCTCAGACGGTGCCCCGCATTTGCAGAATATCTCAAGGACATGCCTGCCGCGCCCGATAGGATCCTTGACCAGCGTATTTAGCTTTCCATCCGAAAATGTACCGGCTCCGCCCTCTCCGAACTGGACATTTGAGGACGGGTCTAAGATCCCCTCCTCCCAGAACCGGGCGACATCCGCCGTGCGCTGCTCCACCCGTCTGCCGCGCTCTAAAATGACCGGGCGGTATCCGTGCAGCGCCAGCTCATACGCGCAGAACAGTCCCGCAGGACCGGCTCCGATGATGACCGGACGGTGCTTCATCGACAGTTCGCCGGGTTTCGGGAAATGGTAACGGTGCTTTTGTACAAGCTGGATATTGGGCTTATGTAATTTTTTTACGAGCTTTGCCTCGCCGCTCATCGTCACATCGACCGTGTATACATAAAAAAGCTGCGGCTTTTTCCTCGCATCCACAGAACGGCGGATGATCTCATACCCAAAAGCGGTGCCGGGCGAAATGCCAAGCGTGGCACAGAGCTTTTCCTCAAGCATCTGTTCGTTATGTATCAATGGTAATTTTAACTGTTGAATCCTGATCATGAATTGTCACTCCCCATCACAGCTGCTGCCGCATGTCTGCCTGCTGCCGCACCGCTCGACCACGCCCATTGCAGGTTGAAGCCTCCGCAGATTCCGTCAACATCGAGCATCTCTCCCGCAAAATACAGGCCCGCAACGACCCTTGACTCCATCGTCTGCGCATCGACCTGCAATGTATCCACGCCCCCGGCAGTCACCTGTGCCTGTTCAAAAGAACGCGTCGCTGTGACAGGCACTTGCAGATGCTTGATCCGTCTGCCGAGCGCCGTCAGTTGTTTTCCGGTGATCTGAACACACGGCTGCTCCGGCGAGATCCCTGCTTCCTCTAAGAGCGCAGCGCCCAGCTTGTCCGGAAACCAGCCGGTCAGACTCTGCACTGCCGTCTTGTGTGCGGCGCACGGATGGCTCAGACGATCTTTTAGTATATTATGCGTTTTCTGATCTGTCATCCCGGGGGCAAAATCCAGCTCGACCTCTACATTAGGCGCTGGTCTGCCGGTTCGTTTTGCATCTGAAAATGCCCGGGCTGCCAGATAACTCATCTGGAAGATACAGATGCCGGAAATACCGTAATCGGTTAGCTGCAGCTCGCCCGTCTGATGTTCCATTTTCTCGCCATTGACGTAGATTTTTGCCGAAATCTCCGCACGGATCCCCGCAGTTTTTTTGAAAAATGAAAGGTCAGATTGCAAGGGCACGAGCGCCGGGGCTAAATCCCGTATCCGGTGTCCGAGACGCTTGGCATACAAAAATCCGCTCCCGTCACTTCCGGTCTTTTTATAAGATTTTCCACCGGTCGCAAGGATGCATTTTTTACTGAAAAAGCTGCCGCTTTTTGTCTCAAATACAAAAATTTCTGCTTTTTTCGACCTGTTCGTGTATTTGTTTTCCTCTTTTGTGATCGACCTTATGCCGATATTACACTCGATCGAAATGCCAAGCCGCCCGCATTCCATCAGCATGACAGCCAATATGCCGGATGCCTGTCCGCCTGCCGGATAATAACCGCCTCTGCGTGTCACCGGGATGACTCCCAGATCACCAAAAAAGCTCAATGTAGAAGGAACGTCATAATTTTTCAGTGCAGGCAGTACAAATGCAGGACAAGCTCCATGATAATACTGTCCGCATGAATGCTCATCCTGCCACTCGTCGATCGTGTGTAAGATTTCGTTGCTAAAGTTGCATTTGCCGTTCCCGGTCATCAGGATTTTCTTGCCGGGCTGCTCCATATGTTCAAGTATGAGCACCTGTGCGCCCCCTCTGGCTGCATGGATCGCTGCTATCAGTCCGGCGGCTCCGCCGCCGACGACAATCACATCCCATAGCTTTTCCGGTTCCGGACGATGCCCGGATGTCCTTTTGGATTTCATTCCTTTCTCCATCAATATGTCCTATTCCTAACTGGAGTAACTCTCCAAAAACTCAAGCAGTGTCGCTTCGTTGTCAAAATGCTTTCCAGCGTCGATCTGCGTGCGCACCTCCTCCGGCAGCAGGTTATAGACGATCGTTGTCTCCATATAGAGCTGCCCGCTCTCACGGATATATACCCGCAGGCAGCCATCCGCCACCGCGAGTGTATAGGTTGTCTGCGCCGCTTCCGGCTGGATCGTGTATCCGGCAGGAACTTCTTCGGTGCGCTCCCCGGAAGCTGTCTCCGGTACACGCACTGCCCCGGTCTCCTGTAACCGTTTTGCGTCCTGCGTCTTGTCTGCCTGCGGCTGCCCTGCAGCCTGTGCGGGTGTCTGTTGTCCCTGCGGCTCACGCATCACTGCGGCACGGTAGATACAGATACATGCACCGGACGCGACCAGCACTGCCAAAAATACATATAATTTTACTTTGATCTGTTCTAGTTTTTCCATATTCATCACCACAAATAGTATGTCCGATTTATGGAAAGATATTCAATCCTAGTACACTAGAGCAAATGCATTTTCCTGCCAAGTGAAATGAGCCCTCGCCCGCCCGGAAATGCGAGCAGTGACTGCTCATCCATACCCTTTAATAACAGCATCAGTACAAAATACACGACTGCACCGATCACGATCGAAACCGCCGTGCTGACCATGTTGACCTTTAACACCATCTGAATGACCGTATAGACAATGTATACGACAATTCCCATGATACCGGAGCAAAGCGCCGGAAGGAGAAAGGTCTTTTTTACCTCCTGTTTGAAGCCGATATGCCGGTAGATGCCGTAGCCGTTTAAAATGCACATCAAAAATGCAAAAAATGTATTCGCCCAGATTACGGCGAAAATATTTAAATTGGCAAAATACATCAGTCCCACAAGCAAGCCAGCCTGTGCGACAAGGGCGATCGCCGCATTGGTCACCGGCACACGCATCCGGTTGATTCCCTGCAAAATACCGTTGGACAGCGTAGACAGCGAGTAAAAGACGACGGAAACCACGCCGACCTGCAGCATGTGTGCCGCGAGCGGTGTGCTGTCATGGAACAATAGCTGCATCACGGGCGATGCCAGCACGCCAAGCCCGACCGCACACGGAAATGCAATGATCATGCTGTAATGGAAGGCGTTTCTGATCTTCTGGGTCACACCATCCATATCACGACTTGCAAAGGAAGCCGTGACCGCAGGCACACTGGCAGATACGACCGCTGACGCAATTGAGATCGGCACATTGACGAGCACGCGGTATTTACCGCCGAATACACCCCAGAACGTGTGGATCTCGTCCGCTGTATAGCCCTGCAGGTTGGCAACATTTTTAAATAGCGCCTGATCGACGATCGCACTGAGATTATAGAGTGTCGTAGACAGGAGCACCGGTACGACCGTGAGTATCAGCACCCGCAGGATGGTTCTGTAGGACTCCTGCGCAACGCTGCGCTCCCTGCGCATTCTGCGCGTTAATACACGTTTGTATGCGACAAATACAAATAAAACAAATAAAAGTCCCACGAGCGCCCCGACTCCGGTGCCGAGCGTGCCTCCCGCCGCACCGTATGCCGCACTGTACTCATCCGCATCGCCGAGTACCGCACCGATCTTCGCGCCGTAGTGGAACAGATAGTAGGCAGCCACCACGCTGACGATCGCATTGACTACCTGTTCAATGATCTGTGAGACCGCGCTCGGCATCATTGTTCCAAGCCCCTGAAAAAATCCACGCACCACGCCCAAGATCGCGACAATAAATAACGTCGGTGCGAGCACACGCAGGGCATATACGCAGAACGGTGTCTTTAAAACCGCTGCAAAATAGTCTGCGAAGAAAAATACGATCAATCCGGCAGCAAGACCGCTACAGACCGCAAAGCCGATCGCCGCGCGGAATACGCGGTAGGCATCCCTCACCCTGCCCTGTGAAATGCGTGCGGATACCATTTTTGACACCGCAAGCGGCAGGCTCATGGATGAGATCAGCAGCAACAGCGAATAGATCTCATACGCCGTACTGTAATAATCGTTGCCGAGATCACCGAGGATCGCCGTGAGCGGACTCCGGTACAGCAGACCGATGATACGGCTCATGATCGAAGCGACCGCCAAGATCGAGCCCTGCACCAGAAAGCTGGAATTATTTGTTTGTGTTCGTGTCTTGTTCCTGTTCTGTTCCATAAACGAAATTTATCCTTTTGTCTATCTTTCTTGTAGGATCGTGACGCGCGTGCCGACCTAGCGGGCTTCCCACGCATCCTTTGTCTCATAGATACCGATATTATCTGCAGAATCAGTCGTCATGATACATATACTTGTCTTTCCGGGATTCATGACGAGCGCATTGCCGTCTGCATCGAAAAACTGGGAGGGCGACTCGAGATTATCCTTTTTCCATGTGATGTCAATATATTTGCCGCCGGTAAAATACTGGCCTTTGCCGCTTCCGACCGTGTCAAACTCCATACGTCCCTTGTCGTCGATGACTCTGCCCGGAACATACTGGAAGATGACGTTGGTAAATGCGAGCTGTTCACCGGTCTCGCCGTCTACATGCTCTTTTTTATAATGGAAACGCTTGTACAGACCGCTCTCCTGATCGTATTCAAACCATGTTTTACTGAGCGGATAGCTTGTCTGCATAACTGCCGCATTTCCTCCGTTTAATACGACCTGCTCCTCGCCATCCGAGAACGTAAAATGTCCGCTGTAGTCATCCGCATAGGTTGTCCGGTAGCCCTTCTTTTCGATACCGGCAGCGATTCCGTCCGGTGTGGTAAATACATTGTGTGGTGCGACACGGTCACTTGAACGGTAATACATGATAGAACTAACGGAACCGTCAAGACCGTTCAGGTTGTCGATCGCATCGCTGTCAAGATAGCTTTTGGCGATGCTTGCCTGACCGTAATGACAGTAAATTGCATCATATTCTCTCGCAAGCTGCGCATAATACAGGCGGCAGCTACGAATGGAACCGTATTTTGGTGCATCCTCATAATTGTCAAATACACCCATCAGGCGCGTCAGTCCGCCCTCAACGAGACATTCGTAGAGTACATCTGCATGGCTGACTCCGTACTGGGGCAGCGCATCTGTTGTATTGCCAAACATGATCGCTACCGGGCGGTTTTTCGTCTGCTCCTCCGGCAGCCATTCTCCGGTGAGGAGGCTCTGTGTCTCGCCCTCATGCGTGTTTTCTGCTTCTTCGGGTTCTTCCGGCTCTGCTTCCTCCTCTGACGCCACCGGCGGGATCGTGAGGTCTACGATATCCGGGTCTGCCTCTTTATTTTTTCCGCATCCAACTGTCAGCATCCCGGCAGTCAGTACCAATAACATGGCAGCAGCAAATTTCCTTTTCATATGTAACGCTCCTTTTTCTTAATTCATATATTGTAGGCGATTGTGAAACTATTTTATGTGTTGGCTGGCGGCGGTCACGGCAGTTTCCCGCTCAGACTGCTCCAATTGCCCGGCGGTGTCTCGCTGTCTCTTCAGCTTGGGCTCAATGTGTCCTTCGGGAATCCTTCGGTTCCCTCGCACACATAGCCT
>CAVHZH010000016.1:0-29785 GCA_963640395.1 Oscillospiraceae bacterium
TGCGATCCGCCGGAGGCTGCTAAGGAAATGCTGATTTAATCAGCATTTCCTTAGATTTGTATAGCTATATGGTATGCTTGGAGAATCATTCCGGCTGCCGGGATGCTTTTGTGAAGAAAGAAGGTTGAACAAATGGATACAAGAGTAGATGTTTACAAACCGGAAAAGACAAAATTGAAGCCCTATGAGCATCATGTCAAATATTACGAGACAGACCAGATGCGCATTGTGCATCATTCCAATTATATCCGATGGATGGAAGAGGCGCGTATGGATATGATGGATCAGGTAGGCTTCGGCTATGATAAAATGGAAGAACTGGAGATCATCAGCCCGGTGCTTTCCGTGAATTGCGAGTACAAGAGCATGGTTCGGTTCGGTGATACCGTTGTGATCGACGCAAAGGTCGTCAGATATAACGGCGTGAAACTGAAAATGGTTTATGAAATGACGGATAAAAAGACCGGCGAGCTGCGTGCAGTGGCAGAGAGTAGCCATTGCTTTCTCACAATGTCGGGGAAACCGCTGACACTCAAACGTTCATATCCCGAGCTGGATACTAAATTTTTTACATTGGTTGAGGACGAATAAATGAGAGAGAAGATAGTCCTGATTGACGGGCACAGCATACTGAACCGGGCATTTTACGGAATTCCCGATCTTACAAATGCAAAGGGGCAGCATACGAATGCCGTATATGGTTTTTTGAATATTTTGTTTAAGATTCTCGAGGAAGAACAGCCCCAGTATCTGACGGTCGCCTTTGATGTGAGCGCACCGACGTTCCGCCATCGGATGTATGATGCGTACAAGGGCACACGCAAGCCGATGCTGCCGGAGCTGAAGGAACAGGTGCCGCTCATGAAGCAGATGCTCACCGCGATGGGTGTGAGGATCATAGAGCAGGAGGGCTTCGAGGCAGACGATCTGCTCGGCACACTTTCCTGCCGTGCCGAGGAAAACGGCATGGATGTCTCAATCGTATCCGGCGACCGTGATCTGCTCCAATTAGCGACAGAGCATGTCAAGATCCGCATCCCAAAGACCAAAAAGACCGGAACCAAGATTGAGGACTATTATGCAGCGGATGTGCAGGCGCGTTATCAGGTCACACCGAAGGAATTTATCGATGTAAAAGCACTAATGGGCGACAGCTCGGATAATATACCGGGTGTGCCGGGCATCGGCGAGAAGGGTGCGACCAGACTGATCGGTGAATACCACTGTATCGAGAATGCGTATGCACATATCGACGAGATCAAACAGACGCGCGTGCGTGAGGCGCTGCGCGCGCATTATGATATGGCACAGATGAGCAAGGAGCTGGCGACGATCAAGCTGGATTGCGAGCTTTCCTTTGCATTTTCAGAGGCAAAGCTGGACAATCTGTTCACGCCGGAGGCTTATACGATGTGCCGGGAACTGGAATTTAAAAATATGCTGCCGCGTTTTTCGGATGGTGCGATGGAGCCCTCCGTGGAGACACAGATCCGTCTGTTGGAGGTACAAACGCCTGATGAAGTGCAGGATGCGCTCGATGCGATGGGGACACAGGTGGCGTTTCAGTTATATCTGGAAAAGGATGAGCTGCTCGGTCTGGCACTTTGCTCAGCAGGAGATGCGGTCTACTGGATCGCATGCGATGAGCAGCATCCTGCGCAAGACTTGCTTGATTATGTGCGCGGATTGGTTGCGGGCGGTAAAAGCCTGCGGACACTTGGTCTCAAGCCGCAGATCAAGCGGTTGTACCCGGATGGCTTCGAGGTGGATCGCCGTGCACAGATGGATGACGTAGAACTTATGGCATATCTTTTGAGTCCGCTTAGGCATGAATATCTGTATGAGGATCTGGCGCGGGAATATCTGGATCGCATGTATCCGACGCGGGCAGATCTGATCGGAAAGCTGACATTGAAAAAGGCTCTTTCGGACGATTCGGCACGCGCAGGCGTACTGCAATGGATCGCAGCGGGGCTCGTGACGGTCTTTCAGGCATATGAACCGATGAATGCACAACTACAGCAGCAGGGCATGCAGCGGCTCTATGAAGAGATCGAGCGCCCGCTGCTCTTTGTGCTGGCAGATATGGAGCTGGCAGGCATGATCGCGGACGCGGATGCGTTAAAGGAATACGGGGATCAGTTGGGCGGGCGTATCACGGAGCTGGAGCAGGAGATCTATGCCGGGGCAGGCGGGCAGTTCAATATAAATTCGCCGAAGCAGTTAGGCGTGATCTTATTTGAAAAGCTCGGTATGCCGTATGGAAAAAAGACAAAGACCGGTTATTCCACGGCTGCGGATGTATTGGACAAGCTCGCACCGGACTATCCGATCGTCGCACAGATCTTAGAGTACCGGCAGCTCACAAAGCTGCGTTCGACCTATGTGGAAGGACTCGCTGGCTGTATTCAGGCGGATGGACGGATTCATACGACGTTCCAGCAGACGATCACGGCGACCGGACGGCTCAGCAGTACCGAGCCGAATCTGCAGAATATACCGATCCGCATGGAACTTGGCAGGCTGATCCGCAAGGTATTCCTGCCGGCAGAGCATCATGTGTTTGTGGATGCGGACTATTCACAGATCGAGCTGCGTGTGCTTGCGCATATGTCCGGAGATCAGACGCTGATCGATGCGTACCGGCAGGCACAGGATATTCACAGGATCACGGCATCGCAGGTATTCCACGTTCCGTTTGACGAGGTGACAGCGCTGCAGCGGAGAAATGCCAAAGCTGTGAATTTCGGCATCGTGTACGGCATCAGCTCGTTCGGTCTCGGAGAGGATCTTGGCATCACGAGACAGGAGGCGGCGGAATATATCAAGCAGTATTTTGCCACCTATCCGCGGATCAAGGAATTTTTAGACCAGATGGTAGAGCAGGCAAAGGAGACCGGCTATGCGACGACGCTGTTCGGAAGGCGCAGACCGGTGCCGGAGCTGACTTCGAGTAATTTTATGCAGCGTTCGTTTGGTGAGCGTGTAGCGATGAATTCACCGATTCAGGGAACGGCTGCGGATATTATTAAAATAGCGATGATCCGGGTACATGACAGACTGGCGCGTGAGGGACTGTCCTCAAGGCTGATCTTACAGGTGCACGATGAGCTGTTGGTCGAGACAAAGCTGTCGGAGCAGGATCAGGTCAAGCAGATTTTAGAGCAGGAGATGCAGCATGCAGCGGATCTTGCGGTTACATTGGAGATAGATATGCATACCGGAAATAACTGGTATGAAGCAAAATAAAGGGTGGACACATATGAAATTTATCGGACTGACCGGCGGCGTCGGAGCCGGAAAAACAACGGTATTAAAGGCGATGAAGCAACTCTGGCGCGTGCGGATTTTGATTGCGGATGAGATCGCACATGAGCAGATGGAGCCGGGGACACCGTGCTATAAAAAGCTGCATGAGGCGTTTGGTGCGGACAATATCTGGCTGCGTGACGGGAGTATCGACCGGCAGGGGCTGGCAAGGCTTTTGTTTTCCGATGATGAAAAGCGTGAGCAGCTCAACGGTATCGTCCATCCGGCGGTCAAGCAGTATATTCTCGGCGAGGTGGAAAAGGAGCGTCAGGCGGGCGATTACGACTATGTGATCGTTGAGGCAGCGCTGCTGATCGAGGGGCATTATGATGAATTGTGCGATGAATTGTGGTATGTATATGCGTCGGAGGAGACACGGAAAAAACGTCTGATGGCAGACCGCGGCTACAGTGCGCAAAAGGTGGATCAGATTTTTGCGGCGCAACTGCCGGAGGCGGTATACAGACAGCACTGTGCGGTAGTGATCGACAATGACCGGGACATGGATCATGTGCTGGAACAGATCAAAGTGCTCGATGTAAATAAGGAGAAGAAATGAGATTGTGCAGTATCGCCAGCGGGAGCAGCGGAAACTGTATTCTGGCTGGCTCGGATCGCAGCCATATACTGATCGATGCAGGAATCAGCGGCAAGCGTATCCGGGAAGGAATCGAACTATTCGGACTAAAGCCCGAGGATGTCAGCGGCATTTTTATTACACATGAGCATATGGATCATATTCAGGGACTTGGCGTGATGGCAAGACGGCATGGACTACCGATCTACGGCACGGAGCAGACGCTGCAGGCGATCCGCAGGTGCGGGCCGGTCGGCAAGATTGATGAGGGGCTGTTCCATGTGATACATCCGGATGAGCCGCTTGCAGTCGGCGATCTGTCGGTGGAGCCGATCCATGTGTCGCACGATGCGGCAGATCCGGTCATGTATGTGATCCGGCATGGAAGCCGTTCGGCGGCAGTCGTGACGGATCTCGGAAAATATGATCAATATTTGATAGACAAACTGAGGGGTATTCATGTATTATTGTTAGAGGCTAATCACGATGTACGGATGCTGGAGATGGGCAGCTATCCCTATCCGCTCAAGCAGCGCATCCTCGGTGAGCAGGGACATTTGTCCAACGAGTCATCGGGCAGACTGCTCGGAATGCTTTTGCATGACCACTTTGAGGCGGTTCTGCTCGGACATCTGTCAAAGGAAAATAATTATGAAAAGCTGGCATATGAGACAGTGCGGCTGGAAGTAACGCTGGGAGATAATCCGTATAAGGGCTCGGATTTCCCGATGTACGTCGCCAGCCGGGACACACCGTCGCAGGAGATTTACTGGTAATCGGTGGGAATAGCTCCCATTTTGATTTTATACAGGAGGACAAGAACATGGAAAATTCAGGAAACAAGACGATCATCACGGTACTCGGACATGATACGGTGGGAATTATTGCAAAGGTATGTACCTATCTGTCAGAAAACAGTATCAACGTGCTGGATATTTCACAGACGATCGTTTCCGGTTACTTTAACATGATGATGATTGTGGACATGACAAATGCAAAGGTTCCGTTTGCGGACTGTGCAGCGGCACTGGATGAGATCGGCAAGGAGATCGGTGTGGCGGTCAAGTGCCAGAAAGCAGAAATTTTTGAGAAAATGCACCGCATTTAAGGGCTTAGCTAAAAGGAGATAGATCATGATCAACATCTGGGAGGTCGAGGAGACCAACAAAATGATCGAGCAGGAAAATCTTGATGTCCGCACGATCACACTCGGTATCAGTCTGATGGACTGTATCACTTCCGATTTGGAACAGTTAAACAAAAATATTTATGAGAAGATCACAACGACAGCAAAGGATCTGGTTGCCACCGGTGAGCAGATCGAGAAGGAATATTGCATTCCGATCGTAAATAAGCGGATTTCCGTAACACCGATCGCGCTGGTGGGCTCTGCCGCATGCAAAACACCGGAGGACTATGTCACGATCGCAAAGACCTTAGACCGTGCCGCCAAGCAGGTCGGGATCAATTTCCTCGGCGGTTATTCCGCGCTGGTGAGCAAGGGAATGACACGCGGGGAGGAGCTTTTGATCCGTTCGATCCCGCAGGCGCTCGCACAGACAGATCTCGTGTGCAGCTCGGTCAACGTCGGATCGACAAAGACCGGTATCAATATGGATGCCGTGCGTCTGATGGGAGAGGTGATCACCGCGACTGCGGAGGCGACAAAGGATGCAGAGGTGAACGGCTGTGCCAAGCTCGTTGTATTCTGTAATGCACCGGACGATAACCCGTTTATGGCAGGCGCGTTCCACGGTGTGACGGAGGCGGATACGATCATCAATGTAGGTGTCAGCGGTCCCGGCGTGATGCGCAAGGCACTTGAGAGTGTGCGCGGTGCGGATTTTGAGACACTGTGCGAGACGATTAAAAAGACGGCGTTCAAGATCACGCGTGTCGGACAGCTCGTTGCACAGGAGGCTTCGCGGAGACTGCAGATCCCGTTTGGCATTATTGATCTGTCTTTGGCACCGACACCGGCGATTGGGGACAGCGTGGCAGATATTTTACAGGAGATCGGACTGGAGTATGCAGGTGCCCCCGGTACGACGGCGGCGCTCGCACTGCTCAATGATCAGGTGAAAAAGGGCGGTGTCATGGCTTCTTCCTATGTGGGAGGACTCAGCGGCGCATTTATCCCGGTCAGCGAGGACCAGGGCATGATCAATGCTGCGCAGGCAGGCGCACTCACGCTCGAAAAGCTCGAGGCGATGACCTGTGTCTGCTCCGTCGGACTGGACATGATCGCGATCCCCGGAGATACGAAGCCTACGACGATCGCGGGAATCATTGCGGACGAGATGGCGATCGGCATGGTCAACCAGAAAACGACTGCGGCGAGACTCATTCCATGCCCCGGCAAAAAGGTCGGCGATACGGTAGAGTTTGGCGGACTGCTCGGCTATGCACCGGTGATGCCGGTCAATCCGTATTCCTGTGATGCATTTGTAACCCGTACCGGACGCATTCCGGCACCGATTCATTCATTTAAAAACTAAATAGGAGGCAATTATGCAGATTGAGGCATTGAGCAGCAAATTATCAGAAAACAGTTATCCCGGAAGAGGAATCGTGATCGGGCGATCTGCTGACGGCAGGTACGCAGTGACCGCATATTTTATCATGGGACGCAGCGTGAACAGCAGAAACCGTGTATTTGTAGAGGACGGGGCGGGCATCCGCACACAGGCGTTTGATCCGTCAAAGCTGAGTGATCCGAGTCTGATCATCTATGCGCCGGTGCGTGTACTCGGTAACAAGACGATCGTGACGAACGGCGACCAGACGGATACGGTCTATGAGCTGATGGACAGGCAGCAGACATTTGAACAGTCGCTGCGCACGCGTGAGTTTGAGCCGGACGGACCGAATTTTACTCCCCGTATTTCCGGTATCATGCATGTGGAAAACGGAGCATACAACTACGCAATGTCCATTTTGAAGAGCAATAACGGTGATCCTGACAGCTGCAGCCGCTATACATTTGCATATGAGAATCCGAAGGCGGGCGAGGGTCGTTTTATCCATACCTACATGAGTGACGGCGATCCGCTGCCGAGCTTTGAGGGCGAACCGGAATGGGTAAAGATCGAAGGTGATATTGACAGCTTTACCAAAATGATCTGGGACAATCTCAATGAGGATAATAAGGTATCGCTGTTTGTCAGATATATCGATATTGCGACAGGCACCTATGAGACAAGAATCGTCAATAAAAACTGTTAATACAATCCGAAAGCAAACGAATCAAAGGAGATAACGATCATGAATGAACTGGAGTTAAAATATGGATGTAATCCAAACCAGAAGCCGTCGCGTATTTATATGGAGGATGGCTCCAATCTGCCGATCACGGTGTTGAACGGAAAACCCGGTTATATCAACTTCCTCGACGCATTGAACGGCTGGCAGCTCGTCAGGGAGCTCAAGCGTGCGACCGGACTGCCGGCAGCAGCTTCCTTCAAGCATGTGTCACCGGCAGGCGCGGCAGTCGGACAGCCACTTTCTGACATAGAGCGCAGGATTTACTGGGTAGACGATATGGATATGGAGTTCACACCGCTTGCAAATGCCTATGCGAGAGCCAGAGGTGCCGATCGTATGTCGTCCTTTGGTGATTTTATTGCCCTGTCAGATGTATGCGATGCAGCGACAGCAAGCATTATTAAAAGAGAGGTATCGGATGGTGTGATCGCGCCCGGTTATGAGCCGGAGGCTTTAGAAATCTTAAAGGCAAAGAAAAAGGGCAATTACAATGTGATCCAGATCGATACAGGTTATGAGCCGAAGGCGATCGAGCGCAAGGAAGTATACGGTATTACGTTTGAGCAGGGCAGAAATGAGCTGGTCATCGATGATGACTTTTTCTCAAATATCGTGACGGAAAATAAGGAGCTGCCCGAGCAGGCGAAGATCGATCTTGCGATCTCCATGATCACACTCAAATATACGCAGTCCAATTCCGTCTGCTATGTAAAAGGCGGACAGGCAATCGGTATCGGGGCTGGACAGCAGTCGCGTATCCATTGTACGAGACTGGCAGGTCAGAAGGCAGACAACTGGTGGCTGCGCCAGAATCCGAAAGTATTAAATTTGCCGTTCAAGCCGTCCATCGGACGAGCAGACCGCGATAACGCTATCGACCTGTATATCGGTGATGAGTATATGGATCTGCTCGCGGACGGCACGTGGGAGAATACGTTTACCGAGAAGCCGGAAGTATTTACCGCAGAGGAAAAGCGTGCATGGCTCGATCAGAATACGGACGTTGCACTCGGCTCGGATGCGTTTTTCCCGTTTGGCGACAATATTGAGCGCGCGCATAAGAGCGGCGTCAAATATGTGGCAGAGCCGGGCGGCTCCATCCGTGATGACAATGTCATTGCGACTTGTAACAAATATGGTATGGTGATGAGCTTTACAGGCATCCGCCTGTTCCATCACTGATCGTGGATCAGAGGTTATTTAGAAATGTACGAATTATTGAAGGAGGAAGGACGCGCCAAGCGCGGTGTATTTCATACAGTGCACGGCGACATCCAGACCCCTGTATTTATGAATGTCGGTACGGCTGGCGCGATCAAGGGTGCGGTATCGACCGAGGATCTCAAGCAGTTAAAGACGCAGGTGCAGTTATCGAACACCTATCACCTGCATGTGCGCACCGGTGACGAGACGATCAAGGAGCTTGGCGGGCTGCACAGATTTATGGTATGGGATCGACCGATCCTGACGGACAGCGGCGGATTTCAGGTGTTTTCACTGGCGGGGCTGCGCAAGATCAAGGAGGAGGGAGTGCATTTCCACTCGCATGTAGACGGACGCAAGATTTTTATGGGTCCGGAGGAGAGTATGCAGATCCAGTCCAATCTTGGCTCAACGATCGCAATGGCATTTGATGAGTGCCCTCCGGCGCTCGCAGAGCGCGGATATGTAGAGGCTTCTGTGGCGCGCACGACCAGATGGCTGGAGCGCTGCAAACGCAGAATGGCAGAGCTCAATGCGCGTGAGGATACGATCAATCAGCACCAGATGCTGTTTGGAATCAATCAGGGCGCGATTTTGGAGGATATCCGTATTGACCATGCGAAACGGATTTCCGAGCTGGAGCTGGACGGTTATGCCGTCGGTGGTCTGGCGGTCGGCGAGAGCCATGAACAGATGTATCATATTCTGGATGTCACCGTACCGCATCTGCCGCGGAAAAAGCCCACATACCTGATGGGTGTCGGCACGCCTGCCAATATTTTAGAGGGCGTGGAGCGCGGCATTGACTTTTTCGACTGCGTCTATCCGACTCGGAACGGTCGTCACGGACATGCCTATACGAATGAGGGAAAGATCAACCTGCTCAACCAGAAATTTGAAAAGGATATGCGTCCGATCGAGGAGGGCTGCGGCTGCCCGGCATGCCAGAAGTATTCGAGGGCTTATGTGCGGCATCTGCTAAAGGCAAAGGAAATGCTCGGTATGCGCCTGCTAGTCATGCATAATCTGTATTTCTACAACAATATGATGGAGGAGATCCGCGATGCGCTCGACGAGGGCAGGTTTGCATCTTACAAGGCAGAAAAGCTATATACAATGAGCCAGAATGAGATCCATCATAACCATTGCTGACACACAGTTTCCGGTGCATCATGAAATTTATACTTGATGTTATCAGCACTTTCATGTATTATTGTGATAGTGTTTTTTGAAAACAAATGGAAGTTAGGAGGAATTTATAATGATTTTAGCGAACCAGACAGGCGGCGCAATCGGAATGGTACTGTGGATTGTTGTTTTAGTAGCATTTATGTACTTCTTCATGATTCGTCCCCAGAAGAAAGAACAGCAGCAGAAAAGCGCAATGCTTCAGGCATTAGAGATTGGTGATACCGTACTGACAACCAGCGGTTTTTACGGCACGGTGATCGATCTGTCAGAGGATACCGTCATTATTGAGTTCGGAAATAATAAAAACTGCCGTATTCCGATGCAGCGTGCAGCGATCTCAGCGATTGAAAAGCCCGAGGATGCAGCAAAGGCTGCCGAGGAAAAGGATAAAAAAGACAAAAAATAAGTAAATAAATATTGCAGGGGGCGTATACGAAACATCTGGTATACGCCTTGTCTGCATATAAGCGAAAGGGAAAAAAGATGAATTATCATGTAGGCGTGATCGCCGGCGATGGTATCGGACCGGAGGTTGTAGCAGAAGCAAAAAAAGTATTGGATACCGTAGGAAAAAAGTATGGACACACCTTTGATTATGAGGCAATTCTGATGGGTGGCTGTTCGATTGATGCGACAGGAGTTCCCTTAACGGACGAGGCGATCGCACAGGCAAAGGGCAGTGATGCCGTCCTGATGGGATCGATCGGCGGAAATACGGCGACCTCCCCGTGGTATCAGTTGCCGCCGCAGTTACGTCCGGAGGCAGGACTTTTAAAACTGCGGAAATCATTGAATTTATTCGCCAACCTGCGCCCGGCATATCTGTATACGGAGCTCAAGGAGGCGTGTCCGCTGCGCGATGACATCATCGGCGACGGCTTTGATATGATGATCATGCGAGAGCTGACCGGAGGTCTGTATTTCGGCGACCGCGTGACAGAGGAGCGGGATGGAGTGATGACCGCTGTCGATACTCTTACATATAATGAGAATGAGATCCGCCGCATTGCGATCCGCGGCTTTGATATTGCGATGAAGCGCCGGAAAAAGGTGACGAGCGTTGATAAGGCGAATGTGCTGGATTCTTCGAGACTCTGGAGAAAGATCGTGGAGGAGGTCGCAAAGGACTATCCTGAAGTGACCTATGAGCATATGCTCGTGGATAACTGTGCGATGCAGTTAGTCAAGGATCCGAAGCAGTTCGATGTGATCTTAACAGAAAATATGTTTGGAGATATTTTATCGGATGAGGCAAGTATGGTGACCGGTTCGATCGGTATGCTCTCATCAGCCAGCTTAAACGACACGAAGTTCGGTCTGTATGAGCCAAGCGGCGGTTCCGCACCGGATATTGCCGGAAAAGGCATTGCCAACCCGATCGCGACGATACTTAGTGCTGCGATGATGCTCCGCTACAGCTTTGATCTGGACGCAGAGGCAGATGCAGTGGAGGCCGCTGTCAAGCAGGTGCTTAAGGATGGCTACCGCACGATCGATATCATGCCGCAGGAAGATGACAAAAAGGCATCTGTGACACAGGTAGGAACCGTACAGATGGGTGATCTGATCTGTGAACGCATCTGATCACAGGCAGCCAGAATAGATAGAAAAGAGGAAGAAAAAATGATAAGTGATAATGCGCGTGCCGGAATGCAGCAGGCACCGGCAAGAAGTTTGTTTAACGCACTGGGATTTACGGCAGAAGAGCTGAAAAAACCGATGGTAGGTATCGTCAGCTCTTACAATGAGATCGTACCCGGACATATGAATATTGATAAGATCGTAGATGCAGTCAAGCTCGGAGTCGCAGAGGCGGGCGGTGTTCCCGTTGTATTTCCGGCGATCGCAGTCTGCGACGGTATTGCGATGGGTCATGTCGGCATGAAATATTCGCTCGTGACACGTGACCTGATCGCGGATTCTACCGAGTGCATGGCGATCGCACACCAGTTTGACGCACTCGTTATGGTGCCCAACTGTGACAAAAACGTGCCGGGTCTGCTCATGGCAGCTGCACGCTTGAATATCCCGACCGTATTTGTATCCGGCGGTCCGATGTTAGCCGGACATGTCAAGGGACAGAAGCGGAGCCTTTCCTCCATGTTTGAGGCAGTCGGCAGCTACGCAGCAGGTACGATGACAGAGGAGGATGTCACAGAGTTTGAAAACAAGGTATGTCCGACCTGCGGCTCCTGCTCAGGTATGTACACGGCAAACTCCATGAACTGTCTGACAGAGGCGCTTGGTATGGGTCTTGGCGGAAACGGCACGATCCCGGCTGTTTATTCTGAGCGCCTGAAGCTCGCGAAGCACGCAGGTATGGCTGTGATGGAGCTTGTCCGCAAAAATATCCGTCCGCGTGACATTATGACAAAAGAGTCTATCATCAATGCACTGACCGTAGACATGGCACTCGGATGTTCGACAAACAGTATGCTGCATCTTCCTGCGATCGCACATGAGATCGGCTTTGATTTTGATATTTCCTATGCAAACCCGATCAGCGAAAAGACACCGAACCTGTGCCATCTGGCACCGGCAGGTCCTACTTATATGGAGGACTTGAACGAGGCAGGCGGTGTGTATGCGGTTATGAAGGAACTGGCAGATATCGGACTGTTAAATACCGACTGTATGACCGTGACCGGGCAGACGATCGGCGAAAATATCAAGGGTGCAGTCAACCGCAATCCCGAAGTGATACGTACCGTAGACAATCCGTACAGCAAGACCGGCGGTCTGGCAGTGCTCAAGGGTAATCTGGCACCCGACGGATCTGTTGTCAAGCGTTCCGCAGTCGTAGAGGAGATGCTCGTCCATGAAGGACCCGCACGTGTATTCGACTGTGAGGAGGATGCGATCGCAGCGATCAAGGGCGGTCAGATCGTCAGCGGAGATGTTGTTGTGATCCGTTACGAGGGACCGAAGGGCGGACCCGGAATGAGGGAAATGCTCAATCCCACCTCTGCGATCGCAGGTATGGGACTCGGATCCTCGGTGGCACTCATCACCGATGGACGTTTCTCGGGCGCGAGCCGCGGCGCTTCGATCGGTCATGTATCACCGGAAGCAGCAGTGGGCGGTCCGATCGCATTTGTCGAGGAGGGCGATATCATCAGCATCAATATCCCGGAAATGACACTGGAATTAAAGGTGTCCGATGAGGAGCTGGCAGCGCGTAAAGCGAAGTGGCAGCCGAAGGAGCCGAAGGTGACGACCGGATATCTGGCACGCTACGCAAAGATGGTTACTTCCGGAAACAGAGGAGCTATTTTAGAGATCAAGTAATACACAGCAAAGGGGAAAAAATATGCAGCTCACAGGCGCAGAGATCATCATTGAATGTTTGAAGGAGCAGGGCGTGGATACCGTGTTCGGTTATCCCGGCGGAGCGATCCTGAACGTATATGATGAGTTATATAAGCATAGTGATGAGATCAGACATATTCTGACCTCACATGAACAGGGTGCGAGCCATGCGGCAGACGGATATGCGAGAAGTACCGGAAAGGTCGGTGTCTGTCTGGCAACATCGGGACCGGGTGCAACCAATCTGGTCACCGGTATTGCGACTGCCTATATGGATTCCGTTCCCGTGGTGGCGATCACCTGCAACGTAGGTGTGTCACTGCTCGGTAAAGACAGCTTTCAGGAGATCGATATTACCGGCGTGACGATGCCGATCACAAAACATAATTTTATTGTCAAGGATGTGACACAGCTGGCGGCTACGATTCGCCGTGCATTTGCGATTGCACAAAAGGGCAGACCAGGTCCCGTACTCGTCGATGTACCAAAGGATGTCACAGCAAATAAAACCGATTACGAGCCGGTTGTCCCTGTGCGCACACCGCGCAGTGCACATCCGATCTCGGAGTCTGAGATTGAGACGGCGCTTGGACTGATCAAAAAGGCAAAGAAACCGTATGTGTTTGTCGGCGGCGGTGCAGTGATCTCCGGGGCATCCGATGAGCTGCGGCGGTTTGTATCGCTTTTACAGGCTCCGGTCTGTGATTCCCTTATGGGTAAGGGCGCTTTTGACGGAACAGACCCTTTATATACCGGCATGCTTGGTATGCATGGCACAAAGGTATCGAATTTCGGTGTCAGTGAGTGTGACCTGCTCGTTGTAGTAGGCGCGCGTTTTTCAGACCGCGTGATCGGAAATGCGAGCAAATTTGCACGGAAGGCAAAGATCGTACAGATCGACATCGATCCGGCAGAGGTCAATAAAAACATCGTAGTGACCGCAAGCGTGATGGGGGATGCGGCGGCGGTGCTTGCACGGCTGAATGCGCAGTTAGAGCAGCAAAACCATGACGAATGGCTGGCACATGTTGCCGGATTAAAAGAGAAATATCCGCTGACCTACGCACCGGAGGGCTTGAGCGGTCCGTATATGATGGAACAGATCTATCAGCAGACAAACGGAGATGCGATCATCGTTACAGAGGTCGGACAGCACCAGATGTGGGCGGCGCAGTATTATAAATACAGCAAGCCGCGGACACTTCTGACATCCGGCGGTCTGGGTACGATGGGCTACGGTCTCGGGGCAGCGATCGGTGCACAGGTGGCCAATCCCGATAAACAGGTGGTCAATTTTGCCGGGGACGGATGCTTCCGTATGAATATGAATGAGATCGCGACAGCGGCGAGAGAAAAGCTGCCGCTTATCGAAGTGATCGTCAACAATCATGTACTCGGCATGGTGCGCCAGTGGCAGGATCTGTTTTATAACAAGCATTACTCGGCAACTGTGCTGGATGATGGCGTGGACTATGTGAAGCTGGCAGAGGCAATGGGCGCGACGGGACTGCGTGCAACGACCCGCGCGGAATTTGATGCGGCATTTGCACAGGCATTACAGACCCCGGGACCGGTCGTGATCGATGCAATCATTGACTGCGATGACAAGGTATGGCCGATGGTAGCGCCGGGAGCACCGATCAGTGAGGCGTTTACAGACGAGGATTTAAAAAATAAAAGCAACTAATCGTATTTAGAATAAGGAGGATTTAACAATGAGCAGAGTATATAATTTTTCTGCAGGACCCGCAGTATTACCTGAGGAGGTATTAAAGGAAGCAGCAGACGAGATGCTGGATTACAAGGGATGCGGAATGTCCGTGATGGAGATGTCACATCGTTCCAAGGTATATGACCAGATCATCAAGGAGGCGGAGGCAGATATCCGCGACCTGATGAATATTCCCGATAATTACAAGGTTCTGTTTTTGCAGGGCGGTGCATCCCAGCAGTTTGCAGCGATCCCGATGAACCTGATGAAAAATAAAAAAGCCGGATATATCATTACCGGACAGTGGGCGAAAAAAGCATTTCAGGAGGCAAAGATGTACGGCGAGGCAGTCGAGCTGGCATCTTCCGCAGACAAGACATTCTCTTACATCCCGGATTGCTCCGATCTGCCGATCACAGACGACATGGACTATGTTTATATCTGTGAGAACAATACGATCTATGGTACAAAATATAAAACACTGCCGAACACAAAGGGCGTGGATCTCGTTGCAGACGTATCTTCCTGCTTCTTATCTGAGCCGGTAGACGTGACCAAATATGGCGTGATCTACGGCGGCGTACAGAAGAATGTCGGACCTGCCGGCGTTGTGATCGTGATTATCCGTGAGGATCTGATCCGTGATGATGTGCTGCCCGGCACACCGACCATGTTAAAGTACAAGACACAGGCAGATAACGACAGCCTGTACAACACACCTCCCTGCTACGGCATCTATATCTGCGGCAAGGTATTCAAGTGGATCAAGAAGATGGGCGGTCTGCAGGCAATGAAGGAGCACAACGAGAAAAAGGCGAAGATCTTATACGATTTCCTTGACGAGAGCAAGCTGTTCAAGGGTACCGTCCGCAAGGAGGATCGTTCACTCATGAATGTTCCGTTTGTTACAGGAGATGAGGAGCTGGATGCCAAGTTTGTCGCAGAGGCAAAGGCAGCCGGATTTGAGAACCTGAAGGGACATCGTACCGTCGGCGGTATGCGTGCATCTATTTACAATGCAATGCCGATCGAGGGCGTTGAGAAGCTGGTAGCGTTTATGAAGAAGTTTGAAGAGGAGAATGCTTAAAATGTTTAATTATACCTGTTTAAATCCGATCGCAAGTGTCGGACTTGATCTGTTAAACGATGATTATAAAAAAGTAGACGATCTGGCAGATGCGCAGGCAGTGCTTGTACGTTCTGCAGCCATGCATGATCTAAAGCTTCCGGAGGGCTTGGAGGCAGTAGCCAGAGCCGGAGCCGGAGTCAACAATATTCCGCTCGATAAATGTGCCGAGAAGGGTATCGTTGTATTCAACACACCCGGAGCCAATGCAAACGGTGTAAAGGAGCTTGTATTTGCGGGTATGCTGCTCGCGGCCAGAGATGTTGTAGGCGGTATCAACTGGTGTGCATCAGAGGCTGGAAACGCTGATATCGCAAAGGTTGCAGAGAAACAGAAGAAGAACTTTGCCGGAACAGAGCTCTTGGGAAAGAAGCTCGGTGTCATCGGACTCGGTGCGATCGGTATTAAGGTCGCAAATACCGCGAGACATTTCGGCATGGAAGTATACGGCTATGATCCGTTTATCTCTGTCAATGCAGCATGGAGCCTCTCACGTGATGTCAAGCACATCAGTGATCTGGAAACGATTTATAAAGAGTGCGATTATATCACCGTACATGTGCCCCTGATGGACAGCACGAAAAAAATGATCGGCGCAGAGGCGATCGCCATGATGAAGCCGACCGCTGTTGTATTAAACTTTGCGCGCGATCTGCTGGTAGATGAGGAAGCAGTCGTAAAGGCACTCGCAGAGGGCAAGCTGCGCAAATATGTATCCGATTTCCCGAACCCGACTACTGTCGGACAGCCGGGCTGCATCGTCAGCCCCCATCTGGGAGCATCCACAGAGGAGTCCGAGGACAACTGTGCAGTGATGGCTGTCAAAGAGATCCGCGATTATATGGAGAACGGCAATATCAATCATTCCGTGAATTACCCGCAGTGTGACATGGGTGTCTGCCAGACGACCGGACGTGTAGCGATGCTGCATAAAAACGCAAAGGGCGCGATCGGAAGCTTTACCGCAATTCTTGCAGATGCGGGAGTCAATATTGACAATATGTCAAACAAGAGCAAGGGTGATTTCGCATATACAATGATGGATGTAGACGCATCTGTACCCGCAGATGTAGTTGAAAAGCTGTGTGCGCTGCCCGGTGTATATAAGGTGAGGGTGATCAAGTAATGGCAGATATCAGACCATTCCGGGCGATCCGCCCAACAGCGGACAAAGCGGCGGCGATCGCTGCTTTGCCCTATGATGTATACAACAGGCAGGAGGCAAAGGAGGCCGTAAAGGGCAATCCAGATTCCTTTTTGAATATCGACCGTGCGGAGACACAGTTTGACGATTCGGTCGATACCTATGCGGAGTGTGTCTATCAGAAGGCACATGATCTGCTGTGGGAAAAGATCAACCGCGGAGATTTTATCCGCGAGGATGCACCCTGCTATTATATTTATGAGCTGACGATGGATGGGCGCGTGCAGACCGGTATCGTGGCATGTGCATCGATTGACGACTATGAGGATCAGGTCATCAAAAAGCATGAAAATACGCGTGCCGACAAAGAGGCAGACCGCATTCATCATGTGGATAGCTGCAATGCACAGACCGGACCGATCTTTTTGGCATACCGCGCGGATGCAATCATCCGTGAGATTGTTGCGAAAACAAAGCAGACGGCAGCCGTGTATGATTTTAAGGCTGAGGACGGTATCCGCCACCGCGTATGGGTCATTGCGGATGCAGCGGATATCGATGCGGTTCGCAGCGCCTTTGACCGTATCGGCGAGATCTATATTGCCGACGGACATCACCGCGCCGCATCTGCGGTCAAGGTGGGACTGAAACGCCGCGCAGCGCATCCGGACTATGACGGCAGCGAGGAGTTTAACTACTTCCTGTCTGTGCTGTTCCCGGATGAGGAGCTCATGATCATGGATTACAACCGCGTCGTGAAGGATCTGAACGGTCTTGACGCAGATGAATTTCTGAAAAAGATACAGGAGCTGTTCGATGTGAAGCCGGTCGGCAAGACAGACCGCAAGCCGGAGAAAAAGGGCGATTTCTCAATGTATTTCAACGGTCAGTGGTATCTGTGTACGATCCGTGAGGCTGACCGCAGCAGTGATCCGGTCAAGGGGCTGGATGTATCGCTGTTACAGGAGCTTTTGCTGACTCCGGTTCTGGGTATCAAAGATCCAAAGACCGACAAGCGGATCGATTTTGTCGGTGGAATCCGCGGGCTGGATGAGCTGGAGCACCGCTGCAGCGCAGACGGGGACAGCGTTGTTGCATTTGCAATGTATGCGACAGACATCAGTGAATTGTTTGCCGTGGCAGATGCCGGACGTTTGATGCCGCCGAAATCGACATGGTTTGAACCGAAGCTGCGCAGCGGTCTGTTCATTCACGAAATCTGACAAGGAGAGACTGTATGTTGACAGATGGAGAAAAAGAATTGTCATTGTTCCAGCAATATCTGCAGGATGCATTGCCGGGATTGATCAGCTTTGCACTGTCGGTTGTCGGTGCCGTCATCGTTTATGTGATCGGTGTCCGCATCATAAAGCTATTGCGGCGGTTGTTAAAACGGATGCTGCAAAGGCACAATGTAGACGAGGGTGTCCAGCAGTTTCTGGACGCGATCGCAAAGTTTGCCGGCTATTTTGTGCTTGCGCTGATGATCCTCGGATTTTTCGGAATCACGACCGCATCTGTAGTGGCCGTGCTCGGCTCTGCGGGACTGACACTCGGACTCGCTTTGCAGGGCAGCCTTTCAAACTTTGCGGGTGGCGTGCTGATCCTGATGCTCAAGCCATTTGTTGTCGGTGATTATATCATCGAGGAGACCGGGAAAAACGAGGGCTATGTCCATGAGATCTCGATCTTTTATACAACATTGCGCACGTTTGACGAAACGCTGATCGAGATCCCGAACGGAACGCTCGCGAACAACAGCATCACGAATCTGTCAAAAAGCGGCAGGCGCAGACTCAGTGTGACAGTGGATGTCGCATATGACGCAGATCTCGCACAGGCAAAGCAGGTGCTGATGCGGATCGCGGAACGCTCGGGCTTCCGCATAGATACGGAGGCTCCGGTTGTGGTTGTGTCGGAGCTGGCGGAGAGCAGTGTCAAGCTCTGTGTGCGCGTATGGACGACACCGGATCAGTATTGGGATGAATTATTTCAGCTCAACGAACAGATCAAGCTGGAGTTTGACAAGGCTGGTATCGAGATCGCATTTCCGCAGTTGGATGTGCATGTTCGATAAAAGCAAGTGTTTTTCGTGGAAAAGAATTGACAAAATTGCTAAAATGTGATAAGTTTGATTCAACGTTGAAAAAGCTGCACCAAAGAGGCGTGGAATTTCAAAGCAATATCTAATTGAGTTTAGGAGGAAGTATTTATGCAGCAGGGAACTGTAAAATGGTTTAATGCAAAAAAAGGCTACGGATTTATTTCTGATGAAGCCGGCAACGAAGTATTTGTTCATTTTTCAGCATTGAATATGGACGGCTTCAAGGAATTGAAGGATGGCGAGAAGGTTGAGTTTGAAGTTGTAGAGGGAGAAAAAGGACCTCAGGCAGCAAACGTTACCAGAATCTAATTCGTCACAATATTTTGTTTTGCAAACAGAAAACAGTCATTCCATATGGGATGGCTGTTTTTTTCCTTTTTTTTGGAAAATAAACGTGTTATACTATTGGAGTTAGTTGGAAATAATAGCTATCAGATGGCTATAAATAAAAGATAGTTGGAGGAATTTAAGATTGAACAGCACACAGATATCACAGTTGACAGCTTATGAGGTGATCCGTGAGGAGGCTTTGACGGATCTTGGCTCGAAAGGGACGCTGCTGCGGCATAAAAAAAGCGGTGCGCGGATTGCACTTGTGGAAAATGATGATGAAAACAAGGTATTTTACATCGCATTCCGTACACCGGTAGACGATTCGACCGGCGTGCCGCATATCATTGAGCATACCGTACTGTGCGGATCGGACGATTTTCCGGTGAAAGATCCGTTTGTGGAACTCGCAAAGGGCTCACTGAACACATTTTTGAACGCGATGACTTATCCGGATAAGACGATCTATCCGGTGGCGAGCTGCAATGACAAGGATTTTCAGAATCTGATGCATGTTTATCTGGATGCGGTATTCCATCCGAATATCTATAAGCACAAGGAGATTTTTTTGCAGGAGGGCTGGCACTATGAGCTGGAGAACGTCGATGCGCCGATCACGTTAAACGGTGTCGTTTACAATGAAATGAAGGGTGCATTTTCTTCGCCGGAGGGTGTGCTTGACCGCGTGATCTTGAACTCCCTGTTTCCCGATACGACGTATGCGAATGAGTCGGGCGGAGATCCGGAGGTGATTCCGGAGCTGACCTATGAGAATTATCTCGATTTCCACAGACGTTATTACCATCCGTCCAATTCCTATATTTATCTGTACGGTGATATGGACATGGCAGAAAAGCTCCGCTGGATCGATGAAAATTATCTCTCACATTATGAGAATCAGCCGGTCGATTCGACGATCGAGCGGCAGGCAGCGTTTGATGCGCCCGTAGAGATCACGAGGGACTATCCGGTGGCGAGCAATGAGCCGTTAGAGGACAACGCATATCTGGCATATAATCTGGTGATTGATACCGTTTTAAACAAAGAGTATTATCTGGCGTTTGATGTGCTCGATTATGCGCTGCTCGGTGCGCCCGGCGCACCGCTCAAGCAAGCACTGCTCGATGCCGGGATCGGAAAAGATATTATGAGCTCCTATGACAATTCAACGTATCAGCCAATTTTCTCGATCGTGGCAAAAAATGCCAACGGCAAAGACAGTGACCGGTTTGCAACGACGATCCGCGAGACCTTATCCCGGCTTGTAGCGGATGGCATCAATCCAAAGGCACTGCTGGCGGGTATCAACAGTGCAGAGTTTAAATACCGCGAGGCGGATTTTGGCGCTTACCCGAAGGGATTGATCTATGGTCTGCAATGTATGGATAGCTGGCTGTATGACGAGACAGAGCCGTTTATGCACATCGAGTCGGGTGAGACCTTCGCCTATCTGCGTGCACAGGCAGAGCAGGAAACCGGATATTTTGAACGTCTGGTCAAGGAATGGCTGCTGGACAATCGCCATGTATCGATCGTTACGGTCAATCCGAAGCGTGGGCTGACTGCCGAAAATGACCGCGCACTGGAACAGAAGCTGGCAGCATATAAGGCGACACTGAGTAAGGCAGAGCTGGAGCAACTGGTGGCAGACACGGCACACCTCAAGGCATATCAGGCAGAGCCTTCGCCGAAGGCGGATCTGGAGAAGATCCCGCTGCTCACACGCGCCGACATGAAGCAGGAGGCAGCACCCTTTTATAATGAGGAGTGCGAGATGGCGGGCATTCCCGTAGTGCATCACGACATCCATACCAACGGTATTTATTATATTGACCTGCTGTTTGACCTGAACCATCTGAGTGAGGAAGATCTGCCGTATCTTGGCATTTTGAAGGCGGTGCTCGGGTATATGGACACCGCACATTACAGCTACAGCGAGCTTGCAAATGAGATCAATCTCGCGACCGGAGGTATCTCCTCTACGCTGAACCTGTTTGTGAATGCAGAGGATGACAGCCGATGGGATGCACGCTATGAGGTGTGCGTCAAGGTATTGGCACCGCAGCTTGCACGTGCGATGGAGCTGACAGCCGAGATACTTGGCAGTACAGACCTGTCCGATAAAAAGCGTCTGCACGAGATCTTGTCACAGGTGAAATCGCGGCTGGAAATGAGCATGACGACATCCGGACATGGAGTGTCTGCCGTGCGTGCAATGTCTTATTTTTCACCGACCGGAGCGTTTAACGATGCGGTAGGCGGTGTCGGGCTGTACCGGCTGGTCGCAGAGCTCGAGCGCGATTTTGATGCACATGCAGCGCAGCTTCAGGAGCGTCTGGGCGCGCTGATCAGACAGATTTTTGTGCGTGATGGACTGCTCGTCAGTGAGACGGTCAATGTCGCGGCAAAGGAGGCGCTTGCGCCGGAGCTGGAAAAGCTGTGCGAGGTACTGCCGGAGCATGCGGATCGGAGTCAGGCGCTCACGATCACCTGCGAAAAGAAAAATGAGGGCTTTAAGGATGCTGCGCAGATCCAGTATGTATCGCGGGGCGGCAACTTTAAAAAGGCAGGCTTTGTGTATACAGGGGCTTTAAATATTTTAAAGGTGATCATGAATTATGAGTATCTGTGGCTGAACATCCGTGTGCAGGGCGGCGCTTACGGCTGTATGAGCGGATTTGCGAGAAACGGGGATTCGTATTTATCATCGTACCGTGACCCGAACCTGCGGGCGACCAATGAGATTTATGAGGGCATTCCCGGCTATCTGCATGATTTTGATGTGGATGAGCGCGATATGACCAAATTTATTATCGGAACGGTCAGTGCGCTCGATACGCCGCTTCCGCCTGCGACAAAGGGCGTGCGCTCGATGGGCGCTTATATGACCGGCCTTACGATGGAAAACGTGCAGAAAAACCGCGAGGAGGTGCTGCGTGCGACACCGGCGGACATCCGTGCCTTGGAGCCGCTCGTGGCAAGTGTGCTGGCAGAGGACTGCCTGTGTGTGATCGGAAATGAGGATATGATCGAGAAGGAACGGGAACTGTTTATGAATGTGGAGGATCTTTTTTCATGAATCGGACAAATGAACAATTAAAATCAGGCTTTGTGACGATTATTGGCAGGCCGAATGTAGGAAAATCAACAATGATGAATTATCTGATCGGACAGAAGATCGCGATCACATCGAATAAGCCACAGACGACGCGCAACCGGATACAGACGGTCTATACCGATCCGGAGCGCGGACAGGTTGTATTTTTAGATACGCCCGGTATCCACAAGGCAAAGAACAAGCTGGGCGAATATATGGTCAATGTGGCGGAGCATACGCTCGGCGAGGTGGATCTGATCCTGTGGCTCGTAGAGCCGACGAATTTTGTCGGTGCGGGCGAGCAGCACATCGCAGAGGTGTTAAAAAAGGTCAAGACACCGGTCATTCTTGTCATCAACAAGATCGATATGGTGGAGAAAAAAGAACAACTGCTGGAATACATAGATACTTACCGGAAAATCTATGACTTTGCGGAGATCATTCCGGCTTGTGCGCTGCGCGGACAGGGCATGGATGATGTAAGGGATACGATCTTCAAATATCTGCCGTATGGACCGATGTTCTATGACGAGGATACAATCACAGACCAGCCGGAGCGACAGATCGTGGCAGAGCTGATCCGCGAGAAGGCGCTGCACGCATTAAATGATGAGATCCCGCACGGGATCGCCGTTACGATCGAACGGATGAAAGACCGCAAGGGACAAAATCTTGTCGATATCGATGCAACGATCATTTGTGAACGGGATTCCCATAAGGGAATTATTATCGGCAAGGGCGGCAGCATGCTCAAAAAGATCGGAACAAATGCACGTTACGAGATTGAGCGGCTGTTAGACTGCCGCGTCAATCTGAAATTGTGGGTCAAGGTGAAAAAGGACTGGCGGGACAGCGATATCCTGCTCAAAAACTTTGGCTATCGAGAAGAAAATTAAACACCGATTTCCACTTTTTATCTCGTATGGATCTCCTGACAGACGCATACCCTAGTAATGAGCGATTGCCTTAGGGAAACGCTCATTAAAGCGTTTCCCACGCCGGATTTGCGCTGCGAAGCAGTAAATTCCCTTGCAAATCCGTGCAATCTCTCAGAGAGTCTGAGAAAATGATGATTTAATCAGCATTTCCTTAGAAATCGAAAGAACAGGGGGAAAGGTACATGTCAGAGGAAAAATGGAATCGGTTTGCAGCGACTGGAAGCGTGCGGGACTATCTGGAGTATCGCGCAGGCGGACCGCACAGTGCGGAAAAGCAAAAAAACAGCAGTCGGACTGCAGGAGAGGAACAAGCGCATGGGGCAGACGATTCTGCTGAATGGAATGGTACTCTCTGCAATGCCCATCAGTGATTATGACAAGCGGCTGGTCGTGCTCACGAGAGAACGGGGAAAGATTACGGTGTTTGCGCGCGGGGCGCGCCGTCCGAACAGCTCGCTGTTAGCATCGACCAACCCATTTGCATTTGGAGAGTTTGAATTATTTGAGGGAAAAACTGCATATAATGCCTGCAGGATCAACGTCAAAAGCTATTTCCGTGAGTTGACGGAGGATGTGGAGACGGCATATTACGGCTTCTATTTTCTGGAGCTGGCGGATTATTACGCGGTGGAAAATATAGAGGCAAAGGATATGTGCAATCTGCTCTATGCATCGCTGCGGGCGCTCACAAAGCCGGTCTTTCCAAACCGGCTTGTCCGCCGTATTTACGAATTGCGGATGTTCGTGCTGGCGGGAGAGTATCCGAACCTGTTCCGTTGTGTGTCCTGCGGGGCAAAGGAGAATTTACATACGTTCCACCTTGCGCGCGGCGGGATGCTCTGCGATGGATGCGGCGCGGTGATCGGTGGCGGGATCGATGTCGATGCATCGACACTGTATACGATGCAGTACATTGTCGCTACGCCGCTTGCGAAGCTGTACAGCTTTCAGGTGACGGAGGAAGTGCTGTCAGCGCTGGAGGGGATTCTGGATCTGTGTCTGAAGCGGTACACGGACAGGGAATTCCGTTCGCTCCAGTTAATTGACGGTTTGTGTTGAAATGAAACGTAAGAAATAGTATAATAAAGCGTATTTGAGACACATTGGAGGAAAAAATATGAAACGAATGATACGCGTCGGGGTGCTGCTCGTATTGACGGCGGCGGTGCTGGGCGGATGCGGAAAGGCGTTTTCCGCGGATATGGATACCGTCTATGTGCAGAAAAAGGGGACGGTCAAGGGTGCGAATGTCGCTGACTTTGACAAGGAATATTATGATGAAGCAGAACTTGAGAGCTTTATCAATGATACGGTGGATACATATATAGCAAAGGCAGGCGAGGGAACTGTCGAGGTGAAGGACTTTGCGGTAGAGGACGGTATTGCACATGTCTATCTGGATTATGCATGCGCAGAAGATTATGCGCAGTTTAACGGCGTTGATTTCTATGCAGGAACGGTGCTGGACGCAAAGGCAGACGGCTATGACATCCCGGATGCGTTTACGGCAGTGACGGAAAAGGATATCGCGTGGGATGATCAGGACAACAAGATCGTGATCGTCGGGCAGCAGACACAGGTGAGAGTGGATGGAACCATCCTGTTTGTATCATCGAATGCGAGCGTGATTGACAAGCATACGGCGGATGTGACCTATGATATTCTGGACGAGGAAGCACAGCCGGCATATATCGTATACAAATAAAAAATAAGAGAGGATAAATGAACATGGAAAAGACAATGGACAAAATCGTTGCACTGGCGAAGGCGAGAGGCTTTGTATATCCCGGATCAGAGATCTACGGCGGACTCGCAAACACATGGGATTACGGAAATCTCGGTGTCGAGCTGAAAAACAATGTAAAAAAGGCATGGTGGCAGAAGTTTGTGCAGGAGAATCCCTACAATGTAGGTGTTGACTGTGCGATTCTGATGAATCCCCAGACATGGGTTGCTTCCGGACATCTCGGCGGTTTTTCAGATCCTTTGATGGATTGCAAGGAGTGTCATGAGCGTTTCCGTGCGGATAAGATCATCGAGGATTTTGCAGAGGAGAATGGGATCACCTTAGAGGATTCCGTAGACGGCTGGTCACAGGAAAAAATGATGAATTTCATCGAGGAGCATAACGTTCCCTGCCCGACCTGCGGCAAGCATAACTTTACCGATATCCGTCAGTTCAACCTGATGTTCAAGACGTTTCAGGGCGTCACCGAGGATGCAAAAAATACCGTATACCTGCGTCCCGAGACTGCACAGGGCATTTTTGTCAACTTCAAGAACGTACAGCGTACATCCCGCAAAAAAGTGCCGTTTGGTATCGCACAGATCGGAAAATCCTTCCGTAATGAGATCACACCCGGTAACTTCACCTTCCGTACCAGAGAGTTTGAGCAGATGGAATTAGAGTTCTTCTGCGAGCCGGGCACTGATCTGGAGTGGTTCCAGTATTGGAGAAGCTTCTGTCGCGACTGGCTGCTTTCTCTTGGCATGAAGGAGGAGGAGCTGCGCCTGCGTGACCATGATCCGGCAGAGCTGGCATTCTACAGCAAGGCAACGACTGATTTTGAGTTCTTATTCCCGTTTGGCTGGGGCGAGCTGTGGGGCATCGCAGACCGTACCGACTATGACCTGACCCAGCACCAGAATACATCCGGTCAGGATATGAGCTACTTTGATGATACAAAAAATGAAAAATATATTCCGTATGTCATCGAGCCGTCGCTCGGTGCAGATCGTGTCGTACTCGCATTCCTTTGCGCTGCCTACGATGAGGAAAATATCGGAACCGAGGAGAAGCCCGACATGCGTACCGTGCTTCATTTCCACCCGGCATTAGCACCGGTCAAGATCGGTGTGCTGCCGCTGTCAAAGAAGCTGAACGAGGGCGCTGAGAAGGTATTTACACAGTTGTCCAAAAAGTATAACTGCGAGTTTGACGACCGTGGAAATATCGGAAAGCGTTACCGCCGTCAGGATGAGATCGGAACACCGTTCTGCGTGACCTACGATTTTGATTCCGAGGAGGATGGGGCAGTGACTGTCCGTTTCCGTGATTCCATGGAGCAGGAACGTGTCAAGATCGATGAGCTGGATGCATATTTTTCGGATAAATTTGACTTCTGATTTTGGTATTTGGTACTTGCGAAATAGAAAATATATGGTAAAATAAATTATGTGCGACCTTTTTTGCAATAAAGTGTGCGCTCGAGCGGTATGCGAAGCATATACTTCATTTCCGCGAGATGCGCATTCTGCCCGGAGGGCTTTTTATGTATAGGGACTTCCTATTACATAAAAAAATAACTGCAGAAGGTCTGCTCATTGCGTGTTGTAGCGGCTGTCTGGGACAGGTCGCATGACATATCATTACACTCAATATTATATTTTAGGAGGAATGTCAAAATGGCAAACAAATGGGTTTACATGTTCAGCGAAGGCGACATGAGCATGCGTAATCTTCTTGGTGGAAAGGGTGCAAACCTTGCCGAGATGACAAGCATCGGACTTCCTGTTCCGCAGGGATTCACGATCACAACAGAGGCTTGTACACAGTACTATGAGGATGGACGCAAGATCAACGATGAGATCATGGCACAGGCTATGGAAGGCGTTAAGAAGATGGAGGAGATCAACGGCAAAAAGTTCGGCGATCTGAAGAATCCTTTATTAGTATCCGTTCGTTCCGGTGCCAGAGCTTCTATGCCCGGTATGATGGACACCATCTTAAACCTCGGTTTAAATGACGAGGTTGTTGCAGCAATGATCGCTGGTAACCCTGATCCGAAGTTCGAGCGTTTCGTATATGATTCTTATAGACGTTTCATCCAGATGTTCTCTGATGTCGTAATGGAAGTTGGTAAGAAGTATTTCGAGCAGTTGATCGACCAGATGAAAGAGAAGAAGGGTGTTCAGTTCGACGTAGAGCTGACCGCTGCTGATCTGAAGGAGCTGGCTGAGCAGTTCAAGGCTGAGTACAAGAAGCAGTTGGGAGAGGATTTCCCTTCAGATCCTGTAGAGCAGTTGAAGCTGGCTATCGAGGCTGTATTCCGTTCATGGGACAACCCTCGTGCAAACGTTTATCGTCGTGACAACGATATCCCTTATTCATGGGGAACCGCTGTTAACGTAATGCCGATGGTATTTGGTAACTTAAATGATGAGTCTGGTACAGGTGTTGCATTTACACGTGATCCTGCAACCGGAGAGAAAAAGCTGATGGGTGAGTTCTTGATCAACGCACAGGGCGAGGACGTAGTAGCAGGTGTCCGTACACCTATGCCGATCGCTCAGATGGAGCAGGAGTTCCCTGAGGCATATGCAGAGTTCATCAAGGTATGTGATATCCTTGAGAACCACTATCATGACATGCAGGATATGGAGTTCACCGTAGAGAACAAGAAGCTGTTCATGCTTCAGTGCCGTAACGGTAAGAGAACTGCTCCCGCTGCATTAAAGATCGCTTGCGACTTAGTTGATGAGGGACACAAGACCGAGGAAGAAGCAGTAGCTATGATCGATCCTCGTAACTTAGATACCTTATTACATCCCCAGTTCGATGCTGCTGCATTAAAGGCTGCTACACCGATCGGAAAGGGACTTGGTGCTTCTCCGGGAGCTGCCTGCGGTAAGGTCGTATTTACTGCTGATGATGCAGTTGCTTGGAACGAGCGTGGCGAGAAGGTCGTTTTAGTTCGTCTTGAGACCTCTCCCGAAGATATTACAGGTATGAAGGCTGCTCAGGGTATCCTGACTGTCCGTGGTGGTATGACTTCTCATGCAGCCGTAGTTGCACGTGGTATGGGAACCTGCTGCGTATCCGGATGCGGAGATATCGCTATGGATGAGGAGAACAAGCAGTTCACCTTAGCAGGACAGAAGTTTACAGAGGGATCAGAGATCTCTATCGACGGTACAACCGGTAACATCTACGCTGGTATCATCCCTACCGTAGACGCTACGATCGCCGGTGAGTTTGGTCGTGTAATGGCTTGGGCTGACAAGTATCGTACATTAAAGGTTCGTACAAATGCTGATACACCCACAGATGCAAAGAAGGCTCGCGAGCTGGGCGCTGAGGGTATCGGACTTTGCCGTACCGAGCATATGTTCTTCGAGGAGGACAGAATCGCAGCATTCCGTGAGATGATCTGTTCTGATACCGTTGAGGAGCGTGAGGCAGCATTAGAGAAGATCCTTCCTTATCAGCAGGGAGATTTCAAGGCTCTGTATGAGGCACTTGAGGGCAACCCGGTTACTATCCGTTTCCTCGATCCGCCGCTTCATGAGTTCGTTCCCACTGAGGAGGACGATATCAAGAAGTTAGCTGACGCACAGGGCAAGAGCGTTGAGGATATCAAGACGATCATCGCTTCCCTGCACGAGTTCAACCCGATGATGGGTCATCGTGGATGCCGTCTGGCTGTTACCTATCCTGAGATTGCCAAGATGCAGACAAAGGCTGTCATCCGTGCCGCAATCGAGGTTCAGAAAGCACATCCTGACTGGAATGTAAAGCCCGAGATCATGATTCCGTTAGTATGTGAGCTCAAAGAGTTAAAGTATGTAAAGAAGGTTGTTGTTGAGACCGCAGATGCAGAGATCGCAGCAGCAGGCGTTCAGTTAGAGTACGAAGTAGGTACTATGATCGAGATCCCTCGTGCAGCTCTGACTGCTGATGAGATCGCTACAGAGGCAGACTTCTTCTGCTTTGGTACAAACGACCTGACTCAGATGACATTCGGCTTCTCACGTGACGATGCTGGTAAGTTCTTAGACGCTTACTATGACAACAAGATCTTCGAGAACGATCCGTTTGCTAAGTTAGACCAGACCGGCGTTGGCAAGCTGATGGAGATGGCTATCAAGCTTGGTAAGCCTGTAAATCCGAAGCTTCACGTAGGTATCTGTGGAGAGCACGGTGGAGATCCTTCTTCTGTTGAGTTCTGCCACAAGATCGGTCTTGACTATGTTTCATGCTCACCGTTCCGTGTGCCGATCGCAAGACTGGCAGCAGCACAGGCAGCTATCAACAGTAAGTAGGAGTTCTCTTTCCTTTGGATTACCGCTTGGTTTCAAGGAAACAGAAGTCTATCGAAAGGCTAACGATTAGTATTTAAGGAAAAATCAATGGAGAGATGCCACCGTAAGGGTGCTTATCGACCTTGATTAAAAACTGAACTATAATAAGCGTATCATTAGAAATAGTGATACGCTTATTCTTTTCCTTTACTTTTTTCTGAATTCCTTCTTATCACATCGTATGTCTGGACAAACGGGCATCCTGGCAGAACGGAGATTGAAGTAAACTTCTTTTTGTGATAAGCTAAGTATTAAAGACGCAATAAAAGCCAGTTCTGTTTAGAGAGGAAATACATTATGCCGCAGGAAGAATTGCTGAAAAAGCCGAAGAATGAAAATAATCGCTATATGCAGGTGGAACAGGAGGAACTTTTTAAGTATACGGATGCCCGTGCCCATTC
>CAVHZH010000017.1:0-27405 GCA_963640395.1 Oscillospiraceae bacterium
AGCCGGTGCTTGGCCAGAAGGCTGCACACAATGGAAATGTGGTTTACAGTCTGGATTTTGAGGTGACACCGCACCAGCTGCGGCATACCTATATTACCAATTTGATCCATGCATCGGTGGATCCGAAAACAGTCCAGTATCTTGCCGGGCATGAAAACAGCAAAATGACAATGGATATTTATGCGAAGGTAAAGTACAATAAACCGGAAGAGCTGAGAAGCGTAGTGAACAGTGCTTTCGGACTGCGCTGAAATGCTTCAAAAAGCAACTTTCAGCAATGAGTTAAGAGAGTTGCGTATGTTGTAAGTGTCTACGAGGACAGTATGAAGCTGACCGGAGGTTGGAAGTCCATGAATCAGGAAATGATTCTGGGGAGAATAGAAGCCAAAAGCGATTAACCATAAAAGGCTGGTCGCTTTCTTTTGAGCGAAAATGGAAAGGCGAAAGAATGTTCATGGAAAATTTATTTGATTCCACTAAGGTTCTCGCTTATAATAAAAATGAGCAGAGAATCCTTGGTATACCATCAAAATGCTATGCGTGATGCAAGAGGAGGGATGCCGACTTGAATACGGAAATTACAAACGCAGTGAATGCGGCTGGGGACAAGGCACAGTATGATGCTCGCGTGAAGAGATTGCTGGCCCAGAAAACGATACTGGCGCATATTTTGATAAAAACGGTTGATGAATTCAAGGGGATGAAACCGGAGGATGTGGTGCCATATATTGAAGGCGAGCCACAGATCGGGATTGTACCGGTTGAACCGGGGCTGACCAATGCAGAGGGAGTCAATGAACCGGGGCAACGGATTATTGGACTCAATACAGAAAACGCTGAAATCAACGAAGGACTGATTCGGTTCGACATTATCTTTTATGTCCGCATGAAGAACGGACTTTCACAGATCATCGTGAACATAGAATGCCAGAAGGATGATCCGTCTGCATATAAAATTCTAAACCGGGCAATCTTTTATGTGAGCAGGCTTGTTTCGTCGCAGAAGGAACGAGACTTTGTAAACACGAATTACGATGACATCAAGCAGGTGTTTAGCATCTGGATTTGTATGAATATGGAATACAACAGTCTGAGTCACATTCATCTGGCGAAGGACGAAATGTTACGACCTTATGACTGGAAGGGCAATCTGGATTTACTGAATATCGTCATGGTAGGAATCACGAATGACATTCCGAAGTATGACGAAGACTATGAGATGCATCGCCTGCTGGGAGCACTGCTTTCCAGTGAGTTAAAGGAGCAGGAAAAGCTGGATATCCTGGAACATGAGTATAATATCCCAATCAACAATGAGTTCAGAGAGGATGTGAGAATTATGTGTAATTTGAGTACAGGAATTGAAGAAAAGACTACAGAAAAGATCATTTTAAACATGTATGAAAGCAAGTTCTCGGTAGAGCAGATCTCAATGGCGACCAAAAAGAGTAAAAGTGAGATTGAAAAAATTATTAAAAACAATGAGCCTGTTATGGCATAGACAACAAGTGGAAATTATAATCAGAAGGCGATTAGATGAGCTGAGAAGCCTAGTGAACAGTACTTTCGGACTGCGCTGAAATACCTCAAAAATCCCCCGATTTCGTGGGTTTACCTACGGATTTACAAACAGCAAAAATCCAGCGAAACCGCATAAACACTGGACTTTTTGAGAGAATTTTGAATCAGTACGGTCTCAAAGCCGCACGTCGTGCTCCGCAGTTCTCAAAGAGATAGTCTTTCGCTATATCTATCTATTGGAACACATTTCAATACAATTTATTGCACCTCAGGATTTCGATTCTGGGGTGTTTTTTTGTCCGAGTTATGGTATTATTACAAAGGAATGTTACAAAGGCTTACATGACCCGGTCAGAGAACAGGAGGCTTTTATGGGGCATTTTTACTTTGTGAGACACGGTCAGACTGTGTGGAATGTGGAAAATAAAATTTGCGGAGCGATAGACAGCCCGCTGACCGAGCACGGCAGGGAACAGGCGGTTGAAACAGGGAGAAATATTCTGGAAAGCGGCATTCAGGTAGACGAGATTCTTTATTCGCCGCTTAGCCGTGCTGCGGATACGGCAAAAATCATTTCAGAAATGATAGGGATTCCCTGTCGGGCAGAGGCGCGGCTGACGGAGCAGAACTTCGGGAAATGGGAGTCTACACCGAGAGATGGCGAAGATTTTAAGAAGGCGAAGGAATCCTTTGCGTGCCGGTACGATGGCGGGGAATCCATGCTGCAGCTCGCACAGAGGATTTACAATCTACTGGATGAAATCAAGGTAGAATCCGATCAAAAGACATACATTCTGGTGGCACATAATGGCGTTGCACGGATGGTGCAGTCCTATTTTCAGGACATGACCAACGAAGAATTTGCAGAATTTGGTGTGAGAAACTGCCAGGTCGTGCGGTATGACTTTGGAAGAAATCAATGCTGAGATTGATGCGGTCAGAAAGAAAAAGGTATTGACTATTTGTGGCACTGATCAGGAAAAGAGGGGGATTTTTGCATGAACATATTTTGCGCCCTCTTTATCAAAACGCATGGACGCATGATAAAAAACATGGTAAGATAGGGCGGTGGGCGATGATTGTGCCATTGCAAGAAAGTTCTAAATAAAACAGGTATCAGACAGTGAATTTTTTTGACTATATAAAAAATGATGATTTTTTTAAACCGTTAACTTTAAAGTATCGGCGGGCTTATTATGACTGCATGCAGATACTGATCGAAAAGACGAAGGAATTGCCGGTTTTGTATGAATCAGATGCAAAAGACAGCATTACCCTGTATCTGAAGAATGCAGGAATTGATGATACAGATATGGCAGGGCTGGAGCAGGCAGATGAGGGTGGTGGCCAACTGCAGGCAGCAGGCGTGTTGATGCTATTTCGTGAATGCGGCTGGCTGCTTCCGCGCGAGATCGGCAGAAATGGCGAGTATGTAGTCAATGTTTCGACGAACTGCAGAAGGTTTATGGATTTCCTCAGAAAAATGACTGAAAAGACAGGGGAAGGTATGATGTCCAATCGTATTTTCTCTATGTATGAGATTATGAAATCGGCATTTGAGGAAGATTCCATACGGCGGGAGCGGCCGTATACAAATATTCTCGTACCGCTCATTGATAACGAGACAGAATTAAAAAATGAATTGACGGATCTAAAAGACAGTATTTCTAGTATTATGAAGGCTGTGATCGCATTTCAGGATATCAACAGCTTTGGACAATTTATCATGAAGGACGAGATGCTGGATCTTTTCTTTAACGAATATTTCTTTATAAAAAATAATGGATTGATCCCCACACAACTATCGTTTATAAAAAGCAGATTGCGCATGTTGAAGCAGGACGAAACCTACGAGAAAATGATCGCAGAATGCGCAGAGAAGCTGCAATTCGGTTATGATGAGGCGCAGGAACGTGTGGATCGGTATTTTGCGGAGCTTCAATATTTTCTGAGTGTAGAATATGAGGCAAATATGGAGCTTATCGACAGCCGTATCAATAATTATTATAATCTCGCCAATACGAGAATTATGCTGATGGCGAGCAACGGTGTCAGGCTGGAGTCAGCGGTCAATGATTTTTTGAATGCAGTAGCCAGACTTCCGATGGAGCAGCAGGATGCAGTGATGGAAAAGGTCGCAGACTGCGCACGTATTACGAATCAAAAATATGTCGGACATAAGTCGTTTGAGAAGCATAAACGGATCAAAAATGAGGGACAGAATATCGGGCTGCTGACAGAGGAGCTGACAGAAGAAGAAAAGAGACTTCAGACCGAAAGGCTGTTTCACAGTGCGCCGAACCGCTATTCGGTTGATCGGGTGAATACATTTCTGAAAGCACAAATGGGTTGCGAAAATGAGATGAGTATCAGGGAAGCAGCTATTCATGCAAAAGAAGAAGTATTGATGTATGCAGCGGCGATGCTTTATGCAAAAAATGAGGAGTTTCCATATGAGATACAACTGACGGAGGCTATGGTGCATACGGAGCTGGCGGATATAACCGATATGAAGATACATAAAAAGTAGGAAGGATCTGGGGATGAGTGAGATCGGTTTCCTGAAAAGGATGAATGAGGAAGATACATATTTATTTAAACGTTGTATCCGCAAGCTGTTGGATGCGACATTTATTGTAGCGGATAAGGATGAAAAATTGTATGATTTCATTTCATCGGAATCCAATCAGTACGATGTAAATACCTATCTGGCTGCGATCGGCTATAAGGTTGTGGTCGAGGAACGGATGAAGGTGGCTATGCTGCAGCAGGCAGATGAGGATGCTGAGACGGTTGGTCTGAAAAGGCTGAATTTATATCGTTTCGATGCGAAGCAGATCCGGCTGCTGCTGATCTTGTGGCTGTTGTTTCTGGAGCGGATGGGGTATGTAGATCCGGTTCATGTCAGCGTCGGAGATATCATTGATAAATGTAAAATTTATCAGATTCAGATGAAACCGGCAGAATTTAAAGAGGCATATCGCATATTTAAGCGCTTTAGTCTGATCGATTATAGTGATGATATTGCGACGGAGGAGGGGAAGGTCCGTTTGTATCCGTCGCTGCAATTTTGTCTGGATATCGGACAGCTGAAACAGGTTATGGCGGAATATATGCCGGATGCTGATGAGATGGATTCCGAACAGGAAGATTTATCGGAAAGTGAGGATGTGGATGGATAAGACAGTTTTGCGAAACATACATCTGGTAAACTGGTATGGCTTCAGTAATACGATCATCCCGGTTTCTGAAAATCTGACGTTGATTTCCGGAGAAAATGAGTGCGGAAAATCAACGATATTAGATGCGGTTAAATATGCATATACCGGCGATACCCAGTTTAATAAAGCAACGAGTGGATATAATACCGGAATTGGAAAAAGAAATCTGGTGTCCTATACACGGTGTCTGGTGGATGCGAGTTCAGGTATCTATGCGCGCCCTGCGGATAAAATGCCGGTCGTGTATACGCATATTGCACTTGAATATTATGACCAGATCAATGAAAAGCCGTTTGTGTTAGGTGTGGTTATCGAAACTGCAGTTACGGATATCAGAGGGACACATTGGTATGCGATCAACGGCAGGACAATCGCAGAGGTAGACCTTGTATATGAGGAGGATTCGGTTAAAAAGCCATATGATGCGGCCGGCTTCCAGAAAAAATACGGCATACAGATGAAAACGAAAAAGGAAGGCATCACGCTGTTTATGCAAATGGTAGGGTTGAAGCTGCCATATCCGGAGGTCGCGAAATACCAGCGGAAGCTCAGGAACATTATGGCATATAATCCGGCGGCAAAGATTCAGGAATTTATCAAAGAATCTGTATTGGAAGAGCACGATGTTAATTTTGATAAGCTAAAGGAAGCAAGGAAAAATATTGAGCAGATCAATAGGAGTCTTGAACAGATCAATCAGGAGCTGCAGGATCTGGATTCCATATTGGCGGATTTTGATGAGCGTGACAAGAAAGCACTGCAGCTGCGGATAGATGATATTAAGATCAAATACAAGGAGCTGGTGTACTGTCAGAGGGAGATCCAGGAGGCAGAAGAGCTGATCCAGAAGAGCCGCATCACATGCGAGACATTAACGGCGGCGATCCGGGAGCAGGATCGTGAGATCGAGGAGCTGGATGGTGCATATTCTGAGAGCGTCAGGGCATTACATGAGCTAGACGGCTCCAAGGCGATCGCGACATCGGAGCAATTGATCCGTACCTATGAAGCGCAGCTGGAGCGATTGCAGGCCGAAAAGGAGAGGCTGGAGCGGTTTCAACAGCAGATGCAGGAGCTGGTGAAGCATCTGCCGGAGGCTGGTATCATGAATTCCGGATATGCGATTGAAGAATTGTCATCAAAGAGCCTTGAAATTGTGGAAAAGCAGCGGATGATCGATTTGCTGAGGGAAGATATACGAATGGGTAGGGATCGTCTGATCGAGCGGCAGACGCTGGTGAAGAAAGACCTCGAAACCGTACAGGCAGAGTGCGTGGAGCAGGATCAGATCATTGAGAATTGCAATAAAAACCGGGCAGATTATTCGCATGTCCGGGAGCAATTGGAGCTGATCCGCGAGATCAACCGAGAGTTCAAAAAGAGAGGGATCGGCGAAGAAGCGCATATGGCGTGTGAGTATGTCCTTGAGCTGCGTGATGAGAGCTGGAGAAATGCGATAGAGGCATTTCTGGGTATCCACCGTTATGCGGTGATCGTATCGGCTGAGAATTTTGATGCGGCAAATGCTGTGCTGGATCGGTCACAGCACCGCTATGTGGAGCTGGTGAATTCAAAACGCCTGATGGAAAAGAGGATTGATTGCGTAGAGTCATCGGTTTATCAATATCTTGTGGTTCAAAATGAGACGGCTGCCAATTACTTCCGGTTCTGGTTGGGAAGGATCCATGCAGTCGATCATGCGGAGGTGCCTGATTATGATAATGCAATGTCTAAAGAGGGCAAGCTCAGTCGGAACATGGCAGTGACCTATATCAATATGAAAAAGCTAAGGAGCTATTGTCTGGGCAGCCATGCGGTTGAATTGAATAGGCATGCAGCGGAAGTCCGGCTGCGCGAGTTGCAGGAGAGAGAAGCAGAGCTTCTGACAGAACAGGATAAGCTGCAGAAGCTGGCAGCATATTTGCGAGCCGGGCTGGAGCAGTTTAAAGAGTTTCAACTGGATGCGCATAAGGAATGGGCGAAGTCTGCGACAGCCTTGAATGAAGAAAAGGGGCGATACCATGAGCTCGTGGAGGCACAGAAAAATAATACAGAATTTATGGCATTAAATGAGCGCGTGTCAGCACTGAAAACGCAGTTGGATGCCAGAAAAAAGGAACGGGATGGAAATCTCAGGCAGAAAACGATTCATGAGACTACGATTACGCAAAATGAAAAGACGCTGAAGGAGGCGCAAGCTGCGGCAGCCGCGAAGCAGGCAGAGCTGGACGAGTACAGAATCACCGCGCATGCAGTTGTGGAGATGGCGATTGGGGAATATGACAGCTTTTTGGCTGGTGAAAATAAAAACGGTGGTTTAATGCTTCGCGATACAAAGGCACGTGTAGACCGCCGTGTCCGGGAACTGGAAGGGATGATCAATGGCAAGCAGCAGTCCTATAATAACCGCAAGCAGGAGGTGGACAGACTGCCGATGGGCTTGGAATGTGAGGCGGCTTACCAGAAACGCCGAGGCCGGATCTGGATTGATGATCTGCAGGGAATCCAACAAAAGCTAAAGGAACAGACGATAACTTATGAGCGGATATTTAAGAGGGAGTTTGTGCTGAATATCTATGAGACGGCAAAGGACGCGAGAAGTGATATATCGGATATCAATAAAGAGCTGCGCAAGCTGCAGTTTTCCACAAAATATCAGTTCGATGTGAAGCTGTTGAATGATAATTCTGATTATGCAAGAATCCTGCGGTATGCAGAATATTTGCAGGAAACGAATGACATGTCCGATGGGCAGATGTCATTGACCGGTCTGATGGGTTACGAAAATGATGAGGTGGAGACGAGGGAGCGTGAGATCCGGGATATTATCAATAAGATCATAGATCATAATGACAGCTCTGAGATAAAAAAATTTGCAGACTATCGGAATTATATGAGTTATGAGATCATAATAAATAATGACGAAGTAAAGGATGGGAAGCTGTCTAAACAGGTAGGATATAATTCCGGTGCAGGAACGCAGATACCATACACCCTGATACTTTCGGCTGCATTATCTATGTTATACAATGTGCGTGTGAATTCCGTCCGCCTGATGTTTATAGATGAACCATTTGAGAAAATGAGCGATCATAATATCAAGCTGATGTTAGATTTTTTTAAGAATCAGAATTTTCAGGTGATTTTTTGTGCGCCGCCGAATAAGCTGGAATCCATAGGCAGCGAATGCGGGGTGATCATACCGGTTTTAAAGGTCAGCAATGATAATATGCAGATAGGAAAAGTACAATTCCATGAGCAATAAGGATTATAAGAGAGCGATCATTTATGGATTGTTGAAAAAATATAATGACCGGTGTGCCAAGCATATAATTACCAATCGGCGGATCATATTGAAGCCGACAGAAATCTATGCAGATTATGAAGAAAATGATGCCTGTATGCAGGAAAAGCAATCCTTCCATGAGGCGGTAGATGAACTGCTTGCAAAGGGATTTGTTGCGGCTGATCATTTGAAATTCAGTGATGATGTTGAAAGAGTGTATCTCGTTGAAGATCAGATCGATGCGATCTATGAGTATCTGCAAGACAAATATGGCGTTGTTCCGCAAAGCATGCTGGCATATCAAGTGAATCAGATGGTAGAAAAATATGCTGCCGGTGGAGAGATCGTAAAAGCATACTGTGAAACGGTTTTGGAAAAGCTGAAGAATCCCGGATATACACTTGTTCCGGAGGCTGTGGAGGCAAATCTGAGCATGCTCCGGTTTCTGGAAAATAATACGGAAGATTTGTATGTAAGGGAAGCGTCGATGCTTGTGTACGGCGATTCGAAATGGTTTGAGTGCAACAATTATGAAGAAATATGTACATTTTTGCGTGGCGTAACCGAAACACCGCGGGAAGCTGCAGAGCGGAATGATGCGATATTGAGCCGCTTTCATGTGACACCCGCAGATCAGGAGATATTCATAAAGGGCGGCTGGAAAATTGAGTGGGACCATTACATTTTGGATGTGGCAAGGCTCACGGGTGGAGTGGCGATTTCGTCTGCGGACTGCCAGAATATTGTGCGTATTTCTGTTCAGGCAGAGTGTGTGATGACGATTGAGAATAAGACATCATATCAGCGAATGAATAGAGACCATGCTGCCATGATATATCTGGGCGGTTTCGCAAACCGGCATCAGATTGAATTTTTAAAGCGGGTCATTTCGGACAATCCGGATATCAAATATCTGCATTTTGGAGACATAGATATCGGTGGCTTTTTGATCCATAAGCATCTGTGCCGGGAGACATCAAAGCAATTTGAATTATATTGCATGGGTATCCGGCAATTAAGTGACAGCCGCTATCGGCATTGTTTGAGAAAATTGACGGAAAGTGATCTCGCACGGATGCAGGCGCTTATAGAGGATGAGGTATATCGGGATACCTTACAGTATATGCAGGTGCATAATGTAAAGCTTGAGCAGGAAATAGTCAGCTATTATGAATTATTTGCAAAATCCGGGCTTTAAGCCGTCGGTGGCTGGAATCGGATATTTCGCGGGTGGAATTTAATGCTTATTAGTAAAAGGGTGCAAAATGTATTTGCACCCTTTTAACATAGAAAATATACAGTACGCCTTGATTTTATTTTGCAGCCTCAAACTCCCTGATCTGTTCATCATCGGGCGCTGCGGTGAGCAGGCTGACAACGATAATGAACAGCAGTGATACAAAGAATGCAGGCAGCAGTTCGTAGATATTCCATACACCACCGAGCGGGCGGATGAGGTATTTCCAGAGGAATACGGTTGCACCACCGGAGAGCATACCGGCGAGCGCGCCCCATTTGTTGGAACGCTTCCAGAACAGCGCGCACAGTGTAACAGCGCCGAAAGCACCGCCAAATCCAGCCCATGCAAAGGATACAATGCCAAATACAGAGGAGTCCGGATCTCTGGCGAGGAAAATGCCGAGAATAGCGATCGCCGCGATCGTGATACGTGCGACGATGACGCTCTGTTTATCGGTCAGCTTAATATGTAAGAAGTCCTGCATGATATTCTGGGACACACTCGATGCCGCAGCGAGAAGCTGGCTGTCTGCGGTAGACATCGTAGCTGCGAGAATACCGGCGATGATCACACCTGCAAGGAGTGCCGTCAGGGCACCGTGTTCGCTGATCAGTCCTGCGATGCGGACGATGATCGTCTCACTGGAGCTGCCCTCGAGGAATTCGAGTGCGCCAGCCTTTGTCATACCGAGACCGACAATACCGATCGTGATGGCAACTGCCATAGCGATGAACACCCAGACCGTAGCGATACGGCGGGATAAAACGAGCTTTTTCTCATCCTCGATCGCCATGAAACGGAGCAGGATATGGGGCATACCAAAGTAACCGAAGCCCCATGCCAGACAGGAGGCGATAGACAGTGCACTGTAGGCTACGGAGCCGCCGGTCGTTACATCATGTGAAGCTGTCAGCGACAGATAACCGGGCAGCGAGCGCGCGTTGTCCATGACAGCATCCCAGCCGCCTGCATGGGTGATACCGTAGCTGAGAACGGCTATCAGCGCGATGGTCATGACGATACTCTGAATCAGGTCTGTCGTGGATACGGCGCTGAAACCACCCATGATCGTGTAGCCGATGATGACCAGTGCGGATATGAGCATAGCTGTTGTATAATCGACACCGAACAGGCTGTTGAACAGCTTGCCGCAGGCTGCAAAACCGGATGCGGTATATGGAATAAAGAAAATGATGATCGCCAGGGCAGCCAGCGCGTTCAGCATATTGCTCTTGTCATGGTAGCGTTTGGAGAAAAAGTCCGGGACAGTGATCGCACCGATATTTTGTGAATAGCGGCGCAGTCTGCGTGAAACAAAGTACCAGTTCAGCCATGTGCCGACACCCAGACCGACCGCCGTCCATGCAGCATCCGCGACACCGGACAGATAAGCGACACCGGGCAGACCCATCAGAAGCCAGCTGCTCATATCACTTGCCTCTGCACTCATGGCAGTGACGATAGGTCCCATCTTTCGTCCGCCGAGATAGAAGTCCTCTGTGCTGGAAGTCTGTTTACTAAAATAAAAACCGACTGCAAGCATCGCGAGCAGATAGACGACAATCGCCGCGATAATCAGAAAGTTTGTTGTGTTCATATTCCTAACCTCCTCAAATAATAATGGACGCTTTGCTGTTGTAAAGCAAAATACTTCCCTATTTTACCATGATTTTTAATGAGCGTAAATACTAAATGCATTTTCGTATTGACAAACGTAAGGAGTGATGATAACATGAACGCATGAACAGTTGCTCATATGTAAACATGAGCATGTTCCTGCGGAGATTTCATTAGGTGATTGTAAAATAGTCTCGCGATCACCTAGCGATTTCATACCAGAAAGGAGTACACCGATGGCAATCAATGATGTTGAAACCTGCGAGGACACTTGCGTACATACAGACCGTCTGGATAAGGTGCGTGCGGGACTTCCCGATGAGGATGAGCTGTACGATCTGGCAGAGCTGTTTAAGGTATTCGGTGATTCGACGCGCATCCGTATTTTGTATGTGCTGTTCGAGTCGGAGCTGTGCGTGTGTGATCTGGCGGAGGCATTACAGATGACGCAGTCCGCGATCTCGCACCAGTTGAAGATCTTAAAGCAGGCAAAGCTGGTGAGCGGCAGACGCGAGGGCAAATCGGTGTTCTACTCGCTGGCGGATGATCATGTGCGTCTGATCATCGATCAGGGGCGCGAGCATATTGAGGAGTAAAAATCAAAACAGGAGGACATTTATTATGAAAAAGAAATTTAAGCTTGAGGATCTGGATTGTGCAAACTGCGCAGCAAAAATGGAGGACGCGATCAAAAAAATCGACGGTGTCAATGACGCATCTGTCAGCTTTATGACCCAGAAAATGACGATTGACGCAGAGGATGACCGTTTTGATGCGATCATGGATGAAGTCATAGCAGTATGTGCAAAGGTAGAGCCGGACACAAAGATCTTGAGATAATAAGAGCAGTGAAAAGGTGATTTCGAGGTATCTATTATGACGAAGAAACAAAAACGGATGCTTATCCGTATCGTGATCGCATTCATTATGCTGGCGGCAGTCATGGTCGCAGAGCACACCGGTCTGACAGACCGGATACAGCCGCATATCCTGCTGGCAGTGATCTGTCTGGTGCCGTATCTGATCATCGGCTATGATATATTGTTCAAGGCAGTGCGGAATATCCGCAACGGACAGGTCTTTGATGAGAACTTTCTGATGATGGTCGCTACCTTTGGCGCGTTCGGCGTAGGTGATTATTCAGAGGCAGTTGCCGTTATGCTGTTTTATCAGGTGGGTGAGCTGTTTCAGGGTTATGCGGTTGGAAAGTCCAGACAGTCGATCTCAGAAATGATGGACATTTGTCCGGAATATGCCAATATAGAAGAAGCCGGCGTACTCACACAGGTCGATCCGGATGATGTAGAGGTCGGAACGATCATCGTGATCAAGCCCGGAGAGCGTGTGCCGTTAGATGGTGTCGTTGTAGAGGGAGAATCCATGATCGATACAGCGGCATTGACTGGGGAGTCTGTTCCGCGCCGGGCTGGTGTGGGCGATGACATTATCAGCGGCTGCGTAAATGGCAGCGGCACGCTTAAGGTGCGCACGACAAAGAAATTTGACGATTCTACCGTAGCGTGTATTTTGGAGCTGGTAGAGAACGCCTCCAGCAAAAAGGCGAGGGTAGAGAATTTTATCACCCGTTTTGCAAAATATTATACGCCCATCGTTACGATCGGAGCCGTTATTTTAGCGATTATACCGCCGATTGTGCTTTTTCTGATGGGAGCGGGCAGCCCCGGGGCATTGTTTGGAACATGGGTTTACCGTGCATGTACCTTCCTCGTTATTTCCTGCCCGTGTGCACTCGTGATCTCCGTACCGCTCGGATTTTTCAGTGGTATAGGTGCAGCATCAAAAAAGGGTGTGCTCGTCAAGGGCAGCAACTACTTAGAGATCGTAGCGGAACTGGATACGCTTGTATTTGACAAGACAGGAACGCTCACAAAGGGTGAATTTAAGGTCAATGAAGTGGCACCTGTCCGGATGGAGGAGTGTGAGCTGCTCGAACTGGCAGCACTGGCAGAGGGTTATTCGACACACCCGATCGCGGCTTCGATCAGGGAGGCATATGGCAAGCCGCTGGCGATGGAGCGCGTAGCGGACACCGAGGAGATCTCCGGACACGGAATCCATACATTGATCGATGGCAGAGAGGTCTATGTCGGCAATGCGGGGCTCATGCATTCGTTGAAGCTGCATTTTACGGAGTCAGAGAGTGAAGGAACGGTAGTATATGTGGCATGTGAAGGCAGCTTTGCCGGAACGATCGTGATCTCGGATACGGTCAAGGAGGGCGCGCGCGAAGCGATAGCCGACATGAAACGCGTCGGTGTGAAAAAGACCGTGATGCTTACCGGCGACCGCAAGGAGGCTGCGGAGGCAGTCGCAAGGGAGCTGGGTATCGATGAGGTTCATTATGAGCTGCTTCCGGCGGATAAGGTCTCACAGGTGGAGCAGTTGATCGCTGCGCTGCCGGAAAAAGGCAGGCTGGGATTTGTCGGCGACGGTATCAATGATGCGCCGGTGCTCACACGCGCCGATGTCGGTATCGCGATGGGCAGCATGGGCAGTGACGCGGCGATCGAGGCAGCCGATGTCGTTTTGATGGATGATGATGTGCGAAAGATCGCGGCTATCGTGGCGATTGCCCGAAAAACACTGCGCATTGTCCGCCAGAATATCGTATTTGCGCTGGCAGTCAAGGCAGTGGTGCTCGTGTTAGGTGCGACCGGTCATGCCAATATGTGGGCAGCCGTATTCGCGGATGTCGGTGTATCTGTACTGGCGATCCTCAATTCCATGCGGGCGCTGAACACAGCAGAATAATAGATAGGTATAGGGGTCTGGATGTGATGGCTCATTTTATGGTTCATTGCATCCAAACCCTTGTTTTTTTCTGATTTTCCATATATGATGTATCTGTTCGGAATCAAAGGGTCAGATTCTGAAATGATAGATAGGGAAAGAAGAGGATATGGATATGCATTTATTAGTGGAGTTGGTGTTACTTGTGATCGGCTTTGCCATGCTGGTCAAGGGCGCAGATGTCTTTGTTGAGGGAGCAGCAGGAATCGCAGCCAAATTCGGCATTCCGCAGCTTGTCATCGGACTGACGATCGTAGCGATGGGAACGAGCGCGCCGGAGGCAGCGGTGAGTATCACGGCGGCGATGAAGGGAACGGCAGATATTACGGTCGGAAACGTTGTCGGCAGCAATATTTTAAATATTTTGATCATTCTCGGCGTGACTGCGGTCATCGTGGCAGTCGAGGTACAGCAATCGACGATCCGCTACGAGATCCCATTTGTGTCGGTTGTCACTATCGTGCTGCTTGTGATGGGTATGACGGACGGAGTGATCGGGCACCTTGACGGGGTGGTCCTGTGGGGTCTGTTTATCGTCTATCTCGCCTATCTGTTTGTGATAGCGAAAAAAGGCAGATCAGAGGACGGGGAAATACCGGATGAACCGGTCTGGAAGCTGCTTGTATTTATCGTGATCGGAGCGGTGCTCATTATCTGGGGAGCGGACATCAGCGTGGATGCGGCAACGGAGCTCGCGCGGGCGGTTGGATTGAGTGAGCGGTTTATCGGACTGACGATCGTAGCGCTCGGAACGAGCCTGCCGGAGCTGTGTACTTCCGTAGTCGCAGCGAGAAAGGGAAAAGCCGATCTCGCCATCGGCAACATCGTCGGCAGCAACATCTTCAATATCCTGTTTGTGATCGGAACGACGGCACTCATTGTTCCGGTGGCGTTCCAACCGGCATTTATTATCGATACGCTGGTAGCGCTTGCGGCGGCTGTGATGCTCTGGATCTGTGTGTTTCCGAAAAAAAAGCTCACCAGACCCGGCGGTGTGGTGATGCTCGTCTCATACGCAGCATATCTGGCATATTTGATGATGAAATAAAACAGTTCGGCATTTCAGCCTGAACATATTTGAAAGGCTTTAGGGGAACATAGATATGAAAAAGGGTTACAGGCAGTGGATTTATTTACTTGCGGTTCTTGTCGCAGCGGCGGTGATCGTGATTGCACTGGTACATAGCGGCGTGATTTCGCGGTTTTGGGAGTCTTCCGAGGTGGCGGTAGCGCCTGCGGAGGAAGAAGATTCTGCTGATGAGTCGGGTGAAATATCGTCGCAGACGGAGGAGTCAGCGGACAGTACGGCGGAAGAAGTGACGCAGCAGCCGGCAGAGGAGGAAGCATCGGACAGCTCTACGGCAGATGAGCCGCAGGAGGAGCCCACGCAGGCGCTGGATGCTACGGAAGCACTGGAGGCGTATCTGGCGCAGGATCAGCGAAAATCGCGGAAAGTGAAGGGTATTTTTGTCACGGGAGCGGTCGCCGGGACGCAGAATACGATGCCGGAGCTTGTGCAGATGGTGGAAGATACGTCGCTCAATGCGATGGTGATCGACATCAAAAACGATTCCGGGGAAGTCACCTATGAGATGGGACTGCCGCTTGCCGAGGAGATCGGCGCACAGGTGCGCTATGTATCGGATATGCCGAAGCTGATCCGCCAGTTAAAGAAAAAGAATATTTATCTGATTGCGCGTATTGTGGCGTTCAAGGATCCGATTCTCGCAGAAAAGAAACCCGAATATGCGGTAAAAAATCAGGATGGAAGTGTTTTCCATGACAATAACGGTCTTGCGTGGGTCAATCCGTACCGGGAGGAGGTATGGGATTATCTGATCGATCTGAGCAAGGAGGCAGTTGCACTTGGATTTGACGAGATTCAGTACGATTACATCCGTTTTTCAACGGCAAAGGGTATTGCAGAGGCGGACTTTGGGAATGCAGTTAAGGGCAGGACGAAACAGGATGCGATCACGGAATTTCTGACAAAGGCATATGAGACACTCGCTCCGATGGGCGTTTATGTATCTGCGGATGTATTTGGCACGATCATCTGCAATGAGACTGACGGAGAGCTGATCGGGCAGGATTATGTCGAGATGGCAAAGCACTGTGATTATATTTGTCCGATGGTCTATCCGTCACATTATACAAACAATGCCTATGGAATTGCAGTGCCGGATGCAAAACCCTACGATCTGATCTATGCGGCGGTGGCGGACGGCGAAAAGCGGCTGCAGGATGCCAAAGCAGCAGATCCGCAGATGCATATTGCAAAGCAGCGACCGTGGCTGCAGGCGTTTACGGCAACATGGGTAGACGGACACATTTCCTACACCGGGCAGCAGCTCAGTGACCAGATCCGCGGTGCAGCCGATGCAGGGGTACATGAGTGGCTGCTATGGAATGCGTCGAACAATTATGATAAGGTAAAGAGTGGATTGTAGACGTAAAAAGTTCGTAACTGTGAAGGTACTGAACAGTTAAAAAAGCTCTGTGCGTGCGGCACAGAGCTTTTTGCGTCCCTTGAAATAAAAACCCTCGGGCAGGGTGCGGATTATTTATTCGACCGTCTCCAGATATGCATTTTCTCAGCCTCTGCGATCAGCTCGTCGCGGAAATCGGGATGTGCGATGGAGATCAGGGCTTCTGCTTTCTGCCATGTGGACATACCCTTGACATTGACCATACCGTACTCGGTCACAACATAGTGAGTGTTGGCACGTGTGTCGGTAACGATCGAGCCGTTGGTCAGTGTCGGGCGGATACGTGAATGCATCTCGCCTGCCTTGTCGGTAAACGTAGAAGAACAGCAGATAAAGCTCTTTCCGCCGTTTGACAGGTATGCGCCTAACACGAAGTCGAGCTGTCCGCCTGCACCGCTGATCTGCTTGGTACCGGATGACTCGGCACTGATCTGTCCGAACAGGTCAATATCCACACAGTTGTTGATGGAGATAAAGTTGTCCAGCGCTGAGATCGAACGGATATCGTTCGTGTAGCTGACCGGAGCGCTCATCATTTCAGGATTCTCATCGAGGTAATCGTACATTTTTTTGGTACCGCAGCCGAAGCCGTAGGTCTGGCGATAGCGGTCGATACTCTTTTTTGATCCGTTGATCTTGCCTGCTTTGGCAATGTCCACGAATGCATCTACATACATTTCCGTGTGGACACCGAGATCCTTCAGGTCAGACTCTGCGATCATAGATCCGACCGCATTCGGCATACCGCCGATACCGAGCTGCAGACAAGCACCGTTGGGGATCTGGTCTACGATCAGCCTAGCAACTGCCTTGTCTACATCGGTAGCAGGACCGCCTGCGCCGAGCTCGCCGATCGGGGGATTTTCACCTTCTACGATATAGTCTACGTCGCTGATATGTACGCTGTTCTCAAAACCGCCGAGACAGCGGGGCATATTTTCATTTACTTCCACGATCACTGTCTTTGCCATTTCACATGCGGCTGCCAGATGCGAAGCGTTCGGCCCGAAATTGAAAAATCCGTGCTTATCCATCGGCGCGCAGACGATCATGACGACATCCGAACAGTTGCCATCGCGGTAATAGCGGGGCAGCTCGGAATAACGGATCGGTGAGTAGTAGGAACAGCCGCGCGCGATCAGCTTGCGCTCGATTCCTGACATATGCCATGAATTCCAGCAGAAGTGTTCACCGGCATCCTCGCGCTCAAATACAGCCAGCGGCTTTAATAAAATACCACCGCGCAGCTTTACGTCCTTCAGCTCATCGGTACGTTTTGCCAGTGCCTTGTCCAGTGCATCGGGCGTGCCGTTGCACCATCCGTAATCTACCCAGTCGCCGGATTTGACGACCTTGACTGCTTCGTCGGCAGTCACCAGCTTTTGCTTGTATTCATCCTGAAAACTCATGAGACATCCTCCTTATAGTATAATGACATTGTTATTTTTATATCAATCTCTATAAACTATCCTAACATTTTTTTATGAGAAGCGCAATGTTAAATGAAAAAAGCGCCTGCCATAAATCGTGCAGAACGCTTTTTCATTAGAAAATATATGTGGGAAATAGCTTAGCTAAGCATATTGCCGTTATGGAATGGGTCGATGATCCATTCAGAGGAGTCATCGACTTCGTCTGTATCCGGGATAGATTCCGGCGGAGCAGCATTCGTCTGTGAGCTGTCATCCTCGGTGATCTCATCCGTCTTATCGTCCTTCTTTTCGGAAGAAGTCGTATCATCCTTTTTGGGAGAAGATGTGGTATCATTCTTTTTCTCGGAAGATACGGTCTCGCTCTTGGAAGAAGAGGCATTTGTGTTAGTGTCTTTCTTGCTGTTATCTGTAGAATCGTCCTTCTTGACAGATGAACCATTTCCGTTGTTGTCGGTACTGTTCGCTGTAGAGGATGTACTGTCTGATGTATCCCCGCCTGCCGGAGCTGCGCTATCAATGCCCGGCGTAGTGAGCTGCGTGGTCTGCGTCTGCGTCGGCGAACTGCTGTCGGCAGACTGGTCAGCAGAAGAATCCTTCGTATCGGATACGGCATCCTTTTTCGCGGAGCTGCCATCAGCAGACTCCTGCGGCTTGCTTTCGGATACGACAGCGTTCGGATCGCTCTCTGTGCTCGCAGGCGCGTTATCCGAAGAATCCCCGGATGAATCCGGTGTATCAGACTCCTCCGGTACTGCGGATGCGACGGCGCTCGATACGGAAGCCCCGGTCGCTGCTGCGGCTTTCGTTTTCTCAAGCTGTGCAACGCTCAGATCTGCCAGTACAGCAGGGTCAACCTCCTGTGGATCGGCTGCCACATCGGTGATCTCATTGATCAGTTCCATTTTACCGGCTGTAATGCCATAGGCATCAGCGGTCTCTTTTGTTTCCTTAGATACATTAACGGTAGTGATCGAACAGGTATCAACGGCAGATGCGGAAAAGGCATCTACGGTAGACATCAGATCGGATGCTTTGTTCTCTTTGTCGGAATAGACACCGATAATCATATAATTGGTGTCCTCCGTATCGATATAAGCATCGCTTGACAACTGCTCCACGGTGATCGTGAGTGCCGTCGAAATGTCTGTGTTTTTGAGGGAATCGCCGATCGCATCAACGACGGCGGAGCCTTCCTCGTTCATACCGTTCACGGCAATGACTCTGTTAAATTCATTGAGTGAATATGCGATCGAAGGATTGATATCAAGGCTGACATAAGAGATCGGATTGTTCCAGGTATAAGTGCCAAAACCGCCGCAGGCGGTGATGACCAGAGCGGCAGAGGCGGCAACAACAGCCTGTTTCGGGAAATGAAGCATCTGTGATTGAAGCGTGATTTCCTGTCCGATGGAATAATTTTTATTTTTTATTTTTTCAAACCGGCCATCATCACGGAGTATAACAGCATTGCTGTCTTTTAGATCAACAATCACGGCTTTCATTGTTCCGTCTCCTTTCTAAATATAGTGTGTTCCTGACCCGGCAGATGCCGGAATTATTTGATATATTCCTGCAGCAGAGGAAAATCATTACATGCGATCTCAACGGCTGCTATTATATATTTACGATGCCTTTCCAGTATTTTTCGGGGTACTTTCGTATGTTCCGCAATATTTTTTATTGGAAACAGACGCGTGCTGCGCATTTTTTCCACGAGATCAGCTGTCTGGGACAGATAATCCACCGCGTCGCGGCAGGCGGATTTTGTCTTGGCAGCCTTCGGAGAACAGCCTGTCAGATCCATAAATGAGATGTCATAACCTGCAAGGATATCGTTCAATGCGAGGATCTCATCGCGGATCGGATTTTCGTCAGTAGTGCTCGTCGCGCGGGCAATATGAAGCTGATAGGCAGAATTTTCACCGTCCTCATCGACATTTCCCTCGAATACATAGGGCTCTGTCATCTGCTCACCGGAAAAACGCGCCTGACTGCGGATATAATCCGTCAGCCGGCGCTCGATCAACAGTCTTGCATAGGACTGGAAATTGCCCTTGTCCGCCTCATAGGTATCCATCGCATTGGAAAACGCGATCAGCGCGATGGACCATTCATCATCACTTTTGGTGATGTAACGCTTGGTAAAGCGGCTGGCACAGCTTATGATAAATTTTTCGTTTTGTGTGATAAAAGCGCTGCGACCATCTTCTGTCGAGGCTGCTTTCAGTGCTTTTTCTCCCATGTTGGAAAACATTGCTGACTCCTTATGTCTTAGATAGGTAGGAGCATTTTATGTGATAGGAATTTCCTATCACATAAAAAAATATCCTGTTTGACTATACCATGTTTGAGAAAAAAGTCAATGAAAAAGCGTGTGGCGCGGGTCGAACTGTTACAATTTGGCAGCGCTTAAGGACGAGGGCAAACGGAACATGGGAACAAGGAAGCCATATGATCTGTGGTAGTTGATCTTATTATTTACATCTGTTTTTTGCAGATTTCCTCCCATGCTTCATCATCGATCTCCTCGTTGTGGAACAATTTCCGTCTATCTGCATCTGTTATTTTTCGGATCACGCGGCACGGATTTCCTGCGGCGATCGACCAGTCCTGGATGTCTTTCGTGACCACACTTCCCGCACCGATTACCACATTATTTCCAATATGTACACCCGGGCATACGACTGTATTTCCACCCAGCCACACATTATCCCCGATCGTGACCTCTTTTCCGTATTCAAACAGGGAATTGCGCGTATCCGGATAAATCGGATGTCCGGCTGTGTAAATCGCTACATTGGGAGCCATCTGGCAGTTGTCGCCGATTTTTACCTTTGCCACATCTATGATTGTACAGTTGTAATTTGCAAAAAAATTCTTTCCCACTTCGATATGGGAGCCATAATCGCAGTAAAAGGGCGGGTTGACCCATGCACTTTCTGATTTCCCAAAAAGCTCCTTTACGATCTTTGCTATTCCATCAAAATCGGAACGGTCTGCAAAATTCAGTCTTTGCAGGATTTTTCTGCATTCTGCCATCTCATTCATAACTGCATCATCTGTAATGTAAGCAAGCTGCATATCTCTTCTTTTTTTCATATCCATAGTTTTATTTCTCCGTTTCTGTTAAATTTTTTACCCAACTATATTTCCGGTAATGTTTAAATACTGCCGGCAGCTTTACCAGTTCATCGAGGTTTAATACAAAATATGCCATCAGCACCGCATCGTTCGTAAACAGCCGCATGGGAGCTTCCGGAATCAATAATGTCGCGATCAGAAAGAGGGCGGAAACGATACAGACATATTTTAACACAAGTCCGGCGGATGTCTGCAATCCAGCAAAGTCCTTTCTGTGTACAATATAAGGATAAACAGATTTTGTTGATTTTTATACCAGAATCAGCAATAATAATATAACAAACGTTCGCAAAGGAGGCGGTTTTGATGGAGATATGTACAAGCGCGGCATTGAATTCGGACGCGTCGGAAAATGTTGCCTACAACAATCCCGATTTCCCTGTATATATAAAAAAGGGACAGCTCTCATGCTATCCGGATTTCCGGGCAGTCAGCCACTGGCATGACGATTTGGAATTTACGCTGATTTTAGAGGGACAGATGAGCTATGATGTGAATGGTCGGAGTATTTTTTTGCAGGCGGGCGAGGGGATTTTTGTAAACAGCCGCTGCTTTCATTATGGCTATTCCGACACACATACAGAATGCTTCTTTATCTGCATTTTGTTATCCCCGCTGCTGCTTTCTGTCAATACTTATTTTGTGAAAAATTGTTTAAATCCACTGCTGCAGAATATGCAATTCCCTTATCAGAAGCTGAATCCGTCGGTTCAGTGGCAGAATGCGCTTCTTCGCGACCTTGAACTGCTTTACGAAAAAAATACGGACGACATACAGCCCCTGCTCACACTGGAAAAAACGGTTCATATTTTCCGGCTGCTTGCAGAAAATATGAATCAGTTTTCGGACTACGACCAAGATACGGAGGATATTCTGGCGCTCACCGCAATGATCGGATATGTGCAGAAAAATTATGCGAATAAAATTTTGCTGAAGGATATTTCGGCTTCCGGGAATTGCTGCAAGACAAAATGCTCCTCACTTTTCCAGAAGTATCTGGATACTTCCCCGATGGTCTACCTGAACCGTTACCGGCTGGAAAAGTCAGTGTTTCTTCTGCAAAATACGAAGATGTCTGTGACGGAGATCGCATATGCCTGCGGGTTTTCAAATAGCAGCTATTTTTGTGAGCTTTTTCATAAGTATTATCACACTACGCCGGGGAAGCTGCGCAGCAGCCGGAGATCAGGTTTTTGATTGGTCAGACGTTTTGGGTAATGACAAGCTAACGTATGTTTGCTATACTTTACCCTAGGAAAACACTGATTAGAGCGTTCCTCACGCCGGCTTTGCGCTGCGAAGCGGGAGATTCCACGGCAAATGCGTGCGATCTCCCGGAGGGAGCAATAAATAACAGGAGATTATTGAAAATGTCAGAAGAAAGTACGATAGAGGGATATTGTCTGAGTGCTCCGGAACAGAATAAGAAGAATCCATATGCCAATGTCCTGAAGCAGATTCTGAATGAAAAAAGGGATACAGAGCAGTTTTTGCGGATGATTGCGCCTCAATATATGGGTGTATATGTATTGGATAAAGAAACGGATTTTTTCCGGGATATTGTGGGTCCGGATTATTTCCGTAAAATCGTGAAGGAAAAGAACGGATCCTATTCTAAGGCGCTGAAAATCTATGGGGAGCAGTTTGTGCTGGGGGAGGACCGGTCGGTGATCGAACAGGTGCTGGATTATGACCGCCTGTATGACTGCCTCTGGTCAGGGCAGAAGGTAGATCTGTCCTACCGGAAAACAGATGGGACGCTGGTGCATCTGCGGATTGGCAGCTTTTCCATGCGGGAGGAAGAAAAGAATCTTTCCCTCTGGATTTATACGGATGAAGGTGTCCAATACAAAAAGCAGTTGGGAATGGATAATAATGCCGCGAATATCCTGCATTCTGCCGTGACCTCCGGCTTGTGGTGCATTGAATACGATGAGAAAGGCAATGTGTCACATTGTACATGGTCGAATGCGTTCAGAAACATACTGGGCTTTGAATCCGTGGCGGAATTTCCGAATACATGGGAGGCATGGATGGATAAGATTCATCCGGACGATCTGGAATATGTGAACCGGGAGTATGAAAAGGCGCAGAACGATTATTCGGGAGAAACAAATTACGATATCGAATACCGGATGCGCGATAGACAGGGAAATTATCACTGGTTCCGGGATACCGCACATTTCAGCCGGAGAGCGGATGGCACACCGATCTGTGTCGATGGTCTTATTCTGCTCGTGGACAAAAAGCATGAGATGTCTGAAAAGCTTAAGGATGCTTTGCAAAAGGAACAGAAACAGCGGAAAATGATGGAAGCCCTGTCGATGGACTATACGTCTGTATTTGAATGTGATCTGATCGCTGACACGATAGCTGTGGTAAAGATGAAGGAGTCCTCTCATTCGTTTCACAACAGGGATCATATGCCTTCCTTTTCCGAGTGGATTCAGTATACATATGAGCATCTGGTGATCCATGATTCAGACCCTGATTTTCTGGAGAAATTTGACCGCAGGCATCTGATGGCATATTTTGAGCAGCACGACAGCCTGATCACCAGACATAAAACCATTCCGAACATCAATGGCATCGAATATTATGAGATGCGCGTGATCCCTGTGTACCGGGAAGAATCAGTCTACAAGGTGATGCTGGCATACCGCCCGATCGATGACATTGTGAAAAGCGAGAAAAAGCAGCAGGAGCAGCTGTCATTTGCCCTTGCCGCAGCAGAGCAGTCCAGCCGGGCAAAAACGACCTTTTTGAACAGTATGTCCCATGATATACGGACACCGATGAATGCCATTATCGGATTTACTGCCCTCGCGCAGACACATATCGATAATGCGGAGCTGGTACAGGATTATCTGTCGAAGATCAGTACCTCCAGTACGCATCTGCTGAGCCTGATCAATGATATTCTGGATATGAGCCGGATCGAGAGCGGAAGTGTCAAACTGGATGAAAAGCCGGTACATATACCGGATCTTCTGCATGATCTGAGGAGCATGATTCAGGGACTGGTCAATGCGAGACAGCAGAATCTGTATATTGATACACAGGATGTGCAGAACGAGGATGTCATCATTGACAAATTGCGGCTCAATCAGGTTCTGCTCAATATTATCAGCAATGCGATAAAATTTACGCCGGTGGGCGGAGACATCATCATCCGCCTGGTAGAGAAGCCGTGTCCGCGCAAGGGATACACGACCTATGAATTTACCATCAAGGATACCGGAATCGGCATGTCGGAGCAATTTATCAGCCATGTATTTGACACCTTTGCCAGAGAGCGTTCCTCTACGGTCAGTGGGATTCAGGGTACGGGACTTGGCATGGCTATCACGAAAAATATTGTAGAAATGATGGGCGGTACGGTCACAGTGGAAAGTCAGGAAGGAAAGGGCTCACTGTTCACCGTCACGCTGAATGTCAGGGTGGCTAACCAGCCGGTAAAATATGAAGCGATCCCGGAGCTGAAGGGCGCGCGCGTGCTGATTATTGATGATGACATCAATACCTGCCGGAGTGTCTGCAAGATGCTTCGCGGGATTGATATGCGTCCGGACTGGACAGCATCCGGCAAAGAGGCTGTCCTGCGTGCACAGGATGCCGCAGAGCTGCAGGATGAATATAAGGTATATATTGTGGACTATCTGATGCCGGATATGAATGGAATCGAAACCGTCCGGCGGATCCGGAGAGTGATCGGTGACGATATCCCGATCATTGTGCTGACAGCCTACGACTGGTCAGATTATGAGAAGGAAGCGCGGGAAGCCGGAGTCACGGCATTTGTTGGGAAGCCGTTATTCATGTCTGAGCTGCGGGAGGTACTGACACAGCCGATGCACAGGCAGGAGGCTGACAGCAGAAACGGGCAGGAGGCAGCATCCTATGATTACACCGGCAAGCGGATCCTGCTGGTAGAGGACAACGAGCTGAACCGCGAGATCGCAACGGAGATCCTAAAGGAAACCGGCATGGAAATTGACTGCGCGGAGGATGGAATCGAAGCTGTCAATATCATGAGCAGAGCTGCGGCAGATCAATATGACCTGATTTTGATGGATATCCAGATGCCGAAGATGGATGGCTATACTGCTACAAGGGAAATCCGGACATTGCCGGACAACCGCAAGGCAAATATCCCGATCGTTGCGATGACAGCCAATGCCTTTGAGGAGGATAAGAGAAAATCCTACGAGTCGGGGATGAATGGACATATCAGCAAGCCGATCAGTATCGAAGAAATTGCGAAAGTCCTGAATGGGATTTTTGCAGAGAAGGAGGCGGCTTATGAATCTGGAAGCGGCACATATGAGTTATAGCGCGGTAGTCGTTTTTATGCTTCTGTTTGACTGGATTCTGGTCAACAGGCTGAGAAAAATACCGGGCTTTGGAAAAAGACAATACTGGATTTTGACGCTGATGGCGGCGGCAGCAGTGTGTGCCCTGTCGGATGCGCTCTGCGTGTATATTGGGTCGAGTGCAGGTAGAACCGTGACATTTTTGTTAAATGCGCTGTTTGATCTATCAACAGAAAGCATCGCTTTTTTTCTGTTTATGTATCTGGAGCTGCGATATGATGCAGACCGGATACGAAGCTGCAGGTTTCGGTATCTGCTCTTTGCGCCGATAGCTCTCATGGTTTTCCTTCTTGCGGCATCATGGTGGACAGGCTGGATATTTTCCGTTGACCAGTATGGCAACTATATCAGGGGACCGTTGTTTATCCTGTTTGTTTCCGTACTTGCCAATGGCTATTGCATGGCTGCGATCGTGGATTTTGCCATACATTTAAAAAAGGAGCAGTCGCCGCAGAAAAGAAAGCTCCTCAGGCAGTCACTGTTATATTTTGTCCCGTTAGTCATCGGGACGGTCATGCAGTTTTTTATCACAGGGCTGCCGACATCCAATATCGGATTGACGCTGACGATTCTTTTGATTTTCATGGATAATCAGGAAATGCTGCTGACGACAACCTATGCAGAGCTGCAGGAGCACCAGCGGCTGCTGCAGGAGGCATTGGGGCAGGCAGAGACGGCGAACCGTGCCAAGACGACCTTCCTAAACAGTATGTCACACGATATACGGACACCGATGAATGCGATTGTCGGATTTACTGCACTGGCGCAGGCGCATATTGACGATACAGAAAAGGTAGAGGAATATCTTGCCAAAATCAGTACCTCAGGAACGCATCTGCTCAGTCTGATCAATGATATTCTCGATATGAGCCGTATCGAGAGCGGCAGTGTGAAGCTGGAAGAAAAACCGGTACATATTCCTGATGTGCTGCACGATCTGCGGACAATGGTACTTGGGCTGGTAGGTGCCAAAAATCAGAACCTTTATATTGATACGCAGGACATTTCCCACGAGGATGTCATCACAGATAAGCTCAGGCTGAATCAGATTTTGATCAATATCGTAGGAAATGCGATCAAATATACACCGGCAGGCGGGGATATTATCATCCGGCTGTCGGAAAAACCGTGCCAGCGGACTGGTTATGCGACATATGAATTTTCGATCAGGGACACGGGCGTTGGTATGTCAAAGAAATTCGTCAGCCATATCTTTGATACGTTTTCGCGGGAATATACATCGTCCGCCAATGGGATTCAGGGCACGGGGCTTGGAATGTCCATCACCAGAAATATCGTCGATATGATGGGTGGCAGCATAGATGTCGAGAGCGAAGAAGGAAAGGGAACAACGGTTACAGTCGTACTCAGCGTGCGGCTTTCCGAGACGCATCTGCAGTGGGAGCCGATCCCTGACCTGCTTGGCGCGAAGGCACTTGTCATTGATGATGATGTGGATACCTGCAGGAGTGTATGTAAAATGCTCCGCCGCATAGAGATGCGCCCGGACTGGACGACATCAGGAAAAGAAGCGATTTTGCGGGTGCAGGATGCCGTAGAGATGCAGGATGGATACAGTGTTTATATTGTAGATTATCTGATGCCGGATATGAACGGAATCGAGGCAGTGAGAAGAATCCGTAAAATTGTCGGAGATGATATTCCGATCATTGTACTTACAGCGTATGACTGGACGGAGCTCGAGCAGGAAGCGCGGGAAGCCGGAGTCACAGCATTTGTTGGGAAGCCGTTGTTTATGTCTGAGCTGCGCGAGGTGCTGACACAGCCAGCAGGCAGCGCTTCGAAGCCAGCGCCTAAGCCGGAACCGAAAAAATATGATTACCGTGGAAAGCATGTTTTACTCGTGGAGGACAACGAGCTGAACCGGGAGATTGCGATGGCGATTCTGGAAGAAACCGGCATGCAGATCGACTGTGCGGGGGATGGAATTGAAGCGGTGAATATCATCAATGAAGCACCGGAGGATCAATACGACCTGATCCTGATGGATATCCAGATGCCGAGAATGGACGGCTACACCGCAACGAGGGAAATCCGAACCCTGTCAAATAACCGGAAAGCCAATATCCCGATCGTCGCCATGACTGCGAATGCCTTTGATGAGGACAGAAAGAAGGCATTTGAGACGGGCATGAATGGACATATTGCCAAACCGATCGACATTGATATGATATCCAAGACATTGGATGAGGTTTTTGCGGATACGCCACACCGACGAAATGCGAAGCATTTTGGAGGTTGGCTCTGAACAG
>CAVHZH010000018.1:0-26841 GCA_963640395.1 Oscillospiraceae bacterium
CTGTTCAGGACAGCCCGAAGCACTCACTGCTGAGGTTCTACACTTCGTTTCGGGCCGAGCTAAACAGACATCCACTGGATGTCTAGCTCCGTATGAACATGATTCAGGAATGCAAAATCCCATCGGCGTAGCTGATTTTCATGGATTTTGCATTTGTAACTGTGAGGGCACTGAACAGTTACGAGTAATTTAGAAAAACCTGCTATGTTTATTTTTGTTTTCTCCACACATACTATGTGTACCAGCAGCAAGCAGGCTGTTGTTCAAATACAAAAGCGAATTTACGAAGGAGGAAACGCATCATGTCAAACAATAACAATAACAAAACTTCTGTTCCCGAAGCAAAAGAGGCTATGAACCGTTTCAAATATGAGGTGGCAAGTGAGCTGGGTGTGCCCTTAAAGGATGGCTACAACGGCGATCTGACCTCCAGACAGAATGGATCTGTCGGCGGTTATATGGTCAAGAAAATGATCGAGGCACAGGAAAAACAGATGGCAGGCAAGTAAAAACTAAGGAAATGCTGATTTAATCAGCGTTTCCCTAAAAAAATAAGAAAGAATCCTGCAAGGCAGGATTCTTTCTTATTTTTTATAAACTGAGCATCACATCGCCGCGCGCAAAGATCTCCCTCATTTTCAACTTCAGATTGGCATGCTCCTCTGCCTCCAGCGACGGATCAAGCGCAAGAATCCGCTTCACCTCATCGGATGCCTGCCCCAGCACACACGCATCCGTATAGATGTCCGCGATCAGAAAGCTCATATCGCCCGCCTGCCGGATACCGAAAAAGTCACCCGGTCCGCGCAGCTTGAGATCCTCCGAGGCAATGAAAAATCCGTCATTGGATTTGTTTAGGATCTCCAGCCGTTCCTTCGCGCGATCCGAATCCGAAGCGTTCATCATAATGCAATATGACTGTGCATCGCCGCGCCCGACACGGCCGCGCAACTGATGGAGCTGCGCCAGTCCGAAACGGTCTGCGTTCTCGATCATCATGACCGTTGCGTTCGGGACGTTGACACCCACCTCAATGACTGTCGTGGACACGAGGATGTCGGTTTTATGATCCTTAAAATCCTCCATGATCTGATTTTTCTCCGCCGCCTTCATTTTGCCGTGCAGACAGGAAATACGCACATCGGAAGATAACTGTGCGCGCAGACGGTCGGTATAGTCTGTCACATTGCTCGCATCCAGATGCTCCGATGCCTCCACCAGCGGACAGATAATATATGCCTGATGCCCCGCCGCGATCTCCTTTTCCAGAAATGCATTTGCCTTTGTGCGGTAATCCTCCCCAACAACACAATTTTTGATCGGAAGCCTCGTCGCAGGCACCTCATCCATTACCGAAATATCCATATCACCGTATAAAATGATCGCCAGCGTGCGCGGAATCGGTGTCGCACTCATGACAAGGATGTGCGGGGACTGCCCTTTTTCGGCAAATGTCTCTCTCTGGCGGACACCGAACCGATGCTGCTCATCCGTAATGACAAGTGCAAGCCGTTCATATGATACCTGCTCCTGAATGAGCGCATGCGTGCCGATGATCAGCGCGTCCGGGTGCGCTGCGATCGCCGCCCGCGCCTCGCGTTTTTGCTTTGCGGTCATAGAACCCGTGAGCAGAACGACCGTCTTTTGGATGTCGAAACGCTCACACAGCTCCAGAAACGACTGCTCATGCTGCTTCGCCAGCACCTCGGTCGGAGCCATGATCGCTGACTGGCAGCCCTGATCCGACACATACAGCATCGCCAGAAACGCAACGATCGTCTTGCCGCTGCCGACATCTCCCTGTATGAGCCGCTGCATCAGTGTCTCACCCTGCAGATCCCGCAGCACCTCGTCCAACGTGCGTTTCTGTGCGCCGGTCAATGCATACGGCAGTTGTCCGATATACGCCTGCAGATCCTCCGGCGCAAAGTGATAGGCATTTTTCTTTTTTTCCTCGCCGCGCTTCTGTAGCTGCATCGTCATCAGAAACAGAAAAAACTCATCAAACACAAGCCTGCGGCGCGCGCAGACCAGCGCCTCCTTCGACTCCGGGAAATGGATCTGTTCCAGCGCATAATTGTATTCCGCCAGCTCGTATTTTTCACGGATACCAGTCGGCAGATAGTCAAAAAAGCTGTCGCACGACTGTAAGACATACCTGATCGTTTTACATAAAAAACGGTTCGTGATCCCGCGCGTCAACGCATAGACCGGCTGCATGGATTCCTCGATCGCAGCATAGTCCTCCGGTAAAAAAAGTGCCGGCTGCTCCATGTGCCAGACACCGTTCTTGTCGGTCACTTTGCCGTACAGTATCACGGTTTTCCCCTTTTTCAGCCCACTTGCAATGTAGGGCAGGCGAAACCAGACCGCTTCGAGTTCCCTGCCCCCATAGCTGCTCTTCAACACCGTGATCGTCATCGCACGTGTGCGCCGCATCACCGCAGCGCGCGTGACCGGGACGATCACCGCCGCCGTCTGTATATTTTTTGCTTCTGTTAATTCGTTGATCTGCGCAGCGCGTGGATATGTTACATAATCCCTCGGAAAATGAAGGAGTATATCACCTACGGTGTATACTCCCATTTTCTGTAACAAATTTTCCGTTTTCTCGCCTACGCCCTTTACTCCACGAATCGGTGCAGTCAGTTCCATAGCCGTCACTCCAATCGATCACTCGACAGATATAATATAATAGTACACCGGCTGTCCGCCGTTGTTTACCTCAATCTCGATATCTGCATATCTTTCCTGCAGCTTTTCTGACAGTGCGTATGCATCCTCCTTTGAGACTTCCTCGCCGTAATACAGGCTGATAATGCCGCTCTCGTCATTCACAAGCTGATCGATCATATCCAACAGGGTCTGCTCCATATCAGCGCCTACCGACAAAATACCGGTATCTCCGATACCCATATAGTCGTTTTCTTTGATCTCTTTGCCGTCGATATTCGTATCACGCACCGCATAGGTGATCTGTCCGCTCTTGACATTCGCCAGCTCCTCGGTCATGCGTTCGGCATTTTCCTCGGCAGTCTGCTCCGGAATGAAGTTGATCAGCGCTGTGATCCCCTGCGGAACTGTCTTTGTCGGAATGACAAAGATCGTCTTGTCATCTGTCAGGGAAGCTGCCTGATTTGCCGCCAGAATAATATTTTTATTGTTCGGCAGGACAAAAATATTCTTTGCCGCTACCTGATCGATCGCATGGAGAATATCCTCCGTGCTCGGATTCATGGTCTGACCGCCTGCAATGACCACATCGGCTCCGAGACCTCTAAAAATATCACCCAGACCTTCTCCTGCCGACACGCTGATAAAGCCCATATCCTTCCACTCTACGGCAGGTGCCGGCTGCGCTGCCTGCTGTGCGGCAATCTTTTCCGCATCCTTGATCAGACGCTCCTGATGCTCCTCACGCATGTTGTCGATCTTGATCTTGCTGAGTGAGCCGTGTGTGAGTGCCTCCTGGATCGCCAGACCCGGATCATTGGTATGTACATGGGTCTTTACGATCTCATCGTCTGCCACTACAACGATCGAATCGCCGATAGAGGTCAGAAACTCCTTGTACTTTGCAACCTGTGCATCACTTAAGGGGTGGTTTAAAACGATAATAAACTCCGTACAATAGCCAAACTTGATCTCTGCCTCGGTCTCTGCGGAGATCTTTGTGATACCGCCTGTCGTCTTTTCGGCCGTAAAGCTGCTGTAATCGATCTCCTTACCCATCAGTGCGTCATACGCACCCTGTAAAACAACGACCAGACCCTGTCCGCCGGAATCCACAACGCCTGCCTGCTTCAATACCGGCAGCATCTCCGGTGTCTTTTTCAGCACACGCTCTGCCTCATCGATCACGGCTTTGATAAATACGCACAGATCCTCGGTCTCCTCCACCATGTCGATCGCTTTGTCGGCTGCACCTCTTGCTACGGTAAGGATCGTGCCCTCCTTCGGCTTCATAACTGCCTTGTATGCGGTCTCAACCGCCTTGTCGCATGCCTCGGCAAGAACGACGGTATCAATCGTATCATAAGCTGCGATCACCTTTGTAAAACCACGGAAAAGCTGTGACAGGATAACACCGGAATTTCCTCTGGCACCGCGCAGGGAACCGGATGAAATCGCCTTTGCAACAGATTTCATGGTTGCTTTTTCAAGACTGCTCACTTCCTTAGCCGCAGAAAGAATCGTCATGGACATATTGGTTCCGGTATCACCATCCGGCACGGGGAACACGTTTAATTCATTGATCCACTCCTTTTTTGCTTCCAGATTATGCGCGCCTGCGAGAAACATCTTCGCAAACAGCTCAGCATTGATCTTTTCTATATTTTGCACAGTTTGTCCCACTTGTCTTGTCCTCCTAATCGATTACCCGTACACCTTCTACGGAAATATTGATCTTTTTTATTTTTAAGCCGGTGAATTCCTCTACCCGGTATTTTACTGTCTCTGTCAAATTATCCGCAAGGGTAAAAATACTCACGCCATATGACACGATCACGTGGAAATCAATACTGATCTCATTCTCATCATTGACCGTAACATTGATGCCGTGTGAGAGATAATCCTTCTTTAACAGCTTTACAAGACCATCCTTCATATTTACCGCAGCCATACCTACGATGCCAAAGCATTCCACTGCAACGGAGCCGGCATAGGTAGCGATCACTTCCGGGTCAATGGTAACAGTACCTAAAGAATTGGTTAATTGTCCATTCATAGTCAAACCTCCATATCATCATTCGGCACATCACAAACATCTACCAAAAACACAGTTTCCCAACATACAATGTACCGTAATCTATTTCATTTTATACCATCTACCAGAAAAAAGAAACACATATTTGATTTATTTGCAATTTTTTTCAATTTATTCTTGCATTGCCTATTTATATCTGATAAAATGTCCTAGTATGAGTTTAGAGAAAATCGCTCTGAACTAATTTTGGAAACCAGACAAGGAGGTGCAAGTCATGGCAAAGTGTGCAGTATGTGGAAAAGGCGCTCATTTCGGTAACAATGTGAGCCATTCTCATAGAAGATCAAACAGAATGTTTAAGTCAAACATCAAGTCTGTTCGTTGCGTAGTAAACGGAGGAACAAAGACACAGTATGTTTGTGCTAGATGTCTGAAGTCAGGAAAAGTTGAGCGCGCGTAGTTCCCGCTTTTACATTTGATGAATGATATTTTATGAACAAAAAAGAAGCTGATACCGTTTGGTAATGTTCAGCTTCTTTTTTATTTTCCTATTTTACTTTTTCGGACAAAACAGGCTGTACTAGCCGCAGCAAAATAACTCATACCCGGCCAGAATCAGTATACCGCTGGTCACGACCAGTACGGCTGTGCTTTCGATAAACAACGTGACCAGCATACCGACTGCTGTACAAAAAAACGAATATCCGATCAATCTGCGCATCGCCATCGTCCTCCATATACTATAGTATATGCCGAAGCCTGCGGTTATGCTTATGAATTGACAGATGCGTCCAGCATGTCACTCATTTCTTTGCCTGCTGCTTCCTTTGCCTGATCGGAAATATTGTCTGAATCCTTTTTGGTAAATTTGTCCACAAAATCGGGCACCATATCTAAAAGCTTTGTGATGCCGTCCTGATTCTTGACATTTACGAGTCTGGTCGAGCCGTTCTGGATCACCAGTACCGCAGACGGCTGGATGCGTCCGCCCATACCGCCTCCCGCATTATTTGAGCCGTTCTTTGCAAATGCACCTGCACCTACGCCAAAGCTCACATCCACGAGCGGTAAAATGATCGTATCCCCGATATGAATCGCATCGCCGACCACCGTCTTTGATGAAATAAAGCTGTCCATCCCCTTGAATAAGGATTCTACCGTTGAACGAAAGCTGCTGTTTTCTGCCATAATAGTTACCTCCTGAGTTTTTTAATAATTTTTCGGATATCTCTGTCAAAGAGCAATCGTAAGCCTGCGGCGACCGCGTGAAAGGTACACACATGTCCGCGCACATCCATCCAGCCCTTGAGATATAGTTTATCTGTCACAAAATCCGGTGTGATCCGGCACTTTTCCCCGTAGACAAACGGGCAGACACTCAATGCCGCCGTCGCATATCCGGTGTTTGCGGGATCACCCAGCGAAAATGATACATCCGCACGGATGTGACGCGGTCCAATATGATGCAGCAGTTGTTTTGTCTCGCGCAGCAGATGTGACACCGCGCGGCGGTTGCCCGCATCCGTCAGCTCTGTCCGAATCCGTTTCACCGTATCCCAGATACCCTCCGGGCGCTTTTTTTTCTGCTTTTTCGTTTGCTTTTTTTTCTGTTTTTTCCCAGATGGCTGCGCTGTTTCAGTCTCTTTCCCAGCTGAATGCCCTTCTGTTTTTTTCTCTGTATTTTTCTCTATATTATTTTTTTCTGTATTTTCTGTATTCGTACCGGCTGGCTGTTGTGCTGCCGTCCCCGGCTCCTTTGGTGCCCCGGCTGACTCCTCTGCTGGTTCTGCGCCATCCGCAGTATCTGCCTTTGCTTTAGCTGCTGCTTTTGCCTTTTTACCCTTGCGCGGAAATACCTGTATGCCGAACACCTTTACCTTGCAGCAGACCGCCGGATCATCCTCCGGGCTGCCGCTCACCCACACGCGGTATGGGATCGGCACAAACAAAACCAGACAGACCACAAGAAGCAGCAAAGCAAGTACCGCGAGCAGCACCCAGCCGATCACCTTCAGGATCATTAACAGGATTCCTAGCATTGCAGACCATCCTCTCTGCTGTCTGGTCGGTGTCCCATGATAAATTCGCGCAATTTAAAATTGCCCTGTGCCGCGTAGATGCTGCTGACGATCGTCCCAGCCAATCGCACGGCCTCGTCATAATCTCCGGCAATACCGATCACATACAGCCCCTTTTTCGGATAATAATGCTGTCTTAGCACCTTCGTTGATATAATATCGATCAGATTATCTGGATTGCTGGAAAGTGTCAGAACATACGCATGGCAAAAAAAACTCCGTTTTCTGACCTTACGGATGATTCGTTTCTTTTTCCGGTCCGAGATGCTCCCACCGACAAACAGATCATCATACCATATCATATATTATCCTCATTTTCCGTAACTATTCAACACGGTTCTCATTCTCTACCAGTATTTATGGCTGCCCCACAGATTACTTTTTTTCAGATCCAGATACTCGTTGTATGCCTTTTCCAAAATCTGCTTCTCATTGTTGAATTTTAAAAGATGATACGCTTCGTGATATTTGTAATATCCGGAATCCACGAAATATTCCTCTCGTTGTGGTTTGCTGTAATAGCTGTCACCCATCATCAGATACCAGTGCACTTCCTTCTGCACGACATCCTCCGGAACGTTAAAAGTATACTGGCTCTTTCCAATATATTTGATAATGGCAGCTTCCACACCGGCTTCTTCCTTTACTTCCCGCGCAGCAGTCTCTTTGTATTCCTCACCATTCTCAACTGTCCCCTTCGGCAGTACCCATCCCTCGTACTTATTCCGATAGTTCTTGTATAGCAACAGTATCTTTCCACGAAATATTACCACACCACCACAACTGGTCGCCTCGATCATTGCAATACCTCCTGATGTGGTTTATAAATCTAAAATCATCATAACTGTTCAGTACCTTCACAGTTACGATTGCAAAATCCATGAAAATCGGCTACGCCGATGGGATTTTGCACCCCCCTGAATCATATTCATACGGAGCTAGACATCCAGGGGATGTCTGTTTAGCTCGGACCGAAACGAAGTGTAGACCCTCAGCAGCAAGTGCTTCGGGCTGTCCTGAACAGTTACAAATCATCTAACAGTATACTATTATTTGAAGTAGGTGTCAAACACAGTCTTTGCGATCGGTACTGCAACCGTACCTCCGTTTCCGGCTCCCTCGACTACAACTGCGATCGCGATCGGCTGTTTGCCCTTTGCGCGCGCATATCCTACAAACCACGCATGGCTGTCGCCCTTTGTCGTGCCGTATTCCGCCGATCCGGTCTTGCCGGCAGCATTGTACGCATCTGACTGCAATGCGGACGCCGTACCGTCCGTCACGACCGCACGCATCATGCCGCGCAGGATCTTTGCCTCCTTTGACTTCATGAGCTGTCCGTATGCCGACGGATCGTACTGCTCGACCACTTTCCCGTCCGAATTCTCCACATGGTCTGCCACATAAGGGTTCATCAGTGTCCCGCCGTTTTCAATAGCAGATACGATCAGCGCCATATGTAAGGGGCTGACGAGTGTGGAGCCCTGTCCGATCGCCGTCGCCATGATTTCGCTGTCTGACGCATCCGATGTCAGGGAAAAACGGCTCTTACTGCTCGCAATCCGGATCGGCAGCTCCTGATTAAATAACAGATCCTCACCGGTTGATGCATATTTTTTTAGATTTAATGACAATCCGATATTGGCAAACGAGCTGTTGCAGGATTTTGCCAGCGATGTTTTCAAATCTACTGTTCCGTGTGAAGTTCCGCCGAAGCAGTGCAGCGTATAACTGTCTGCCGTGATGCTGCCGGTGCAGTCATAGCTGTAGGACTTGTAATCCTTCGGATGCTCCCTGATATATTCGAGTGCCGTCACCAGCTTAAACGTCGATCCCGGCGGATAAAGCCCCTGTGTCGCACGGTTGAGCAACACAGAATTTTCATCGTCGTTCGCGAGTATTGTATTCCAGTCCGTGACGATCGTATTCGGGTCAAAATCCGGTTTAGACACCATCGCCAGTATTTTTCCGGTTGCAGGCTCTAACACAACGACTGCTCCCTTCTGGCTGCCTAACGCCTCATAAGCCGCCGTCTGCAGATCATTGTTGAGCGTCGTAACGAGTGTATCGCCCGTATTTTTATTGCCCTCCATCTCATTCATCACGCGTTCTAAAATAAACGAATGTGACCGCAGCAGTTCAAAATTGTAGCCCGATTCGAGCCCTGCCTTGCCATTGTCCGCATAACCGACAACATGTGCATATTTTCTGCCCTGCGGATAGACACGTGTTTCCTCGCCGTCCGCATCCGTCTGCGTCTGCGCGAGCACTGTCCCGTCATCCGACACGATCGATCCGCGGATCACACGCTTTGCAAAGCTGTCGAGTCTCGTATTGTACGGATTGTTGATGAACTGCTCACTGCGCGCGATCTGAAAATAAGTAAAATAAGCGATCATCGCAAGAAAAATGCCGATAAAAAAGTACGCAATGACCGCAAATTCGCGATTGGAATCCCTGCGTTTTCTGCGAACAGTCTTATTCTGATACAGCCCTTCGTCTGCGGATGTTTTCTTTTTCTTCATCTACGCTCTCGTCCTCTCTGATGATATATAATCCCTGTATAACTGCAAATATAATGAATGTCGATAACAGCGAGCTGCCTCCGTAGCTCACAAGCGGCAGTGTGACTCCGGTTGACGGTATGAACTTGATGACACCGCCGATCGTTAAAAACACCTGAAAGCCGTAGGTCGTGCCAAGTCCGAGTGCGATCAGCTTATAGAAGCGCTCACGGATCTGCATTGCAATGTTTAAAAACATCAGATAACAACAGGCACACACCAGAATCACACAGATCGCAAAGATACCGCCCATCTCCTCGGAGATCGCCGCAAATACAAAATCCTCATCCGCGACCGGGATCTTTGTCGGCATTCCCTGAAACAGCCCCAGGCCGAACCACCCTCCGGTTCCGATCGCAAACAGCGACTGTGAGACCTGATAACCCGCATTGTCAATGACCGCCAGCGGATCCTTCCATGCGATCACACGCGTCCGCACGTGCGAAAACAGCTTGTAAGCAACGACCGCCGCCAGCGAGCCCGCGCCCAGCCCGAGTCCCAGATAGCGTCCATCCCGCGTTGCCACATACAGCATGACCAGATACGTCACAAAAAAGATGGAGGCGCTGCCAAGATCCTTAGATAAAACTAAAATAATCACATGCAGGGCAGCCAGCGCTGTCGTGATGACGATCTGCTTTAGCTCCGTAGAGTGGTAAAACATCGACGCGGCAAAAAACACAAACAGGATCTTGATAAATTCCGAGGGCTGCAAGCTGACCGAGCCGAAGGTAAAGGACAGCTTTGCGCCGTAATCGGTTCTTCCGGCTACCGCGACCAGCGCGAGCAGCGCGATTCCGATGCCCGCATAGAGGTACGGCAGCCTGTGCAGAAAATGAATGTGCCGGATAAAAAACGGTACAAGCAGCGTGATGACCGTCGCGGCAACCGCCAGTGTGAACTGGCGGACTGCTTTCGTCTCATCGAGTCTCGTCAATATGATAAAACCGATCACCAGCAGCATACACATATGGTTTGTGACCAGCCGCGCCGCTTTTTTATACAAAAAACGGTAGATCAGCTGGATGGCACAGACCAGGAGCACCTGCATGACATAAAAGCCCAGCAGCTTTACCTCTCCGGTCGCCGCAAAGATGACCAGATACGCATCCAGATGTATCAAAAACAGGAAAAACAACTGTCTGCGCAAAATCGGCTGCATCCGCCTCGGCGCGCCTGAGCTTTTCAATGCCGAAAAGCTCTCATAGGTGTAACAGGCAAACAGTATCATCATCAGATATTTTGATACTTCGGTAATAATTGTAACCATAGCTTTTCTTCCTATCTCTTATTCTACCCCTCGTTTAAAATGCCCGCGCGTCGCTTCTCCGTCAAACGGCGGCGTTTCGGGTGTCCTGCCGAGCACCTGCTGTTCATAGGCAGCGAGAACCGCGCGCGTTCCGTCTGCATCCTCTACGGTAAAATCCATGCGCAGCAGCTCGGGGGCGATCCGCATGACCTGGGCAAACGACGCAGGCTCATACAGGACAGTCGGGAGCGCATTATAAATCACATTGCAGCAGACACTGCAATAATTTCTGACCGGAAGCGCCTTTCCGTAGCGGTCGGTCAGAAACAATGTCTTGTCCGTCCGGTCACAGCCATTCATCGTGCGGTTGACACACTGGCTGCTCACCATAAACGGTGCATGTCCGTAAATGGCCAGACAACTGCCGGTCTGCGGCAGTCTGCGCAGCTCCTTCGCATGGAGCTCGAAGGGTAGCGTGCGGAAACGGTAGCCCTTATCGGCAAAAAATGCACAGGCGCGGTCAGAAAATGTATACAATGGCGCATCGAGCCATATCTGCCCCTCAGGGACTCCCATACGCTGCAAAAATCCGAGTGTATCATAGGTTTTTGCGAGAAATCCCTCTAATTGGTTATTCGCTTGCATAATTTCTATGCAATGCCACTGCGCTTCGTAGAAATCGGCGGTATCATCACGCAGTACCGGCGGCATCGCAAGCAGCAGACGCTTGCTTTTCTGTCCGCATAGCTGCCCCGCCTGTGCAAGCCGTGTGCCGAAATCTGCACGGCTGACCGACTGCAACTGGAGCGAGACGGTTCGGATATAGTCCTTTTCTATGCAGATGCATAACTGTTCCCACGTATCACAAACCGCAAGCACTGCCTGCGTATCCGTAGAATTCTCTGATGCAGGCTGCTCCTCGCATGATAACGGCTGTGCGTCCCGGATGTCCACAAGCCGTTCGGCAGGTCTGCTCCTGCGCCACCCGTCCGTAAGCGCCTGATGTAGCTGACCGACCGCATTTCTGCGGACAGTCTTTAAAAACTGCTTTGGAATAAAACAATTCCCATCCATCCGAATCTCTAGCTGTTCAAATATAAAACCGGTATCCCCGGTCTGCCGCAATACCTTCTCCACATCCTCTGCGCGCGCCGGTGACTGTTTCGCAGGCTGGATCTCTCCTGCCTCTGTGCAGACGGTCTGACCGCCCGCAGGGTCGGTGACTGTCAGGCGGACAGGCGCACCGACCCTGCATTCACACAAGCCGTAAAGTGCACGCTGCGCCGGCTGTGCGGACACCTCCTGCGGCTGTGCGGATGTATGCTTCGGGGAGTCCAGGCTGATCATCGCCCTTCCCTTTTCACCGCGCAGATATCCCGCGGTAAAGCCGCTGCGGTTTCCAAGCTCCATCAGCCGTCTGCGATCCTCCTCTGACACAGAGGCATCACAGCCCGCTTCGAGCAGATCGAGATATTTCCGATAAATAGCCGTGACACCTGCCGCATAATTCGTCTGCTTCATGCGGCCCTCGATCTTGAGCGAGCAGACACCCGCATCTGCCAACTCCTCCAACAGATCGACTGCACACAGATCCTTGGGGCTTAGCGGGTATAATTCCCTGCCACCGCCTAACGCCCGCCCCTGCTCCCGCACGCCGTAAGGCAGGCGGCACGGTTGTGCACACCGCCCGCGGTTGCCGCTTCTGCCGCCGAGCATACTGCTGAACAGGCATTGTCCCGAATAACAGTAACAGATCGCGCCGTGTACAAAGCACTCAAGCGGCACATCGACACGCTCATGGATGCGCCGGATCTCAGCCAGTGACAGCTCACGCGCCAATACAACCCGGTCTGCGCCCTCCTGCGCCCAGAACCGTGCGCCGTCCGTACCCGCGATCGACATCTGCGTGCTCGCATGCAGCTCCATTCCCGGAAACTGCTGTCTGATAAACGCAAACACGCCCGCATCCTGCACGATCACCGCGTCCAGACCCTGCTCATAATAAGGCAGCAGATACTCATAAAGCTGTTCCTCCAGCTCATTTGTTTTTAACAGCGTATTGACAGTGAGATGCAGCTTTTTTCCCTGCAAATGCAATTCATCGATCGCCTGTAAAAGTTCTTCCTGTGTGAAATTTTTTGCATAGGCACGCGCCCCAAACAGGCCGCCACCGACATATACCGCATCCGCACCCGCCGCACATACCGCACGCAGCGTCTCCATCGATCCTGCCGGTGCCAACAGCTCCATTTTTTTCATTTTCCGACTCCTGTAAACAAAATGCTCCGCGTGGATCAGCCCCCCCGCGGAGTATACAACCGTCTATTTCAAAAGAACTTCTTCCAGATCCGCACTCAGACGTTCATTTTTCTGCGTCAGCTCGCGCTTTTCTTTTTCCAGTTCCTCTACCTGTCCCTGCATCTGCTCATTCTGCTGCTTGACGAGCTCCAGCTTCGCATTGGCTTCTGCAATCTTTGTATTTGCATCGTCCAGCTGCAGCTGCGCATCGACAAGCTGATGCTTCAGATCAAAGATCTCCTTTTCCAGATCCGAAAACTGCTCGGATGAAGTACCCGCCTGCTCCCTTGCCTTAAAGTAATCATCCGCCAGATTCAGGTTTAACATCAGATTTTTCATGTCCTGAGGAATTCGCTTATAGGAATCCTGCTGGTTCATCTCCGTGATTTTCTGATTGATATATGCAGCCACACGCTGTAAGTAATCTTCTTCCTCAAACCCGCTCAGCTTGTATTCTTTCTTGTCGATCACTACGACTGTGCTCTTTTTTGTTCCCATATGCTTTTCCTCCAGCCATCATAAACTACTTGCAAGTATACCTGTTTTCTGTTCAAAAATCAACCGGACACCGCCGCCCTAATTCTCCGCCGGCAATCCGAAATGACTGTAGCAGTACGGTGTCACGACGCGCCCCTTCGGTGTGCGGTTGATAAAGCCATTCATCACCAGATACGGCTCATACACATCCTCGATCGTGCCCGCATCCTCTCCGATCGCTGCCGCGAGCGTATCGAGTCCGACCGGTCCGCCGGAAAATTTCTCGATAATCGTATAGAGCAGCCTGCGGTCACTGTTATCCAGTCCCATCTTATCGACCTCCAGCAGATCGAGTGCAAAGGTGGCGACCTCCTTCGTGATCGTTCCGTCATATTTTACCTGTGCAAAATCGCGCACGCGGCGCAGCAGCCGGTTCGCAAGGCGCGGTGTTCCGCGGGAACGTCTCGCCAGCTCATACGCACCCTCCTCGTCGATGGCAACCCCGAGCTTTTTCGCTGAGTGCAGAATGATCGTTTTCAGCTCATCAACCGTGTAAAATTCCAGATGGTGCATGACCCCGAAGCGATCCCGCAGCGGTGCGGACAACAGTCCTGCCCGCGTCGTCGCACCGACGAGCGTAAACCTCGGCAGATCCAGACGGATCGAACGCGCAGTCGCACCCTTTCCGATCATAATATCGATCGCATAATCCTCCATCGCCGGGTAGAGCACCTCCTCCACCTGCCGGTTCAGCCGGTGGATCTCATCGACAAACAGTACATCCCCCTCCGCGAGATTGCTCAAAATTGCCGCCATTTCGCCGGGCTTTGCGATCGCAGGACCACTCGTGATCTTCATATGTACGCCCATCTCATTTGCGATAATGCCTGCCAGCGTCGTCTTGCCGAGTCCGGGCGGACCGTAAAAAAGTACATGGTCAAGCGATTCCCCGCGCCCTTTGGCTGCCTCGATATATACCTTTAAATTTTCCTTTGCCTTTGCCTGTCCGATATAATCATCCAGACATTGGGGACGCAGCGATTTTTCGACTGTTACATCCTCTTCCTGTATTTCCGTGGATATCACTTTCCGGTTATTCATGAAAGCCTCCTACATAAATGCCATATTGCGCAGCGCCAGCTTCAGCACAGCCTCTACATCCGTTTCCGGCGTGATCTCAATACCGGATAACACCTGTGATGCCTCCGATGCCGAGTAGCCAAGCGCGGTCAGAGCCAGCAGTGCCTCCTGACGGACACCCTTTTCCTGCTCGATCTTGGGATTTTTGACCAGCTCCTCCTGTGCGGTAAAGGCATCCTCCAGCTTTAGCTTGTCCTTCAGCTCCAAAACGATACGCTGCGCCGTCTTTGCCCCGATACCCGGTGCCTTTGAGATCGCCTTTGCATCGTCCGCAATGACCGCAAAACGCAGATTATCCGCTGATAACACCGATAAAATCGCAAGTGCGCCTTTCGGACCGACACCGTTTACACCGATCAGCAGCTTAAAAATGCGCAGATCGTCCTTTGTCAGAAATCCGTACAAGCTAAAGGCATCCTCCTTTACCTGAAAATAAATGTACATTTTGATCTCCGACCCGACCGCCGGTAAATATTCAAATGTCTGCCCGGAAATATAGACTTGGAATCCAATGCCCTGATGATCGATGATCACCGATTCCTCATCCATCTCCGCAAGTGTTCCCTTGATATATTGAATCATTGTTTTCCTACTCCTTACGCCCTTCTGTCAGCCCAAGCAGTTCCCGCGGCAGTCTCCGCAAAACCGCACATGCCACGATCCCGATCAGCACACCGGTCAGCATACCGACGAGAAACAATACCGGCAGATAATATAAAATCCGGTAGTTTTCAACGACAAGCGCAGCCACCAGAAACTGTCCGACATTATGTGCGACACCGCCTGCCGCGCTCACGCTGATCAGATGCAGTTGTCCCGTCTGTTTCAGCCCTGCCATCACAAGCAGGCTGAGCACTGCCCCAGCCATACTGTACAGAATGCTGGAAAGACTGCCAAAAAAGAAGCCTGCCAGCAGCACCCGCGCGATCGTCACACATGCACCGTCACGCACATCCCCCAGGTACAGCACCATAACGACCACGATATTTGTCAGTCCCAGCTTGACACCCGGAATACCGATCGGCAGTGGGAGCAATGCCTCCACATAGCTGCAGATCAGCGCCAGCGCCAACGCCAGCCCAAGATACGGCACGCGCTTTAAAAAGCGGTGTCCGGGAACGCGATCCTGCGCATCCGTGCTACTGGCTGACGGTGTCATATTCCTGTTCATGCGTTCCATATACCTCCACCACCAATTTGTGCGGCAGACATACGATCGTCTGCCGTTCCCGTGATATCGCACCCTGACGAATACAAAGCTCATCCGGACAGGTCGCCTGCACCATGCGCACACTGCCGTTCTCGATACGGACGACATTGATAACCGAACCATCCTGTTCCACAGGGATCTCACGATCCTCATTCAGTGAATACGTGCCATACACAGTGCCATCGATCGTGATGCGCACCAATTCACCGGTCTGCGAAAACAGATAGATTCCAGCTGTCAAAAGGACTCCCATGAGCAGCAAACCGCCCAGAAATACGGCATCCTTCCATCCGAACCTGCCAATTCGACACCGCTTCATATTCAGACCTGCTCTCCGAGATAATAAAAGCCCTTACACTGTGCGAGCCTGACATCTACGAGCTTTCCGATCAGCGAGCTGTCTCCGGGGAAATGCACTACCGAATTGTTCGACAGACGGCCGGTCACTAACGACGCATCGTGCTCATTGATCTGTTCTACAAGCACCGGCTGCACCTGTCCCTCGAGCAGATGTGCCTTTTCCGTTGCGATATGCTGTACTTCCTTTAAGATCATGTCAAAATTTTCTTTAATCTCCTGCTCCGGCACCTGATTCTCCATCTCTGCGGCAGGTGTCCCGGAACGCTTGGAGTAGATAAACGTAAAGGCACTGTCATAGCGCACGCAGCGGACAACATCCAGTGTCTCTAACGCATCCTCCTTTGTCTCTCCCGGAAAGCCCACGATGATATCTGTCGTGATCGCAATGTCCGGGATCGCAGCCCGCAGCTTATCGACAAGCGTTAAATACTGTTCCTTATCATAATGGCGGTTCATCGCCTTTAAGATCCTCGAGCTGCCGGACTGTAACGGCAGATGCATATGCTTACAGATCTTTTTTGACTGCGCCATCACCTCGATCAATTCGTCCGATAAATCCTTTGGATGCGATGTCATAAAACGAATGCGCTCCAGCCCTTCGATCTGTTCCACCTCACGCAGAAGCTGTGCAAATGTGACCGGATGCTCCAGCGTTTTTCCGTAAGAATTTACGTTCTGACCGAGCAGCATGATCTCAACGACACCATCTGCCACAAGGCGCTCGATCTCGCGGATAATATCCTTTGGTTCACGGCTGCGCTCCCTGCCGCGCACATACGGCACGATACAGTAGCTGCAGAAATTGTTGCAGCCAAACATGATGTTCACGCCGGACTTGAAGCTGTATTTGCGCTCTACCGGAAGATCCTCGACGATCTCTGTCGTGCCCTCCCAGATGTCAACGACCATCTGCTTTTCTGTCAGCGCACGCACGACCAGCTCCGCAAATTTGAAAATATTATGCGTTCCGAACACGAGATTAACAAATCGGAAATCCTTTTTCAGCCGCTCTACGACATGCTCCTCCTGCATCATGCAGCCGCACAGTGCGATCATCATCTGCGGATGCTTCTTTTTGTAGCCGCCGAGCGTTCCGAGCCTGCCGTATACCTTATTATTTGCATTTTCACGGACGGTACAGGTGTTATAGATCACAAAATCCGCATCCTCCGTATCTACCTGCTCATAACCGATCGTCTCTAAGATACCGCGCAGCTTTTCCGAATCGCGCGCATTCATCTGGCAGCCGAAGGTTTCCACATGAAAGGTGAGCGGATGTCCGCACGCCTCAGCCCGCTCACGGACGAGCTGCTTTGCCAGATCCATATAATAAAACTGGCGCTGCGGCTCTGTCACCGGCACTTCTGTATTGATCTTGTTATTTGTATCAGCTTGTATGCTTTTTACTGTTTCCATGTGTTTCTCCTAAATTTTCTATACTTCCGTCTTTGTTTATAATATCAATCTGGTTGAGCTGGCCGCGGATGTTCGCCCGGATATCCGCCAGATACTCCGCGCGCAGCTTTGCCTGTTCTTCCTTTTCGGCAGCGGTCAGTCCCTCCGCCTTTGACTTATGATAAAGCTCATTGATTCGCTTGATTTTAGTCTCGTTCATAGATCGGTTCCCCTGTCTGTGTTGCTTCTTATTGTATAGGCATCAATAACCATCCTGTATCATAACACAACCTCTGTTCCGGTGCAAGAACCGCGTGACTGTTCACGCAGTTCACAGCTCCCGGCAGCTTTCACTCCACGAATAGGGCTTGACACTGCGCCGGCTTTATGTATATGCTAACCATGTGATGTTTCGAGGCATGTGAGCTCAATATGCCATATTTGCAGCTCCCGCAAGTGCATCTGTTTGCTCGCGCTGCATCCACGACTGATGATATACTTGTGCTCACATGCCACGTTACGTTGTGAATATCTTCGCGCTTCTACGTTTACGAAGGCTCATAACGTGGATAGGGAATGCGCGTTCACATGTATCCGGCAGGTACTTTGGAGCAGTCTGATCGGGATACTGCTGTGACTGCCGCCAAGCAATCATTAATCATAATTCCTATAGAGAAAGGAAAAATCATGGAGCAGAACCATCAAAAACGCAAAAAAATCGTAGCCGCAATCGTGCTGGCTGCCATTATGGTGATCTTAACCTATATCTTCAATCATTATGCCGCCAAACAGAACCCGATCTCAAAAAACGGCTTTTATTTCAACACGATCATCGCCATCCAGCTCAATGATACGACGGACGAATCGCTGATCGACGACTGCTTTCAGATGGCAGCCACCTATGAGCACTATTTCAGCCGTACCTTAGAGGGCAGCGATATCTACAACATCAACCACGCAGGCGGCGCACCTGTCGAGGTACATGAGGAAACCGCTAGGCTGATCCGATATGGCATCGCGTTCGGCGAGCTGAGCGACGGTGTCTTTGACATCAGCATCGGTGCATTGACCGACCTGTGGGACATCCCGAATAACGAAGGCACGATCCCCGCACAGGCAGACATTGACGCGGCACTTGCCACCGTTGACTACCGACAGATCGTCGTAGACGGTAATACCGTCACACTGAAAAATCCGGATGCGGCACTCGATCTCGGTGGCATCGCCAAAGGCTACATTGCCGACCAGATGCGGGCATATCTCAATGCACATGGCTCTAATGAAGGTTTTATCAATCTGGGCGGAAATGTGCTGACACTCGGACAAAAAGCGAACGGCGAGACCTACCACATCGGCATCCGCAAGCCATTCAGCGAGGACGGCGAGACAATCACTGCTGTCGATGTCACAGACCGCAGCATCGTCACTTCCGGACGCTATGAGCGCTATTTTGAAAAAGACGACCGGATCTATCACCACATTCTCGATCCGAAAACCGGTTATCCCTATGACAACGGTCTGAACGGTGTCACCATCCTCTCCAATTCCTCGATGGTCGGTGATGCGCTCAGCACGATCTGCTTTGCGCTCGGACAGGAAAAAGGCACAGAGTTTTTATCCTCCATGCCTTCCAATGATTTTTTGCAGTCAACACTGACAGCCGAAACTACCTTGCAGGCTATCTTCATCGACGAAAACAATCAGATCACCTACAAATAGATCATCCATTCGGAATCCGGCACCGCAATACGGTTGTGCGCTCAGAATAAAGTGTCCTGCCATACTTATAACAATAAGAGCAGATCTTGTAATAATAAGTCTTGCCGGGTTCGATGCTCCTGTCCTTATAAGTATATGCATTGTCCTTCGATGATTTTTTCGTCTTGATCAGTTCATATTTGCCGCCCTTTTCCTTGCGGTAAATCTCAAACCCATCAGGAACCAACTGCTTCTTTTTCGACAGATCCGCATGCCATTTCAGCAAAATACGCCTTGACGATACTTGTCCGCTATCACTTTCCCATTTCGGTTTTGCAGTCTTTTGATTTTTCGGCTGCCCCAGCTCATCAATCCGGGCAAACCGGTATCCATCCGCTTTCAGATTTTTCAGAACAGTTTTCAGTGCATCTGCGTTCGATGAGGAAACATTGTGCGTGAGCGTGATCGCCCCCTTGTGGCAATAGGTTTTGAAATGGTCGATGACCGTCTGCACACCGGGCTGTTTGTCCGGGTTGTAATCATTGTATACGATGCTCCAGAAAATCGTCGTGTAACCGAGATCCTGTGCGACCTTCAAGACGCGGTCACTGTACTCACCCATCGGCGGCCGCAGATACTTATCCAGCGTATATCCGGTTTCTTCCTGAAACAGCTTCTCCAATCCGGTCAGTTCTTCCTTGATCCTCGTGGTCGATAGCGACGGCAGGCTCGGATGGCTCATCGTATGGCTGCCTACGAGATGTCCCTCGCGCTTCATCCGCTTACACAGCTCCGGGTGTGTTTTCACATACTGCTTGGTCACGAAAAAAACTGCCTTTGCATCATATGCCTTGAGCGCATCGAGCATTTTTGCCGTATATCCGTTCTCATACCCGCAGTCAAATGCAAAATAAATGACCTTTTCCGTTGCCTGCGCGTCGTAATAATAAGCATTATATTTTTTCAGGTACTTGGCAGAATCCGCTCCTTCCGGAGCATTATGTTCCTTATTCCGCACAATGTACCACTCTTTTTTTGTGTTGGAATACGCACTGTAATCGGTCGCCGCCTGAGTGCTCAATGGCTGCAGCAGTGGTGAAATACCGCACAGCAGCACGAGCAGCCCTGCCAGCAGGATGTTTACAGCTTTTGCCAATCGTTGTTTACCCATCATAAACTCCCCCCATTTTCCTTATAGATGCAAAAAGCAGTATTGACCGTAGCCAATACTGCTTTTGAACACATCCTATGCCTCGTGAATAAACTTGATAACCTTCTTCGGGCACTTGTCTGCACAAGCACCGCAGTGTACACACTTTGCATAATCAATACGCGCGATATTGTCAATCACAGTAACAGCGCCATGCTCGCATGTCTTTTCACACAGATGGCATCCGATACATCCTGCTCCGCAGGCATCGATCACTGCTTTGCCCTTATTCTTGGATGCGCAGCGGACAACATACTGTGCGTCATACGGAATGAGCTCGATCAGGCTCTTCGGGCAGGTAGCCACGCACTTGCCGCATGCCTTACATGCCTCTTTATCAACCTTTGCGACACCATCTACAATATGGATCGCGTCAAACGGACATGCCTTTACACAAGAGCCGTAACCCAGACATCCGTAGTTACAGGTCTTAGGTCCGCCATTCGGCACATATTTCATAGCCGTACAATCCATCAGACCGGTATAGTCATAATCTGCCTTGCTGACCTCTGTGTTTCCGGAGCATTTTACGAATGCTACCATTCGCACGCTCTCATCTGCCTCAACGCCCATGATCGCGCCGATCTGTGCCGCGACGGCAGATCCGCCGACCGGACACTGGTTGATCGGAGCCTCACCCTTTGCGATCGCCGCAGCCAGTCCGGAGCATCCGGCGTAACCGCAGCCACCACAGTTATTTCCGGGCAATACGCCCAAGATCGCTTCTTCTCTCTCATCCACCTCAACCGCAAGCTTTTCACCGGCAATGCCAAGGAAGAATCCAATTAAAACACCTGTGCAGCCAACCACAGCGGCAGCCACAAGAATTGCTGTAATATTCATGTTCTTCTCCTTCCTAGATCATTCCTGAGAAGCCCATAAATGCGATTGACATCAGCGCTGCAGTGATTAGCACGATCGCTGTACCCCTGAAAGGCTTCGGAATATCGTTATACTGGATCTTCTCACGGATACCTGCCATCAGCACGATCGCAATGAAAAATCCAAATGCAGTTGCAAAACCGTTTACCACACTCTCGATAATGCCGTACTCTTTGGTTACGTTCGTCAATGCGACACCGAGTACCGCACAGTTCGTGGTGATCAACGGCAGATATACGCCGAGTGACTCATACAACGGCGGCATCTTTTTCTTCAAAAACATCTCGACAAACTGTACGAGACATGCAATGACCAGAATATAGACAATCGTCTTTAAGTAGGTCAGGTCAATGCCGATACTCATCAGATAAGTATTGGCAAGAATGTATTTGTAGATCAGCGCTGTCACCAGTGATGACAGGGTGATAACGAACACGACCGCACCGCCCATGCCGGCAGCAGTCTCTGTCTTTTTTGATACGCCGAGGAACGGGCAGATACCCAAAAACTGACTCAGCACGACATTATTGACGATCGCAGAACCAACGGCGATCATTATGAGTTCTTTCATCAGTCTGTTACCTCCTTCTTATCCGCACATACGCTTGAATGTGCACAGCTTGAACAGTCACCGCTTAAGCATCCGGCAGGCTCTGCCAACGGCTTGCCCTTCTCCTCCATCTTGCGGCGGACGATATTCATGCCTGCAACAAGGAATGCCAGTACAAGGAATGCACCGGGCGCCATAACGAAAATGGTGATCGGTGTAAACCAGCTCAATGACAATACCTGTACACCGAAGATCTGTCCTGCACCGAGGATCTCACGGACCAGTCCGATACTGGTCAGTCCGAGTGTGAAACCAAGTCCCATACCGATACCATCAAACATAGACGGTAATACAGGGTTTTTGGACGCATAGCTCTCGGCACGACCTAAAATGATACAGTTTACAACGATCAGCGGAATATACACGCCGAGCGCTGAGGACAGTGCCTGTAAATATGCCTTCATCAAAAACTCTACGATCGTAACGAGTGATGCCACGATCACAATGAATGCCGGCATACGTACGCTGTCCGGAATGACTTTACGGAATGCTGAGATCAGCATGTTTGACAGTACCAAAACGACTGTCGTGGAAAGTCCCATACCCAATCCGTTGATCGCGGATGAGGTAACTGCCAATGTCGGACACATACCAAGCATCAGCACAAATGTGGGGTTCTCTTTGATAATACCGTTATATAAACGTTCTACATACTTATTCATTACTGTGCACCTCCTAATTCTGCGCGGAAATAGGTAAGGGCTGCATTCACACCGTTTGCCATTGCCTTAGAAGTAATGGTCGCGCCGGAGATCGACTCGATTTCGTTATCAGCGGTCGGTGTATTCTTTACAACTTCAAATGTATCCACCAGCTTATCCTTGAACTGTGAGTAGAAATCCTCATCCTCAGCCTTCATACCAAGTCCGGGAGTCTCTGAAATACTTGTAATGGAATATCCGTTCACGGTTCCGTCATTCTGGATGCCGACAGAAAATGTGATCGTAGACTGGCTCGCATCCTTTGCGGTGACAGTCAGAACATAACCAAGCGTGGAACCGGAAGCATCCTTTGCCACCTGGATATCATCAATGGAATCCGTGTAGCCCGCCGCTACTACCTCCTCGGTAGCTGCGTCCTTATCAAAGCCCTCAAGTGCCTCGAAGGAATCCGCATCCGCAAATACTTCTTTGTAGGCAGCCTGTGCCGATGCTGCATTTGCATCCGCGATCGGCTGTTTGGTGATCTCATAGACGAGACCGAGTAAAAATCCAAGAATCAATGTAAAAGCTGTGAGGATGACGGCATCATGTACAATCTTTTTCGTATTCATACTATTTGCCCTCCTTCTTTTCTTTTACCTGTCCGAATGCACGCGGGATCGTGATCTTCTCGATCATCGGAACGAGCAGGTTGCTCAGAATGATCGCAAAGGAAACACCCTCTGCATTTGCGCCGAAGCAGCGGAACAGACCGGTCAGGATACCGCAGCAGATACCGAACAAAATCCGTCCGCGCGGCGTGATCGGGCTCGTGACATAATCGGTCGCCATGAAAAATGCGCCGAGCATAATACCGCCGCTGCATAACTGTGCAACGATATAATACATATCAAAACCATGTCCGCCAAAGAGCAGCATAAAGATCACAAAGGTAATCAGGTAGCTTGCCGGAATCGCAAGTGTGATGACACCGAGTAAAATAAGGATGATCGCTCCGATCAGTATCGCAATCGTACTCGTCTCACCGATCGTACCTGCCGTGCGTCCGATCAAGGCATCCATGCTGTTGATGATCTCACCGTTTCTCATCGCTGCAAGCGGTGTCGCTCCGGTATAGGTATCCGTCTGGAAATTGGTCATATCGGCAGCAAAGGCGATCAACAGGAAGCAGCGTGCACCGAGTGCCGGGTTCATAAAGTTCTGGCCAAGTCCGCCAAACATCATTTTAACGATCGCGATCGCAAATACGCCGCCGAGGACTGCCTCCCACCACGGAAGATTCACAGGCAGGTTCAGTGCCAGCAAAAGTCCGGTAACGACAGCGCTCAGATCGCTGATCGTGCTTTTTTTGTGAATAATTTTCTCAAACACCCACTCTGTGCCGACACAGCTTGCGATCGTGAGCACGATCAGCAGCAATGCCCGCGCGCCAAAGTTGTAAATACCAAACAGTGTCGTCGGCAGCAATGCAAGAATCACATATGCCATGATCCGGTTGGTAGAATCTTTCGCACGCACATGGGGTGATGATGAAACATGTAAAATGTTATCCATGTCTTACACCTCTTTCTCTATTTTTTACGTCTTGCCGCAAGAATATCTTTTTTCATGGTCTTGATGGACTGTGCCAGAGGACGTCTTGCCGGGCAGATAAAGCTGCAGCTTCCGCACTCGATACACTCCATTCCATTCCACTTTTCAAATTCCTCACCCAGCTTTAAGTTTGCCTGTTTTGCAAGCCTTGACGGTACAAGCAGCTCCGGACATGCCTCCACGCAGCGTCCGCAGTTGATACATGCACTCGGCTCCAGATGTGAAACCTCATCGGTAGTCAGGCAAAGCAGTGACGAATTGGTCTTCGTGATCGGCACATTCAGATCAAACATAGAAAATCCCATCATCGGTCCGCCGGAGATCATTTTCTCTGCGCCGGATTCCTTCAATCCGCCTGCCGCTTCCAGCAGCTCGGTATAATTCGTTCCGACACTTACATAGAAGTTGCGGGGATCCTTCACCGCATCACCGGTCACGGTAAAGATACGGTTCGTCACCGGCTTACCCTCTTTGACTGCACGGTAAATACATACCAATGTCTCAACATTGTCCACGATGCAGCCTGCATCTGCCGGGAGCATCGTGGAATTGATCTCCCTGCCTGTGACAGCCTTGATCAACTGGCGCTCACCGCCCTGCGGATACTTTGTCTGTAACGGAACGACTTCTATCCGGGGCTCATCTTTACATAAAGCCTGCAGCTTTGCAATACAGTCAGGCTTGTTGTTCTCGACACCGAGCACACCCTTTGCATTGTCAAACAACCGCAATACGATCTTCATTCCACCGACCAACAGCTCCGGGTTGTCCAGCATTCTGCGGTAATCGGATGTCAGATACGGCTCACACTCTGCACAGTTTGCAATAATGTAGTCGATCTTTTCCGGATCCTTCGGCGATAACTTCACATGGGTAGGGAAACCTGCGCCACCCATACCGACAACTCCGGCCTTTTTCACTCTCTCAATAATCTCTTTCTTTGAAAGTGTCATGACATCATCCACTGCATCATATTCCACTTCCTCATAGTTTCCGTCATTTTCGATGACAATCGAATTTACCATATCGCCGGTAGCGACACGGTGCAGTGCAATCGCTTTCACTGTACCTGAAACCGAAGAATAGATGTTTGCTGAAACAAATCCACCGGCTTCTGCGATCAGTTGTCCCTTCTTCACCGCATCACCGACTGCTACAACCGGCTGTGCGGGGGCACCGATATGCTGAGATACAGGAAACACCAGATCTCCCTTAGGCAGGTATTCTTCTACCGGCTTGTCTTTTGACAGCTCTTTGCCCTCGAAAGGATGCACTCCGCCTCTAAACGTTCGTAATCCCATCAAATTGACCTCTCTTTCCTTATATTTATTGCGACAGCAGCTCTATAGAGAGCTGCTGCACATTAGCCTTATTATAACACAATGAGAAAGTTTGTCATAAAAAAATGGATAAAAAATGTCAGTATTTTGTCTTTTTTGGCGAACAAAAGTCGTGTATACTTAATTCAAATACGATTGCATCATTTTAAAGCCGCGGCTTCTGCCGCCAGCTATTTCCATAAAAAGGAGTATGCACATGCAGCACCGGATCGATACAAATGTCAGCTTTTCACCGTCCGCTTTCACGCAGACCATCCTGCGCACGGGCGATCTGTTTGTAGATATTGAAACCACGGGACTTTCCCGCAGCCGCCACCAGATCTATCTGATCGGGCTTGCGTTCTATGCCGGTGGCACATCCTTTGAAATGCACCAGTTTTTTGCAGATAAGCCGTCGGACGAGCCCGAGCTTCTCCGCTGCTTTTCCGCCTATCTGGAGAATGCCGGAGTCAGACGCATCATCACCTTCAACGGCAACAGCTTTGACCTGCCGTTTCTGTGCGCACGAGCAGCTTTTTTCGGGAACGGGCTATGCTTTGATGCGTATGAGCTATTTGATATTTATAAGGAATGCCGCAGGCGAAAAAATATGCTGCAGTTGCAAAGCTACCGCCAGAAGGCACTGGAACAGTTTTTAGGCATTGACCGCGAGGACCTCTATTCCGGCGGTGAGCTGATCAAGGTATACGAAAACTATACGAAGGCTCCCAGCGAATCTGACGCACATCTTTTGCAACTGCATAATTATGAGGATGTCCAAAATATGTACCGGCTGCTGGACATCTTTGCCTACGACAGACTGTTCTCCTGCGAGGCATCGGTCGATTGCGTGTCTATCGAGCCATACACACAGCTCGACGGTTCTCCCTCCGAGGAGCTGATCGCGGTACTGCATGCTCCGTGTATACTTCCCGGTGAGCTGTCCGTCCGCCATCCGGTCAGCGGTGTCTATCTGCGCACACATGCCGACCGCGTACATGTCCGCATCCCGCTCTATCAGCGAATGGCGCGGATGTATTTTCCGGACTATAAAAATTATTTTTATCTGCCGTCTGAGGATATGGCAGTCCATAAATCGATCGCTGCCTGTGTAGACCCCGCCTACCGGCAAAAAGCGACCCCTGAGACATGCTACTCAAGGGTCGCCGTAACTGATGTTTTTTTAAGCTCCGCTCAATTCGCAGAATATATGACACACATCCTGCGCAGCTTTCTGCCACCGGATATGCAGCCTGCTGTTTAGGGAAACGCTGATTAAAGCGTTTCCCGCGCCGGATTTGCGCTGCGAAGCAGCAATTTCCCATGCAAATCCGTGCGATCCGCCGGAGGCTGCTAAGGAAATGCTGATTTAATCAGCATTTCCTTAG
>CAVHZH010000019.1:0-26026 GCA_963640395.1 Oscillospiraceae bacterium
CAACATAACCGTCGCTCTCCTTTTCGAGCGTGGTCGCACCGGGCTCGAATTCTACTGTATAAGGTTGTTTACTACACCAATAATATTACTTTGCCTTTACGTTTTCCAGCGGTAGCCAGTACCCGGCTTTCATCCTGCCCCATGGCTTGGAGCCGACTAGCTTAAAATCCGCCAGCACAAACGTCTTGCCATACTTTATCTTGGCTGTTCCCTTTACATTCCTGCACTTTTTGAGCACAGTCCCAGACAGGTCACTGTAAGCCACTTTCTTTCCTCCCGGTGTCAGACGCAGACAGCTCGCTTTCGTCATCTGGTAGACCCGCCCCAGTTCATAGCCGAGAATACGCGCCTTGAACCTCTTCCAAGCCTGTTCGTCCATGAGATACGCCGGGCAGTGCTTGCCATTGACATCAAAGTGCCGGATCACATGGTCAATATCAATACTGTACTGCTTCATTTTTTTCCGGATCAGAGTGACCGCATTCCCAATCGTCGCCTCCGATGCTCTGACCACACCGTCCTTGACCGTATCGCACAGTTCAATGTTAAGCGTATTGTTGTTGGTGGCAATGCCGTACAACCTGCCGCCCCCGGTGCTCACATGGTCAGTATACAGCTTTCCGCCGACCGACCACGCGACATAATCATCCGGCACGGACTGTGTGACCGAGTCATCATCCACAAAATAGTGCGCAGACGCTTTGACGATGTGATTGTGGAAGTAATTCGCATTGCCCTCGTCGCTGTCGCCATCATTCGCAGTGTAATGCAGGGTTATGTACTTGATGTCCTTTAGGGCTCTCTGCCCGCCATAGTTACCGCGTGCAGATAAGTTCTTTTTCATGACATATGACATCACTCATCCTCCTTTACCTCCGGAATGCCTGCGATTGATGTGAGCAGCGACACAAGGCCGGCAAGCGCAGCCGATGATACGACCAGCTTCCAGTCTACCGCAGATACCACCGCAGCCGCCCCGATCGTAGCGATCGCTGTCTGTGCCATTGTCTTGACCGCCCGGATGCCGGCGGCCTTCATCCATTTTTCTGTGTTTACATTCTGTTTCAATACGCAATTTTTCACCACGTTAAGCTCCTCCCTTTCTTGCGTTATTTGATATATTGTGCAAACATCATGATAAATCCGGTTGCAACCATTCCGGATAGTGTACTGATGATCGCTGTTACTGCTGTTGTCTTATACTTTTTGACATCCTCGGCGGGTGCGCGTTCCATCTCATCCACGCGCGCATCCATGTTGTCAATTTTCCTGTCTAAGCTGCAGACATTCTCGTTTGTGTTCTTTACCTCTTCCACAAGCTGTACCATCGTTTTGCTCATGGTATGTATTTCCCCGACGATTGGCTCCAGCTTATCAATCCTGTGTGTGTTCGACTTTGCGCGTTCCTCCGTCTTGGTAAGCCGGCGCTCAAAATATGTTTTAGTCAGCATGCTCCCCTCCTTTGCCTTACACCTCCAGCCACATCTTGCTCAATTCCTCATACTGAGCCTCTGTCAGACGGTTTCCCAGATAGAACACATCCAGCTTGTGCTGGTTCACGCTCTTTAAATTCGTGTATTCCTCTGCTGTAATGCTTCCGTTCTGGTACTGTGTGTTGTACTTGGTGATTAGTCTTTTCATGATTGTATACATAGTATGCTCCTTTCTTAGCTGTCTGCCAGCTCTGCCATAACTGCCAAATATGCCACATCACTAGCCATTTCTGTCACTGAATCGGCATTCGTGTTCAAATAGCCGATGATCGCATCATCTGCCACAAACTCCTCGACCGTGACTACCTCGTAGCCCATGCCGTCCATCCACCGCCCCCTGAGGGCATAGTACGTCTCATTATCAGCCGCTACGATTCCGTCCGCTTCTTCCTTGCGGCACAGGCAGCACATCCCGTTGCGCTGCATCTTTACATACTTGATGCTGCTTTGTTCCTCGATGGTCGCTCCGTTTGAGTCTAAGATTTTATACACTACATCCACCTCCTTGGAAATTTGTAATAAATAGGTTGTTATAAAGTTTCTGCATGTTCAAAGCCGTTTGATAGGCATTGAATTGCCTTATGTGTCCAAGCCAAGATTGGAAGCTCTGCTCGATCGCCTTGTATTCCAGCAATCCATCATCGAACATCCGTCTTAACGCTTTTAGCTTGCGCCGCATCACTTTCGCAGATCTTTTCCACGGTACACGCACCACCTCGCCATTCGGCTTCAGGTAATGCATGGTTTTTAAAAATTTCACACCGTGCGACAACTTGACGATCTGTGTTTTCTTTGAGCTTAATACAATACCAAGCTCCTCGTAGATCTGTTTCGCCTGTTCAAGCCATTCGACCAGCTTTTCCTTGCTGTCACTAATCAGGATCGCATCATCCATATACCGGATATAGCTTTCAATTAGTGGTGACTGCGTGGCAAAATGGTCGATCCTGTTTTGGTATGCAATCGCATAAATCTGGTTCACCTGTGATCCCAAACCAAGCCCTATGCCCCGTGTGCGTCCCTGTATGCCGTTTTCTGCATCAAGGTATATCTTTGCTTGCCGGATGATCCTTTTGTCCTCAAAGTTGGCATTCAGCGCGTCTATAATCACGGAATGTCGGATGTTATCAAAATAACTGCTTGCATCAATTGTCAGTGCATAGCCGTCGCGGCCATATTTTCGGTAGTGTCTGTCGAGCATACATTTGAACCGCTCAAGACTGAATGATATACCCTTCCCTTTCAGACTTGCGCCGTTGTCATAGATCAGATTGTGGGACAGTACCGGAATCAGGCTGTTGCACAGGCATCTTTGCACGACGCGGTCAGATATATGTACGGCTTTGATCTCCCTTTTCTTGCCGCGCTCCACGATGGTAAACTCTGTAAATCCCTTGAACTTATATTTGTCATTATGCAGGCTCTCATAGGTTTCCCATGCATATTTCAGATGGTTAATGGAATAGACCTTTGTCGAGCGTTTCCAATTTACACCTTTCCGGCATTCGTTAAATGCGTTGTAGATCTCGTTTAGATCAAAACATTTGTCGTAATCATCATAGGCTGCATTAAATGCCCGCTTTTTCGCCTCCCTCTTGGCTTTTCTGCGCTCATAACGCTTATCTTTTCTTTGTTGACTATTCAATTTTATTTCCTTTTTGTCAGCACTAGCCATGAAATCTGTTATCGCAGACCATGCAAGAAGCGTCCGGCTAGCTGACCGTTTTCTATTTACCGATTCGGAAGGATATGGACTCCTTTTGTATCAAATCGTACTGACATTGATTTCACATAAGCTACTTTGACGAGTACATGGTACGAAATCCGAAGGACACGCCATTCGCGTTGCTGGCGTTGTTGTTGTTGGCGCTCCCGTCCGAGCTGACATTGCAGAAATTGTTGCTGTTGCTCGTATTCGGGGAACGCTCCCACCAATTTGTGGCAGTTTACAGTCCATACCCTATATTTTTTAAGGCAGGTTTTTAAATCGTTTTCTGTCCGATTCCATAACCCCCTTGATTAACTTTTGTGTCTTTGATACCAGTGGCAGCCATTGCTCTAATATCGCGGTATTCGTCTTGCCGTTCGTGGCATTGTCAAACTGAAACGTCTGATATGCCAGATCAATCTGCGCATACATCTGGTCGAGCGCGTTATATGCTTTTGTAAGCTCTGCTTTGCGCTTTTCTGCCTCCGCTTTCGTTTTTGGATAAATCCGGTTCGCTTCATACGCATGGATGTGTGCCGATGCCGAAAATCTGACGATATAATCCGTGATCCACTGTTTGTATCGCTGTGGGAATTTTACGCATATCTTTAGCGTATATAGCCGAAGCTCCCACGCGCTCTCTATAAAATCTACCGTAGTAGGCTCTCTGTTTCTCGCGTAAACTCCGCTCATTTTACCTCCTTTCCTTATGCGCCGCCCACAAGGGGCGGCTGATGGGTTCTGATGCCTAGATACAAAAGCCGAAGGACACGCCAGACGCGATGCTGGCGGCGCTGTCGCCGTAGCTGCCGGCGCCCCCGCCCGAGCTGACACAGCAGAAACGGTCGCTGTAGCTCGCATACGGGGAACGCTCCCACCAATAGGTGGCAGCGCCGCCGTCGTCCAGTGTCTTGACGCGTCTTGAGGTCGTGGTAAAGTACGGATACTGCGCACCCTCGCCGCCATAACTACAAGGTGTTGCACCGAAAATCTCGATCTCCGATAGCAGGAATAGGTTGTCGCTCGTTGTTTTTATCTTTGATGATTTTGATCCTGCTGAAGTTTTCTTATCTACTTTCTTAATGACCGCCTGCAAGTCACTCGGCAGCTGTCCCAGCACGGTCGATTGCAAGTATGACCTCATGGCGCAGGATGTCCAGCCGCCGGAGTTCTCATTGGATGAATTCATCTGTCTTGTGGTAGTCAGGCAGTTTTTTAGTCCGATCGTGATTCCGGCTTTACCGCTGCCGTCCGACAAGTCATCGTGCCCGAAATCCAGAATGACTAACGTGTAATCCGTTCCGCCGATGGACACTGTCTTCTCATCACCGACCGAATAATGCCCGCTTGCTTCACCTGCTTCAGAACATTCCTGTATCACTTCCCATGTGTCTTTTGCGAAGCCCTCAACCGATACAGGTTGTGCACTGACGGGGCGGCTGTTTAACACGCCTCTGTCTGAGTATACAAATCCGGAAACCCATGTGCCATCGTCCAGTGTGCATTCGTGTCTGCCGCTCAATTCTGTGGTTTCAAACAAAAACGTGCCATCGCCCGGTGTAGCCGGAGCTACGTCCTTTGAATACCGGAATACGATCTTGCCTACATCGCACACGACTTGGTTCTCGATGATCGTCTGCGTTGCCTTCCAGCTCATAGTGCTAGAGGTTACTACTAATGACGTTAGTTTGTTTGGCACTAATCCGCCGCCTTTACTGTTGTCTAATAAATACTTTACTTCCGCCCAACTCATTTAGTTACCTCCTCTGTGATACTGCCGTCTGAATGAAAAGTTGTCGTCTTGGTGGCGATCAGCGTTGAATCAGAACCAGACAGCGTTTCCGTGATACTGCCGTCGCTGTTGAAGGTTGTCTTTTTTACATACCCGCTGCCATCTGTTTCCGTGATACTGCCGTCATCGTTGAATACCGTTGTTTTGGCTTCAAAACCGTTGATGGCTGCGTCTAGTTTTTCATTCAGGCACCGGTCGCTCTCCACCAGTTGCTCTACTTTCTCATTGACAGCCCCTTCCAGTTCCTCCAACTGCTCCACCGTCGCACCCACCGATGGATTTACCGATATTTCTATCTGGTCTGATACTGCCACAGCGATCACCAGATGATATGTAAGTTCCGATATCGTTTGCCCTGTGAGCGCCGGCATCGGATCCGGCGTCTCAGTATTGACAGCCACGCCAAAAAGGATCTCCTGTTGGTCGCTGTCTTTGGCATAAACGCCGATTGCTTTCACGCTATATGTCTCCGTTAGGGACTTGTTATCCAGCGCGATTAACAGCTCCACCTTTGTCTGGTCAAGTCGCGTAACCTTTGAGATAAGCGCTTCCTGCTTTACGTCTGTCAATGCCGCAAGCGTTTCGACCTCACTTTTTGCATACTCCCGATCGGATGTTTCTGCCCTTGTAAACGTTGCTGTCGCTTCGCCTGCGATCATCCTTGACACAAGCTGCTGCCCTAATGCCGTAAATACAAACTCATTCACTTCGCTTCCTCCTATTCTATGTATCTCTTTTTCTGCTTCGACGCGATGATGCCGCCAATATTGATATGCGTGAGCATATCAGACTCTTTTTTTGCATGGATCAAATAGACCATATTTAACGGTAAGCTGTTTTCAAGCATTTCCTCCATGATTTCTATTTGGCTTGCCCCGTCAAACAATGCCGCTATCTCTATTTCTGTCCTATCATCATTGATGCTTATGTCGTATAATTCGGCACATATACCCTTGATTTTCCCGGTAATGACCCGCTGTGAATAGGGTAAACGCTCCAGTATTTTCGCTTTTACCCTTGATCTTCGGTCCTCAAGCCGATCCCCCTCTGCTTTTACGAGCTTGAGCATCTTTTCCCACTTTTCTGTCATTTCCTCCGACATGCTATCAATAAATATGTTGTCCCCTAATTCAGCTAACGCTCCGTCCAGATCCGTTTCTTGGGTATCGTTAATTTCATATATCTGCCTAATGTCTGGTATTCCTTTTATGATTTCAGGTGCTTCAAACAATCTCTAGCCCTCCAAACGTCGGTATCTTATCAAATTCCAGTACCAAATTATCTGTGCTGCCGTTCAAGGTAGTATCCTGCACATCTTCGACACCTTCCACGGCAAGTATCCTCGCCTCGATTTGGCTTATTCTTACGTACATGTCGTTAAGCTCATTCTTTTCCCAGCTTTGCCGCAGTTCCAATAAATATCCTTGTACCGCTTCCTCTATCTGCTCTTTGCACATGTCCTCCGAATATCCCGCATTCCATGTAATATTTACAGATACCATTACTGTCACAGCCACAGCTGGTTCAATTTTTACATTGTGGCAGATTGGTGCTAATCCATCCCCTTCGCCGTGCGACTGTTCCGGATCTATTGCCGTCTGCACAGCCGTTATGATTTTTTGTTCCGGAACATCATATTCACTTCCGATTACCGTGACCACAATCCATGCACTGCCTTTTTCTCTGCGGCGCGGTTTACATCCTCCGATGCCTTCCATCGCGTCAATTTCTTTGCGGTACTCCGCTTTATTTCCGCAAAAGGCTGTGCTCTTAAATGAGGCTACCACTTTTTCTCTGAATACCTCTATGTCCTCATCATTTGTTCCTGGCACCATCAGTTCAGTTATGTTCCCTCCCTGATAATCATCCACATAATCCACTGGCTCTAACTGTCCCCGGTTAGTGTTTGCCTCCGTTCCCTCTGTATCGCACATCAGCTTATATGTATAGTCCTCTATCTTCTCGATCACTGTATAGGTATGATCCCCACACACAAATTTCTGTCCTATTTCGATTTCCTGCTCAAACACTGCTTTGACGATCGGTGCTGTTGCATAGCTATACTCAATCCCTCTCTGCAGCTTTCCATACGTGATCAGGTGCTCCAGATCCATTGAATCAGGGGACATATTTTGATTGATCGCATCCATTTCTCCATATACATCTTCGAGCTTCTCCGCTATTTTTGCGCATGCATTCTGTGCCAGCGATCCCTCATCTGTATTTACATCACTCCCAAACTGATCCATCATCTCATCCATGATATTTTCATACGTCCGATCATCATACATTGATATTCACCTCGCCATAATCTGTAATTGCTGTAAAACTTGCAGTTAATGTATCCATCCTTATACTGCATACAAGGTTCTCTATTCCCGTGATATACTCATTGATTAGCAGCGCCTCCTCAACCATTCTCTGTACTTCGCTTTCCACATATGCCTGCGATGCCTGCTTTCCTATGAGCGTATTTAATTCCGACCCATAATTCCATGAATACTGTGTGTAAAAATATCTTTCCGTTGATAGCGCAATATAGATCCATTGTTCAATGGCTTTTAGCCCAGCCACAAATTTCCCGGTCAGCTTTCCGGTTTGTAAATCAATCTCATAATCTTTCGGCTCTGTTTCTTCAATTTGGCTATCGTCAATCTCATCATCGTCTATGTCAAATGGGAACACTACAAACTCACCACCTTCTCTATAATTACATATCTGTCCTCGCTGATCCGGTACAGTAGCACCGTATCCCCTTCCTTCAGCTTGTTTTGAACTCGCACCTTCTGATCCGTGATATTCACGCTCGCTTCATTCGAGTTGATCGTCGCCGACATGTCCGCAGATGCCGTCAGTTCATATTCCATGTTCAAGTGCTCTGCGATCATCAGATCATCCTTGTCAAGTTCATTGCCTGCAACTCTGCACGTTGTGTCTGACAACATTTCTCCTAATTGAAGCACTGGCGGATTTTCAACCGCTCCCTGCTGCCGCATAATTTTTAACAATTTCTCCGCGCCATTCATACGTTACCTCCAGCATTTTTCGCACTTTTTATACTTTTGTTTCCCCTTGTTCTTTCCACTCTTTAACGTGATTTTTAATATTTCAGATACGACCGCTTTCCACCGCATTTTCCCAAGCCAATTCCAGCGTCATTGTGTGTGTGTAGTTTTCAAATACGTGCGTGTCTGCTGTTATATAGAATTTTCCATACAGCCCTGATGCCCGGTCATAGATCACGATGCTTTTCCCTGCCGTTGCAGATAGGTTTCCGATAGCCTCCACGGATGCTTCCTTTGTGATGCCAGCCATCCTGCTGCCTGCTTCTTTTTTCGCGTCCACACCCTTTTCTTTTGTGTACGCCGACTGATAGACCCCGTATTTTTCTATCAGTTTTTTCTTCTCAACCACACCAATCTGCTGCCTTTTATCATTATAAATCCGCACCAGATTGACCATATTATCCGTGGTGTCCGAATATGTTGCGGCTGTAATATCTTTCCCCTGCTCCAAGGTTACTTTTGAGTCACTCCCCTTTGCTACTACGGACAGCTTTTTCCCATCCATGACCGGCATATACTTTTTCCCGGTCTTTGCTGCCACGCTTCGGTATGCCCGGATGATAATATCGTAAATGCTCTGATCGTCAAATATTAGTTTCTGGATATTCATGCCTGTTTCTGCAAGCGTCCCGCACGGTATTCCAGCCATCCTGCACACTTGCTTAGTGATCTGCTCCGGAGTCTTTGACCGGAATACCTTTGATATGTTTGATCTCAGTAAATAATGCATGAAATCTCTCGCCGTGTAGGATGCTGTTCCAATCGCAGCCGTTTTTTCCCTGCTTGTGACCACTCCTACAAAGAGCCTCGTCTGCCCATCATACAAACTTACAATGTCACCTAGCTTGATTTTTGGATTTTCAAAATCTTTATCATACGGATTTGACTGGATTGTAAATACAATCTGCCGCGATGCCTGCGTATCTGTTCCGCTCCACTCGACTTTTTCAAAGTTTAAACTTTTCTTATTCCATCGCAATTTGATCATTTGATTACCACCTTGTATCCGATCAATGCATCAGCCTCTTTTTTCTTCGGCGCATTCTTCTTTGCTTTCCTGATCACGCTCTGGTTTGCTGCCCGCACTTTTTTCCATGTGTCAGAAGATCCCGCGTGTCTTTTTACTACCTTTGACCATGTATCTCCTTTTTTCCATGTGTAAACCGTCTCTTTCTTTTTCGTGCTGATGCGCTTCGCCGTTGCGGGCATTCGGTATTCCTTCAACTCCAATGCGTAGCTTACATCTCCCGACTGGTCTGCTTCTCCATAAGCGAATGACTCAATCGAACTGAACATGTTGACATTTGTTTCCGTTATAATCAGATGTATGGTCTCGTTTTCCCTAAGAAGTTTTCTCAGCTTTGCGCAATAATATTTGTACGGATCGTGATGCGCTCCATGCTGAAAGCTGTATTTTTGTCCCGGGAAAAAGGACTCCAGCGTAATGCCGTCGAGTCCCCTTTTCCCCTTCAATGAAATCTCTCCGAGATTATGGACATATACCGATTGATTGTTTTGCGAAGCCGTCACCTTGAAGGACGACGGATTGATCGGCAATAGCATTTGATTTTCGTCATTATTCCAACACAGGTATATCTCCATCTACGCTGCCTCCTACATTTGTGCTCGCTTTTTCCAGCATCTCCGCAAGCTGGTTCATAATCTTTTTGATATCTCCCTCTTCGCGGATCACTATCTGATCCGCCAGCTTTTCTAAATTGAAAGACCATTTTCCGGACGATCCCGCCTTATATGCCATCTGGACGGATTTATCATGCGGATAGACCCGCGTTCCTCTTGGCAGGTCGATGATTTCCCCGCCTCGCTCATGTACCTGTACCGGGCCGCCTTTCCAGTTCATCGTTCCTTTTGCAAGCTGTGGAATGACCGGGATGTTAATGTGAAAATCTTTTCCGCCGATCACCGGTACCCAATCCGGGACTGTAATGCCGAGCTTGTTAATTCCCGCTATCGCTCCGTTAATAATCCCTATGACCCCATTCATCGGTATCTTGGCCAATGAAACGAGTGCTTTGAATGTACCGCCGAAAATATCTTTAATCCCATCCCATGCCTTTTTCCAGTCTCCAGTGAACGCCCCTGCGACAAACTTTATCAGTCCCTTAAATACATCCAGTATTCCATCAATAATGCCCGTAACCGATGCAAGCATCGAGCCGAGGAAGCCGATAGCCGCCCCGATTGCCGCGCCTATCTCTACCTTGAATACTGTTCCTATCACGCTTCCTATTTTTTTCACATATGGGCTGACTACACTCCAGAGCTCCTTTACCTCGGCTCCAATTTCTTTGAACCTTCCCGCTATTGGTTCGATCTTTTTCCTCATACCCTCGCCGGATGTTCCGCAGGTTTGGAATACGCCTTTTACATATCCAAACACCTTGCCAGCCGTAGCCTTGACCTTGTCCCAATTTTTGTACAGCAGTACGCCGGCCGCGGTCAGCGCTAACAGAACCCCGATCGTAATGCCAACCGGCGACCCTACCATTGCTGCCACCGTTCCGAAGGTCTTGAACGCCTTTCCCGCTTTTCCGACCATTGATGCCGTTTTCCCCACAATCGTGACGGTTTTCCCAAACATTAAAATCGCCGGTCCTGCTGCCGCAGCCATGAGTGCTATCTTTATAATCATGTCTTGCTGTGCCGGGGATAAAGCGTTGAATTTATCCGCCAGCTTCTGCACCCACTCTGTGCCCTGCTTTACGTACGGTATCAACCGATCGCCAAACGATATTGCAATGCTCTCGACGGTTGACTTTAATATTGTCAGCTGTCCCGTTAGGTTGTTCTGTGCTGTGTCATACATCTGCTGGCACGCGCCATCTGAATCATAGATGGCACTCGCCAGATCTGCAAAATCCTTATCCGATGAATTTACGATTGCCAGCAACCCGGACATGCCGTTTTTTCCTGCCAGCGCAGATGCATACTGGGCTTTCTGGGCTTCTGTTAGCTGCGAAAATCCTTTGCGTGTGTCCTTTAGGATTGTCATAAAGTCTTTTGTCTTTCCGTCCGCGTCTGCCAACGATATCCCTACCGCCTTCATCGCGTCTGCCACTGCATCTGTCGGCGCTGCCATCCGCGATATCCATGACCGCAGGGAGGTTCCCGCCGTTGATGCTTTTACTCCATTATTCGCCATCAGTCCGAGCGCCGTTGCGACATCCTGCACGCTGTACTTCATCGCCCCTGCTACTGGCGCGACGTATTTGAAAGACTCGCCAAGCATCCCTACATCTGTATTTGACCGGTTTGCTGTCTGTGCCAAGACATCTACAAACATGTTTGTATCTTTCGCCGACAGTCCGAATGCAGTGATCGCATCTGTCACAATATCGGAGGTTGACGCCAGATCCTCCTCTGTGGCTCCTGCCAGATGCATGATACCCTCAATGCCGTTCAGCATCTGGCTGCTATCCCAGCCCGCCATAGCCATGTATTTGAATGCATCCGTTGCCTCTGTTGCCGAATATTTTGTCTTGGCCCCCATTTCCTTTGCTTTTTCCGACAGTTTTGTAAGCTCTTCACCGGTCGCTCCACAGATCGCCTGTACTCCGGACATTCCCTTTTCAAAATCCGCCGCGGTTTTCACGGCTGCCGCCCCTGCTCCGAGAACTGGGAGCGTCACGGCTTTTGTCATTCCCGTTCCAACCTTTTCAATGCTTTTTCCCACGCTCTGGATCTGTTTTCCGGCGCGTTCCCATTGCTTCGCGCTGTCTTTCAGCTTCGCCCCGGCAGCATTCAGCGGACTTGTCATTTTGTCAATCAACCGGAGAGTTACATCTACGAATTTTCCTGCCATTTCACCATCCCTCCAGTTCATGGAGCTCTTTCATGCGTTGTTCAATCTCATAATGCATAAATGCACATATTACCTTTTGTTCTCCATGTCCCATCTGGCAATATTGCATCGGCGTAATATGATGATAGCGAAAAAGGAGGTACATTAGTTGCACCTCCCAATCCGCTTCAATCAGTTTTTTATCTCATCCTCCTGCTTTTCTGCATCATCATCTGCTCCCGATAATACAGATATTTCTTTCGCGATATCGCCTGCCTCTGCCCGGAACAGCTTTTCTGCCAAATCTTTTGCGCTTTTACATCCAAAATGATCCTGCAGTTCCTTGTCTGTCAGATCCGGCTCTACGCACCCCTCTACGCACATCATCAATGATGCGTCATAGGCTTTTGTCAGGTCAACGCTCCCGTCTTTCTTGATCTGGTAATCGACAATGTCGTTGATTCTTCTCGGATTCAGCTCGCGAATGACCACCGGCACAGGCTCGTTTGCCCCTAAAATCTTCTGCAGTCTTTTTGACAGGACCGTTTTTGTTTCCTTCTGCTCCGCCGTTTTTGCATCCGCCTTTAACAGTTTCTCTACTAAATTCATATTTTTTCTCCTTATTCTACGCTGTCTAATACTTCCCAGCCGGTGAATGTGAACGGATAGCTTTCTTCTCCCAGCTTGCCCGCTTCCCAGCTCGCCAGTATCAACTCGTCAAACGTGCATCCGGTAAACTTAACACGTTCCGTCCCACCTGCTTCCGGGTCTGCCAGTTTTGACATGATTGTACATACTGTGGCTTTTCCGGCTTTCATGTTCTCGTTCATTTTCGTAATAAAGTACGACGACACTTTATTGAGCTTCACAGTGCCTTTTCCCTCAATTCCTGTAACCTTGTACCCCGTGAATAACGTTCCCGTCTGATTCACCTCAGACTTTTTCAGGGTAATCTTTGCTTCAAGCCCTGTGACTTCTGCAAGATAATAGTCGTCAATCCACAGCTCCCCGAATGTTCCGTTGAATACTTTTTCTGGTCTGACCATCTTTTCCTCCTTAAATGCTGATAGGGAGCACGATATCTTCTATCGCGTCCAGAATTGACAAGCTACATGTCAGGTATACAAAAGATCCTGTATTTGCCGTCTTGATCTCATCATCAGACATCGCATCCACATCTTTCCCGCGCCCCTGCAAGTATCTTCTGTTCGCCTCAATGTCCACGCCCACCTCATATGACTGGATGATATTGTCCAGCACCAGCTGATCAAAGTAATTTCCGATTGCCGCTATCAGCAAGCACTTATTATCATATGTGTTTGCATATTTTCCGATATAGTTATCCTCTACCGTCTGACGGATATCATTCTCGATCATGTCCATGGTGTCCACGATCTTGATCTTCTGAAACTGTGTATTTTTGCCCTGTGTCAATGTGGTCAACGAGTTCACCCCGCGCCCAAGTTTGACCTTTTCTCCATCCCACCATACAATGAGCTGTCCTGCATCCACTGCTGTATCCATTTCTGCCCTTGTAAGCCGTGTACAATCAGTCAGCTCATTCAGCGGCGCATAGGTACATGCGATCGACAGCGGTGTCCCCGCAATGATTCCGGCAATTCGTCCGCAATACTGTTCCGTCGTGTACTCTGTATCCCCTGCGTTCACTGTTTCTGTTGCATAGTTAATGATCCCCTCGCAATCGCCTGTCGTGTTCGGCAAAACAGCCTTGATTAGTTTCTTTGCCGTTCTCTGTGTTTTCACATACGATACCACATCCGCCGTTTTTCCGTCCGTTGCCGCTGTCGGCACTACCAGATAGTCAAATTTTTCTGTTTTCAAAAAGTTTAATGCATCCGTGTAATCTTCTGCTTCCTCTGGCAAAACATATGCGACCACCTTCCTCGGTGTATTCACATACCCCATCAATGCTAGCTTGATCTGCTCCCGATTTGCTGTGCTCATGGTATTGGGCACATCCTCATTAGACATGCATACGACCGGGTTTGTATCCGGTACAGCCGCGTCTTTCAGAATTAAAGCTACTATTCCGCGTTCCCCGCGCTTGACCGCTGTCGCTGCAAGCTCAGAGAACGTGATTGTTACGCTCGGCATTCCCATGTATCTATTCCTCCATTTCTTTACTTGTCACTACCTGTTCAATCACAGGCGCGTCCGTGTTGTGTTCTATCCGGTCAAGCCAGTATAATTCCACTGACATTTCCAGAATGTTCCTATCTGTTCCTATGAAATTCCAGTCAAGGTTCTCAACATATACCACTCTCCCGCCGATTTTTACATACATTCCAAATAGGTCGCGCATTTCTTGTATCATACAAAGCGATTCCGCTTCATCGACCCGTTTAGGCATATACGTAATATAAAAAATCATCCGGTTCTTTCTGGAGTTGTAATTTTCTGTCCCCATATCCACCGGCTTCAACTGCGTGAAGAAACACGGTCTGTCATAGCCCTCCACGACAGCCGCACTATAATATTTATATTTTGGATATATTGTTTTCAGCAGTGCAAGCAATCCGCCTTTCAATTCCGTCAAAGTCACAGCAGCCCCTCCTCTTTTAACAGCCTATTCACTTCTCCGGCTACCTCTGCCGGTATAGCTACCTGTCTTTTTTTCGACGCTGCATCCATGAAATGGTAGCCCGGGGTAAACCCTACCGTCTGACCCCCATTAGGGTTAGTGACCTTGACTTTCTCACCGTCCGGACGTTTGATTGTCCTGCTCTTTGGCACCACGTTCCTGTGGCCATTTTCCAGCAAATGAAAATGCGGGGATTTTGCCGATACTTCCACGTACTGGTTTCCGCCAAACCCCTTCACCGGGCTAATCCCATATGACCCGATCTTTGCAAGGGATTTTCTGGACGTTCCGTCTGTGTCCGTATCGTTTTTTACCTGCTTCACCACATCTTTCCGCAGTTCTTTCGCCTGCCCTACCAGAATTTCTGCTGCGCGATCCGGATATTTCCTGACAAAGCCTTCAAATGACTCCACCAGTCCATCTAACCCGTCGATTTCTAAAGACATGGTTTCATTCATCTCCGATTTTCTCCTTGTTCACATATTCGTAACAATAAATCTCCAGCATCTTGTGATCCAGATCAATATCAATGACACTTGTGATTGCATAATCTTTTCCGTTATACCTGATATAGCAATCCGGATCAATTCCCTCCAGATACCTCGCATAGCATTTGTGCGATACGCGGCCCTGAATCTTCTGCGCCTCATAATATTCCGATCCTCTCAGCGGGCTAATGGAAGCCCACACAGTCTTGACCTCCGTCAAGCCCTGTGTGGTTTGTCCCATCTCGTCCTCATGTTCTCCCAGCTTCATGAAGGTAATTCGCTTGTTCAGCCTTCCTATGTCCATAGTTCTCATGGCATCCTCCTACAGCAGATTTACCGAATGCATATCAAGGATCGTTCTTACTGCCGGATTAAGCTTCGTTGACTTGTAATCAATCAAGAGGTTTCTGTTATCAAACATGTCCATCACGAGCACAAAGAGCGCCTGCGTGATATCCGCGTGCTCATCCAATTCCGCCTCACTTAATCCGGTATAGGCAGCAACCATCGCCACCGCACTGTCGCGCATCCGCTCCAGTTCCTTCAGTTCGATTTCCCCCGGATCATCCAGCCTTGCATATTCTGCCAGCTCTTTTGCATCAACTTCACTTACCTTCATGCGTCACCTCTTATTTTCCGGCACCCATCACAAGTTTAGCGATCATTTCCGCATTCTGCACCTTTGCGTCAAGCTCCACAAATCCGAGCACCTCTACTACATGCTGCCGCGCCTTTGTTTCCCTCAATACATCAATGTTGATGTCCTCGGAAACCTTTACTGCCAGACCCTTGTAGTCTCCATAATAAATTGCAGTCACACCCTCTGCCATTTCCGGCATATTTGCAGATGTATATACATCTTTCCCGAATAAGGTATAGCCCCAGCGTGACGTAGCATCCTTATTGAGCAGGTAATTGCCCTGTCCATCCTTGAGCTTGCGGATCGCTGTTCTGGTCTTTTTGTTCATGATGAAGTAGGCATTTGCCTGATATACGTCCGGTATGCTCTCCTGCAGGTCAATGATCTCATCCGATGTAATTGCCGTTGCCCCTGCCGTCGTCGTGCTCTGTGTAACGCCTGACAATCCAGTTACTTTGTCAGTTGTTCCAAACAACAGCTCTTTTTCAATGAAACGCGCGATCGACAGCGCCATGCGGTCTACCACAAAATCCACAATATTAAAGGATGAATTATTGATCAGGCTCTTGGATACGTCGGTGATTGCACGTGCCAGATATCCCGTCAGCGAAATGCTTGCGAATTTTCCAGTAGACGACTCGCCATCCGTAAATTCATCCGCGTACTCCATTTTAATGTCCTTTGTTGACTCGTCGTAGTACGGGATAGTCAATGTCCCACCCAGATTGTATCTGTCCGCGTCATGGTAGATCGGGCAAAGGTCTACAACCTTTGTGATGATCTTGTTCGCAATTGATGTCGGTATCACAGCGCCGTTATCAGTCTTTGTCATATTGGCAGCTGCCCGTTCTTCCAGCGTCCCCCTGATATACGCATCGAAGCTCTCGATGTCGCGCTTTTCCGCATCTTCCTCACTAGGCTGTTCCTGCTCGCGTGTTTCCTGTTCCTGATCCTGTTCAAGATCCCTCACCGCCTGAAGTGCCCGGATAGATGCATCAATGTCTTTCAGCTCCTGCTCCTTTTCTTCAAACTCCTCTGCCTCTGCACTGTTCAGCGTTCTTTCTTCCGCATCTGCAGCATCGACCATGTCCTGCATTTCTTTCTGGATCTTTGCTCTCTGCTCGGTGAGTTTCTTTAAATTCATAAATTTAGGCATTTTTCTTTTCCTCCTTTTGCGCTTAAAGAGCGTGCTACCTGCGCGCTCTGGTTGCTAAAATTTTGTTGCGGTACTTGTAGTTTCCCGTTGTTTTTGTTTCTGTCAGATCGACAATTTCCACATCGTCGCCCATCACCCGCAGCTCTATCAGGTCACTGCTCCGCGTCTCGATCGATGTTCCATCATAGGCAGGTATATGCTTATTATCGAGAATGGACACCTCTTTCAGTTCCAGTTCTCGTACCTCTCTGTGCTGCCGGTCGTCTTCGGTTTTCCATTTGTCCTTGAGCGGTATAAACCCAAATGACCAGCCTGAAAGCTGCTTATTCCGCGCCTTTTCCACCACTTCCGCATCCCTGATCTCGCACTTGCATCTCAAGCCGATGTTGTCCTCTGTGATTGCCGTATCCTTGTCTCTTGCCGTTGTTAGTTCTCTTGCATAGTCATGGTTCAGAAGCACCTTCACATCGTATCCAGTCCTTTTCGCCCGTTCGAGCGCTCTCTGGAATGCACCCGCCTTGATTTTTTCCACGAATGCTCCCTTTTCTCCGTGCAGCACCTTTGAATCCCGTTCTACTGCATTGACATATCCGTCAATATGCACGCAATCCCCTCTGATTTCAATCTTCACTGCTTTCTCCTTTCTGTTGCACCGGTGCAACTTTATCGTTTTCTGTCACTGCTGCCATTTGTGACACCTCCGACAGCTTATTTGTGTTCGGCGTATAGATCTTGTCCTCTTCCGGATAATAAAGGACATCCTGCAATCCCAGCTTAATAAAATCAAGCCCAAATGCCGGCAGCTTCTCATTCTTGCGCACTTCGTCCAACTGCATAAATCCCGCATCAAGCGCAGTTTTATATGCTGTAAAGCGCTTCTGGATATCTCCTTTTGTCAGGTCTGCATCATCAAACGCAAAGAACATGCTCCTTTTTTCATCTTCCGCCAACAATACGCGGTTAATCGCTGTTGCAAATCGCGTCAACAGGGGCAATATGCAATTTTGATAAAATTGCTTCTTATCCTCCTCTGTCGATTTTCCGTTGACAATTGGTGGTGGAATTAGAAATAACTTGCACACATCGTCATTATTTGTCTGCTTGTTCTCATTCATCTGCATCTCTACAGATGTGTTCGATGACTCCTGAAACTCCATTCCCTTATTCAGTACAAGCACGTTTTCCTCGTTATTCGCATACAGCTGCCGGAACGCGGCTTTGATTTTAGTCATTACCTCCTCGGTGAGCTTCTCTGTCGCTTTTAAGAACCCTTTCTTATTTCCACCTGTTTTTACAAGATTTTTCTCAAACTGCTGTGAGCTGTATATAACATCCAGCAGCTCCGGTGACTCGTCTATGATTGACCGTCCGTAGCACCCATTGACTGTATTTCTTAATAACACAATGAACTGCCACTGCTCATAAGACCGTCCTCCTACCACGATCTGGAAGTCCTTAAAGATCGGATCAGTATTTTTCAAAAAACTCACCCGCTCCGATTCCACGTAGTGTATTGATTTTACATCCCGCCCCGCCTTGTTGACATATGCATATCCCCCTCGTCCCAGATACATGTCTGTAACCATTGCCTTTTTAAGCTGCACAGCATCCAGTGTATCTCCGGTATCTTCATTCAGCAGGTATGTCCTATAATCGTCCGTAACCTCCTCGACGCGGTCTCCGTTTCTTTTGTACAATTTGATCTTCAAGGAAGCTACCGTGTCTGCGATCACGTTCACACAGGCGGACACTGCCGGTATGTTCATCACCGTTTCTCTGTCTGCCGTTGTTTTTCCGATCAACGCCCTCAACAGCGGATCTGCTATCTGCTCTGCATCCACCATATCCTCTCTTGTCTCCGGTTTTTTCTTCCTGTTAAATAATCCCATATGACCCCCTAAAATATCTGCACAAACGTTTCTGCCTGCCCATACAATAACTCCTGCTCAATGAGATATGTTGAGTTGATATTGCCTACAACTTGGTCTACCTTTTCTGCTGACTTTCTCTTATTCACGTATTTATTCTTGTTCGTGTCCTCTGTGCACCGGGCATTCTGAAAGTTGATCTCCAGCATCAGATTATTGTCATAAAAATACCGTCCCGACAGTATGCACTCTTTCATCCACTTTGTAGGGCTGTGTAGGACACTCGAATGCTGTTTGATCTCTACGCATTCGTACCCCTCTTTTTCAAATTTCTGCACACTCGACATCGCATTCCATTTGTCGTATCCAATTTGCTGAATTTCTACGCCAAGCTGTTCTTCTAATGTCAGCACATATTCTTCCACTCTGGTATAATCAATGACCTCATCCCCACAGGCAATACAGCATCCATTCCTGATCAGTGCATTATAATCTACGCCTTCTTTTTTGCTTTTCTGTGCAATTCTTCCAGCCGGTATAAATCCCATCGTTCGCGTGTATAGCACAGCATCGTCCTTTGTCGCACCCTCATAGGTTTTCATGTCAACACATACATTATCCTCCGATATGGACAGGTCGAGCCCAAGCCACACTCTGCGGCCTTTCCACCACTCATCATCCTTTTTCCGGGCTCCCTTGCGTACTTTCGTGATCTCGATGTAGCCTTCTACTCCTAAACCCTTGTATTTAATATTGTTGTGTTTGCACAGGTAGTTTTCCCGTTTATTCTCATAGTCGATAGCGTCTGTGCGCTTATCCACTATTTTCCGGAAAATTCTTTTGTTTGTACACGCTACTGGGTTGCTTTGGTAAATACACAGATCATTGTGCTGCCATTCATCGCCCTGCCAGAGATAATCATCCGGCACATATATGAGCGAGAACATCCTCCGGTCATCCCGCAGCCCATCAAGCACTTTTTTCCCTTTGTCTACCTCATCGATCATCACGTTATTATCGTTCGGGTATTCCGTGCTCAGTACGATTCCAAGTGCATTCAACAATGTTATCTGCCCCGATCTCATTGCCTCCACCGGGTACGAATCCATCGCACCAGCTTCATCCGCCAAAAATGCCGTTGGCAGCTTTCCGTCCATTTTATCTTCCGAATACGCAAGCGGTGTATACTCGCTATCCGTGAGCAGGCACCTGACCTCGCTCCTTAGCGTTTTAAATACCGGATTTAATTCATCGCTCAATAAGGGGCTTGATTTGATTATCTTTTGTATAGCCACCTGAAGTTCTTTTGACAGCTTCAAGTCCGGTGCCACCGAAAAAAAACGCGAAAATCGCGGTTCGGTAAGCATCAGCAATATAAATATCACCGCTGCATTAAATGTTTTAAAATTTTTTCTTGCGATCTTTAACAATGCCGTCTCATAAAATCTCACTTCCACGCCATCATCTGGGTCTATCATTTTTGTGCAAAATATTGCCGTTATGAAAAATGCCGCGTAATCCTCCAGCGATTCATCCAACGGTTTATGCAGATCCGGATGGATCATTAGATGGAGCAGCTTGTGCACCTTCGAATAAGTCTGCACGTTTATATAAGCCTGTCCATCCTGTCCATCCGCAATTTTTTTCCATGATTTGCACTGCAGCTTTACATACCACGGTACTTTTTTATTATCTCGCCTTTGCGCCCATTCACAGTATTTATAAGCCCGGCAGTCTTTGATCTCATCCACTGCCCAGCACCTCTAACAAGGGATTCCCTGACTTTTCTTCTTTTTTGGGGACCGTCCTCAGCGCTGCCGATATTGTCATGACTGACTCTTTCTCTATGTCCAGCAGCATTTTCCTTTTCTGCTGGATTGTCCTATCAACAGCATTCATGCTGGCTGTGATCTTCGCCATTGACCGTGCCGCGTCTGCAAATAGCTGTATGAACTCTACCGGATTCTCCAGCTTTGTTTTCGCCTCGTGCAAATCTTCTCGCATTTCATACAGCATCTCTGCGTAATATTTCCTGTCTGCTTCAAGACCTTTGATCTCCGCAGATATCAGGCAATACCGGTTGATCACCGCCCCGTACAGCTCATCCTCTTTATTGATTGCCGTCAGCAATTTTTTTATACGCCTGTACTCTTTGTGCGCTTCCTCATTGCTCCGAACCTCCGGTGCTTCTTTGATCTTCACGCCGGACAGCAGTGCCGTTTCTCCATCTCGTCTCTGGAGCAGTTCCCTCTTTGTCCGATGGCTCTTTTTTTCGCTTGTCAGCACTGTATATGGTTTTGACGGTCTACCTCCCATAACATCCCTCCCCCGGCAAATAAAAAATTCTCATTTTGGGAATATTTTGTGTAAAAAGGTGGGGCGTCGGTCTTAGGGAACGGTGCAAACGTCTGTCAAAGAGGGTGGGGGGGCTTACAGCACCAACGGCGCATCGCCTTCCTCTCCGACAAACCTCATCGACTCGTCCACCAACGACCTCTGCGTATCCCTGCCTATGGTTCCTGCTTCGCACATCTCATGATGTACCCCGCACACAGTGATCAAGTTCGTTCTCTCCAGTCCCATGTCGTAATCTTCCTCTAACGGTACGATATGATGCACCGATAGGTCCTTGGTATTGTAGATCCGTATCGTACCCGGCAGATTCGCCTTGCAGCATAGGCACATATAATTATCCCGTTCCCTTATGCTCCTTGACATATTTGTCCATGCGGCTGTTCTTCTAAGACCTGCGGCTTTTGTATTTTTCCTCTGCCTCCATCTTTCTGCCTCGGCTGCTTCTTTTTTTGCGCATCTATTTTTTGTATCATGTATCTTTCCGCAATACTGGCACGACTTCAGCACCTCATATCCTCCAAGCACGAAAAAGAGCCGTTTTCCATCGGCTCTTACATTTTGTCCGGCTTTTTACGGCTCTTATCATTTTTTTGCTAATACCATATTAGCACGATTGCTTGTGACACTCTACTGACATCTTACTGACACTTTACTGACATCTACCATCTGGTGCGCCTCCTTATAAATTCTCCACTCTTGTCTTATGGAATAGCCCTCTTTCTCTGCAATTTCTTCTACCGATAGCCGATCGATATACAATCCTTTCAGCAACGTATTATGCCTTGAGGATGTAACCGTGTCTATATACCCTTGCACTACGCTTTTTGCTTTTTTTGCCCTTCTTTCAAAATCATCGCGCCTTCTCTCCATGTCTACCTTTTCGATCAGCAGCTCCTCCATCGTCTCCTTGCCGCCTCCCCGCGGCATATCGCTCATTTTTTTCCCAACCGACACCGCCTTGTCCCCTAGCTCCCTTGCCTGCTTATCTAGCCAGTCAGACATATCTTTCAGCTTTCTATACTGGTTCAACTTAGCTTTTTTCTCTTTGCTACTGTTCAAATTGCCGCCTCGCTTTCAATTTCTTGTCTCCCCTGCTCATTCTTTTTGCTGCCTGCGCTATATACTCATCCTGTGCCCTTTCAAACTCCTTGATTTGTTGGATCTTTTGCCGCTCCTGCTGCCGGTTTGCGCTCCATGATGTGTACCGTTCGCATTTTCCGTGGCATCCGACCGTGCGGTCCAGGCACTTGAAACAAGGGCATGTCTTGTCGCCCCTCATTTAGCATTCCCCTTCCGGTGTTTTAGGCTTCCGCCCTCTTTTTCGTACAACCCGCTCGTATTTGTCGCACTGCTCCGGTTCGCAGCCCCTGCGGTGTTTCGCAACCACTATGTAATTACAGCACCATGCCGCGCCTACTTTCTCCGCATACTTACATGTTTTTATGACCTTGCTGCACTGATAAGTCTTTTTGTCCTCTGGCAGCTGCTGCCCCTGTTTGGATTCTTCCGAATCATCGCCCGGTTCTGTTTCCCTCTCCTGATCTCCCACGATGTCCAGAATGCTCAATGATACCGATGCCATGCAATTTTCACACAGATCAATATCTTCAAGCAATGCCCCGTACTTTGTCGTTTTTCCTGCTTCATTCAGCGCCGCTATCTTGTGTCTGGTATCTACGATCAGCTCCTTGCATTTATTGCAGCGATATAGTGTTTCTTTCATCGATCTCCTTTCCGGCGGTCAGAAGTGACCGCCGCTTGTAATCTATGCCCCGTTACATCCTGTGAACTATGTTTCCGGAGGCTCTTGTGTGTGCGTTTCTTTTGCCTTTCAACAGGTGTTGCAACCTGATTTCAGTTATCCGCATCGATCAATCTCATACTTTCTCCCTCACATATCTCGGATCCAGATAGCCGCATTCTTCACACAGTACCGTAACAACATCCTCGATCCTTAATCTGTTCTTCTCTCCTAGGCATTCAAAATTAAACTTCATCCACTTCAGGTAGATCTCCTGTAATTTTTTCACCGACACTTTCATGTCCCGATTCAGTGCATAGAGTGTGACCGCGTAGAATACCTGCATAGAGTATCTGATCGTCGTTGCGTCCTGCGGTGTGATCCGCTTTGGGATCCTGCTGCCGTATGTCAGCATCATGCGGATGCGTGTCGGGATCTCATGTACTACCGACCTGACATCTATACCCTTCCCTTTCATTTCCGATTCAAAAAATCCTGCCTGATAAACGTCATCTTCGTAATCATCCAGATACTTATCTACCGCCTGTTCCAGCTTCTGTATGCGTTTCCCTCCAAAACCAAATTTGTCATGCAGCACCAGATAGCTCACAACCCGGCTGTTATAATAGGCTGACAGGATCGTGGCAGTCTGGTCTTTTCGTCTGATGTTCTGCATATGCCCCTCCTATAACCCTGCTGCCACGCGCCGGATGTCTACCGTCAGTTCCCCGCTCCCCGACATCTCGTCAATGGCATCTGCTGCCTTGTTAAGTGTCTGTTTGATCTCCCGTTCCCTTGCAAGAGCTGCATATCTGTTCGCATACTTTTTCACATAGAGATCCCCTGCAAACGGCGGTTCAGGAAACTCCCTGCTATAGTTTTGTCCAATCTTGGCGGAAATGCCATCCGGGATTCCTGCCAGCCTGCATACAGATTCCGCATTCTCGGCAGACAACCGGCAATTCGGGTCTACGGTTCTGAGTTTATAGTGTATGCGCCAAAGTGTCTCTTTCAGCTCATCCGGAGATTCAAGGCTTGCCAGTACCACATGCTCAAATTTGTTCTGTATCTCCGTTCTGGTCTGGAACTCCACGCATCCAAGATATTCCCCGGCAAATTTGTGATCCGGCGCTGCAGGATTTGCAAAATACATCGTCACCATATCCGAGTCCGGTCTGTGGTTTACCAGACTCGGCCACATGGCGGCAAAGTCTGGAGATCCCATGAGCCACTTCCGTTCCTTCGCTTCAAACTCCTCTGTCCTGCTGTTGTATGCTAGCCCCGCCCCGTCCATTCTGACCGGGCATACCATAACCCCAATATAGTTAAGGACTTCCTCGGATTCATCCAACTGTTCATTGTTCTTGTCTGTGACAATGATGTCGTAAATGTCCTGCCATATAACGACCGCATGACGGGTCTCTGTCTTGATGGCGTGTCTCACATCCTGGATGATCTCATCAATCACACCATCATCTTTCATTTCGCTCTTTATCGCTGATTCCATTGCGATTGTCATAATCCCGGCACCGTCAGTTTCAACCTGCATCACCCCGTCACCATATTGTTTTTCTGCGAATGCCTGCTTGATCACCGCAATGTATTTAAAATATTCTTCCCCCCGCATACTTACCAACCGCTTCTTGTGTACGTGTTTGATCTCTCCGTCCGGCTCGATCAGGCATGTAACAACCCATGTGATATTATTCCTCCTAGGTGTCATTCTCTGTTTCATCTCCAAGATGTCTCCCTTTGCCATTCTGCTCCTCCTTTACAATATTTTCTCTACTATGTTCGGCTGGATGTCTGCCAGCCCTAGTGTGTCTTTGTACAGCCCCATAGCCATCAGATCGGCTACTTGACTGAGATGTTCATAATCTTCTTTGCTGAGATACCTGTGGAACTGGTCTAGGACTGAATCAAGTCCCGCGATATCCTTTTTCAGTTTTTTGACAAGCAGCTGTATCTTTACATTATCCGGCGTATCTGTGACCTTGATCGTCATTGGATGGGCTTTGCGTTGCACCGGTGCAACTGCTGCCGGTTTGGCTTCCTCCCTGACTTCCTTTGCACGGAAATAGAAATCTACCAGCCTGTCATATACCTCCCATGCCTGATCGGTATTGATGGACTTTGCATGGAGCAGTGCCCCGCGTTCTGTCCAGAGATTTGCTTTTTTCACCTGCTTAAAGACCGACACAAGTTGTGTCTCTCTTTTTATTTCATTCAATTCTTGTCCTTCAAGCACTATGTAATGTTTCCCCTCCATATAGCGCCTTTTATTTCTCCGGAAGTTTTCCCTTAATACTGTCACCTGTGTGCCATATGCCTCCGCCAGCTGCTTTGTTGTCAGCACCCGGATTCCTCTTACCTCTACTATCTGCATGCCTTTGATATCACTCATAATTGTCCTCCTGTTCTTGCATACATACTAAGCGTATATATACATATTGTATGTATATTGTTTCTTGATAATATAGTACACTTTGTATGCAATGTCAAGAATTTATTTATGGAGGCTTATATGTTTGGTTCTCGTTTGCGATCTGCTCGTAATGCTAATTCCTATACTCAACAGAAAATGTCTGATATGCTTGGAATCACGCTGAATTCATATCAAAAATATGAACAGGGTACACGTTGCCCTTCTTTTGACCTTCTCGTGCAGATTGCGGACATCCTTGATATCTCTATTGATTATCTGCTCGGTCGCGATGAGTGGCTTGCATCTCACGGAGTTTCCTTTGATGAACTCCCGCAAGATCTTCCAGCGCATCCCAGATAGCAAAATCACCTGTCCTGCTGCCTGATTCTATCTGCTTATAGTATCTCAAGCTGATTCCCAGCTTGTCCGCTACCTGCTGCTGTGTCAGGTGCTTTTCCTGTCTTGCTCTCTTTAGGTTTTCTCTCATGCTATTCCCCCTCGTATTCGGTACTTATGCGGCTTTGCGCGATTTTCCCCGTTCTGTTTTTCATATATTTTTTGTGTATATTTGTGTATGTTATTGACATTTGTGTATTTTTGTGTATAATATAGTTATAGGAGGTACACAATGAACCCAAGACAACAAACGATAAAACAACTCAATGCTTCCGGTTATGAGCTGAAACGTCACGGTGCAAATCACGATATCTATTACAACCCGCAAACGCACAGCACCATTCCAGTCAAACGACACGATTTCAACGAAAACGATATGAGGTATATCTTCAAGGAAGCCAACATTAGCAGGAAGCTGTAAATCTGCTTTCTGCTCCTAGTAAGGAGGTCATCATGCAATATATTTACACTGCTTTATTTACACCTATGGCAGAC
>CAVHZH010000020.1:0-24829 GCA_963640395.1 Oscillospiraceae bacterium
TATGTCGCATAAGCGACCCGCCGCAGGCGGAGAATCCTGCAAAGCAGGATTCTTTTTTATTTGATAGGAAATTCCTATCAAACAAGATGCTCCGCAAGGATGCGCACCTCGCGGAGTTGAAGTATATGCTTCGCATACCGCTCGGGCGCGAAAGAGTCGCGAGCGACTCTTTTTTTTAACAGTTCAGCCATCACCTACAAAAATGTGGGAATCATGCTTGCATGAATGAGTACATTTTGCAGGTGATGAGGTGAGCGCCAGATTATGAGCAAAGTTAACTGCGTAGCAGTGGGAAAACGCCGTCAGGCGTCTCCTCGAATGGCGGGGCTGAACTGTTACGATTTTACTATAATTAAAACACCCCTTGACGAGCCACTTGACTTGTGGTATGATGTATGATGCTTTATTGTGGTAAATAGGCTAATTCTGCGCTCATTTGGGCGGAAACAGCCTAAATAATAATAACGAGAGGTGAAACGTCAATGGAGAAAAACAGAATACGTCCTGTACAAGCTGGTAAGAGCCTGCGTATGAGCTACTCAAGACAAAAAGAGGTTCTGGAAATGCCGAATTTGATTGAGGTACAGAAGGACTCCTATCAGTGGTTTCTGGACGAAGGTTTAAAAGAAGTGTTTGCAGATATCTCTCCCATTACAGACTACAGTGGACACCTGAGTCTGGAATTTGTTGACTTTACATTATGTGCAGATGATGTGAAGTATACGATTCCGGAGTGTAAGGAGCGTGATGCTACTTATGCGGCACCGCTTAAGGTGAAAGTCCGTTTGTATAACAAGGAGACAGAGGAGATCAACGAGCATGAGATTTTCATGGGCGATCTGCCGCTGATGACAGAGACCGGTACGTTCGTGATCAATGGTGCCGAGCGTGTTATCGTCAGCCAGCTCGTTCGTTCACCGGGTATCTATTACGGCATTACCCGTGACAAGGTCGGAAAGACCCTTTACTCCTGTACCGTTATCCCTAACCGTGGTGCATGGTTAGAGTATGAGACAGACTCCAATGACGTATTTTATGTTCGTGTAGATAGAACCAGAAAGGTTCCGATCACGGTGCTCATCCGTGCACTCGGAATCGGCAGTAATCAGGAGATCATTGATTACTTTGGAGAAGAGCCGAAGATCGTGGCGAGCTTTGGAAAGGACGTTTCCAACAACTACGAGTCCGGTTTGTTAGAGCTGTATAAAAAGATCCGCCCCGGCGAGCCCTTGACGGTAGAGAGCGCAGAGAGCCTGATTTCTGCGATGTTCTTTGACCCGAGAAGATACGATCTGGCAAAGGTCGGACGTTATAAGTTCAACAAAAAACTGGCGTTCCGCAACCGTCTGCGTGGTCAGGTGCTGGCAGAGGATGTTCTTGATCCCACCACAGGAGAGGTGCTGGCAGAGGCAGGCACCCAGCTGACAAGGGAAAAGGCAGAGGAGATCCAGAATGCCGCTGTCCGCTATGTCATGATCCAGACGGAGGAGCGCAATGTCAAGGTGCTGTCATCCATGATGGTAGATCTTGGCGCGTGGATACCCGAGCTTGCCGGTAAAGCTGCACAGAAGGAGCTTGGTATCACGGAGTTAGTTTACTATCCGGCATTGAAGCAGATCTTAGAGGAGAATACTGCTTTAGAGGATATCAAAGAGGCGATCCGCAAGAGTGTGCATGATTTGATTCCCAAGCACATTACAAAGGATGATATTTTTGCTTCTATTAATTATAACATGCATCTGGAGTGGGGCATCGGCAACGACGATGATATCGACCATTTAGGAAACCGTCGTATCCGTGCGGTCGGCGAGCTGCTGCAGAACCAGTACCGTATTGGTTTATCCAGACTGGAGCGTGTGGTACGTGAGCGTATGACAACACAGGATCTGGAGGGTATTTCCCCGCAGAGCCTGATCAATATCAAGCCTGTGACGGCAGCAGTCAAGGAGTTCTTCGGATCTTCCCAGTTGTCACAGTTTATGGATCAGAACAACCCGTTGGGTGAGTTGACACACAAGAGACGTTTATCTGCATTGGGACCCGGTGGTCTGAGCAGAGACCGTGCCGGATTCGAGGTGCGTGATGTCCATTACTCACATTATGGACGCATGTGCCCGATTGAGACCCCCGAGGGTCCGAACATCGGTCTGATCAACTCGCTGGCATGCTATGCACGTATTAACGAGTACGGTTTTGTAGAGGCACCGTACCGTAAGATAGATAAAACAGATCCGAGAAATCCCCGCGTCACAGACGAGGTTGTTTATATGACTGCGGATGAAGAGGATAACTACCATGTGGCGCAGGCGAACGAGAAGCTGGATGCAGAGGGACATTTTGTGCGTAATTCCGTATCCGGACGTTACCTCGATGAGACGCAGGAGTATGACAAGACCATGTTTGATTATATGGATGTCTCTCCGAAGATGGTGTTCTCGGTCGCTACAGCCCTGATCCCGTTCCTGCAGAATGACGATGCAAACCGTGCGCTGATGGGATCCAACATGCAGCGTCAGGCAGTGCCGCTTCTGACGACTGAAGCGCCTGTAGTCGGTACCGGTATGGAGCCGAAGGCCGCCGTGGATTCCGGTGTCTGCGTCGTTGCCAAGAAAGCGGGTACGATTGAAAAGTCCCAGTCTGACGAGATCTGGATCAAGAATGATGATGGTACATCTTCTAATTATAGATTGACAAAGTTCTCCAGAAGTAACCAGAGCAACTGCTACAACCAGAGACCGATCGTATTTAAGGGCGATCATGTAGAGGCTGGCGAGGTGATTGCAGACGGACCGTCTACTTCGCAGGGAGAATTAGCATTAGGAAAGAATCCGCTGATCGGATTCATGACATGGGAAGGCTACAACTACGAGGATGCCGTTCTGCTGAGCGAGCGTCTCGTACAGGACGATGTCTATACGTCTGTCCATATCGAGGAGTACGAGGCAGAGGCACGTGATACAAAGTTAGGACCCGAGGAGATCACCCGTGATGTCCCGGGCGTTGGCGAGGATGCACTCAAGGATCTGGACGAGCGCGGAATCATCCGTGTCGGCGCAGAGGTACGCGCCGGTGATATTCTGGTCGGAAAGGTAACACCGAAGGGCGAGACCGAGCTGACCGCAGAGGAGCGCCTGCTGCGTGCGATCTTCGGCGAGAAGGCACGTGAGGTACGTGATACATCCCTGAAGGTGCCGCACGGCGAGTACGGTATTGTTGTCGCTGCAAAGGTATTTACAAGAGAAAACGGGGATGAGTTATCGCCCGGTGTCAATCAGGCAGTCCGCATCTACATTGCACAGAAAAGAAAGATTTCTGTCGGCGATAAGATGGCAGGACGACATGGTAACAAGGGTGTCGTTTCCAGAGTGCTTCCCGTAGAGGATATGCCGTTCCTGCCGAATGGCCGCCCTCTGGATATCGTGTTGAACCCGTTAGGTGTGCCGTCCCGTATGAATATCGGACAGGTGCTGGAGATCCATCTGAGCCTTGCTGCAAAGGCACTCGGCTTCAATATCGAGACACCGGTATTTGACGGCGCAAGGGAGATTGATATCCAGGATACACTGGAGCTTGCGAACGATTATGTCAATATGCCGTTTGACGCTGAGGAAGCAGAGGCAGAAGGAAAGACAGAGAATTTCTATGAGAAATACAAGGACACCTTGCGAGAGGATGTCATGGAATACTTATCCGATCACAGAGCGCACAGAGAGCTGTGGAAGGGCGTACCGATTTCCCGTGATGGAAAGGTACAGCTTAGAGACGGACGTACCGGAGAACCGTTCGATTCACCGGTTACGATCGGTCACATGCATTACCTGAAGCTGCATCATCTGGTAGACGACAAGATCCATGCGCGTTCTACCGGTCCTTACTCTCTGGTTACACAGCAGCCGCTCGGTGGTAAAGCACAGTTTGGCGGACAGCGTTTCGGAGAGATGGAGGTATGGGCACTGGAGGCATACGGTGCATCTTATACCTTACAGGAGATCCTGACCGTGAAGTCCGATGATGTTGTCGGTCGTGTCAAGACCTACGAGGCGATCATCAAGGGTGACAATATCCCTGAGCCGGGTATCCCCGAGTCCTTCAAGGTATTGTTAAAGGAGCTGCAGTCACTGGGTCTGGATGTCAAGGTGCTGGATGAGAACCGTCAGGAAGTAGAGCTGATGGAGATCAGTGAGTATGGCAATACAGATCTGAATGCGATTATTGCCGGTGACAAGGATTTTGCGTTTGAGGACAGCGAGAGCTTTGCAAAGCGCGGATTCTCAAAGGTAGAGTTCGATTCGGACAGTGAGGAGCTCGTGGCTGTTGATGAGGGCGAGGATGCCGACGACACCGACGATATGGATGACGATTTTGGAGCAGAGGATTTTGACGACGATGCTCTTTTGGATAACGAAGATTAGAAGGGAGTGCCAACATGCCTGAGACAGCAAATAAAGAAACCTACCAGCCAATTTCATTTGATGCAATTCAGATTGGTCTGGCCTCACCTGAGAAGATCAGGGAGTGGTCCCGCGGTGAGGTGAAAAAGCCCGAGACCATTAACTACAGAACGTTAAAGCCGGAAAAAGACGGTCTGTTCTGTGAGAAGATCTTCGGACCCAGCAAGGACTGGGAGTGCCACTGCGGAAAGTACAAAAAGATCCGCTATAAGGGTGTTGTCTGCGATCGATGTGGCGTAGAGATCACCAAATCGAATGTCCGCAGAGAGCGTATGGGACACATTGAGCTGGCTGCTCCTGTTTCCCACATCTGGTATTTCAAGGGAATCCCGTCACGTATGGGCCTGATCCTTGATTTATCACCGCGTACATTGGAAAAAGTATTATACTTTGCCTCTTATATAGTATTAGATCCCGGAAAGACGGATCTGTCCATGAAGCAGGTATTGTCAGATGCCGATTATCAGTCGGCAGTCGAAAAATACGGCAGAACCTTCCGTGTCGGAATGGGCGCAGAAGCGATCTTAGAGCTTTTGAAGGGAATCGATCTGGAAAAGGATTCCGCAGAGCTGAAGGCAGCGCTCGTAGATGCGACCGGTCAGAAAAAGGCACGTATCATCAAGCGCCTGGAGGTTGTAGAAGCTTTCCGCGAGTCAAAAAATAAGCCTGAGTGGATGATCATGACAGTCGTTCCTGTCATCCCGCCGGATCTGCGGCCGATGGTACAGCTCGACGGAGGCAGATTTGCGACCTCTGACCTGAATGACCTGTACCGCCGTATTATAAATAGAAATAACCGTTTGCGCAGACTGTTGGAGCTGAACGCCCCGGACATCATCGTGCGCAACGAGAAGCGTATGCTGCAGGAGGCAGTAGATGCATTGATCGATAACGGACGCAGAGGCCGCCCGGTAACCGGACCCGGAAACCGTGCGCTCAAGTCTTTGTCTGATATGTTAAAGGGTAAATCCGGACGTTTCCGGCAGAACCTGTTAGGAAAACGTGTAGACTATTCCGGACGTTCCGTTATCGTTGTAGAGCCGAAGTTAAAGATTTACCAGTGCGGTCTGCCGAAGGAGATGGCGATCGAGCTGTTCAAGCCTTTTGTTATGAAGGAGCTCGTATCAAACGGTACAGCCCACAATATAAAGAGCGCAAAGAAGATGGTAGAGCGTTTACAGACCGAGGTGTGGGATGTCCTTGAGGATGTCATCAAGGAGCATCCGGTCATGCTGAACCGTGCCCCGACACTGCACAGACTTGGTATTCAGGCATTCGAGCCGATTCTTGTTGAAGGTAAAGCGATCAAGTTGCATCCGCTCGTATGTACCGCGTTCAACGCCGATTTCGACGGCGACCAGATGGCTGTCCATCTTCCGCTTTCGCAGGAAGCACAGGCAGAGTGTCGCTTTATGCTGCTCTCACCGAACAACCTGTTAAAGCCCTCCGACGGAGGCCCTGTGGCAGTACCTTCACAGGATATGGTACTTGGTATTTACTATCTGACGATGGATAAGGTGCCCGATTTCACAAAGGATGGCGTGACTGCTGTCAGTGATAAGGTATATGATTCCGAGGATCAGTTGAAGGCTGCATTGGATGCAGGAGAGCTCCATGTCGATGACATGATCCACTATCAGACACACGATGAGTCTGAGCGCGAGGTTATCTGTACACCGGAGGATATTTTAGGACATTTCTTCAGCAGTACCAATCAGGCACTGCTGGCATATGAGAATGGTGTGATCAGCCTGCATCAGTCGATCCGCGTACATCAGGAGACTGTGACACCGGATGGGGAGGACGTTTCCGGAACGATCACCACGACACTCGGACGTTTGATCTTCAACGAGATCATTCCGCAGGATCTTGGCTTCGTAAAGCGTGAAAAGCCCGAGGATTACCTGTTGCTGGAGGTTGACTTCCATGTAGGTAAAAAGCACTTAAAGAAGATTCTTGAGAAGGTTATCAATATCCACGGTGCGACCAGAACCGCAGAGGTGCTGGATGACATCAAGGCAATGGGTTACAAATATTCTACCCGTGCAGCGATGACTGTATCAATTTCTGATATGACCGTGCCGCCGCAGAAGCCGGAGATGATCCAGCATGCACAGGATACGGTAGACCGTATCACCAAGCAGTATAAGCGTGGTATGATCACTGAGGAGGAGCGTTACAAGGAAGTCGTAGAGACATGGAAGGACACCGATGACGAGCTTACCGCAGCTCTGTTATCAGGACTGGATAAATACAACAACATCTTCATGATGGCTGATTCCGGAGCGCGTGGTTCCGACAAGCAGATCAAGCAGTTGGCAGGTATGCGTGGTTTGATGGCAGATACAACCGGTCGTACCATCGAGCTGCCGATCAAGTCCAACTTCCGTGAAGGTCTGGACGTACTGGAGTATTTCATGTCTGCGCATGGAGCACGTAAGGGACTTTCCGATACCGCGCTTCGTACTGCCGATTCCGGATATCTGACCAGACGTCTGGTAGATGTATCACAGCATATGATCGTCCGCGAGTCTGATTGCTGTGAGAAAACAGGCAGAGAGATCCCAGGCATGTATGTCAAGGCATTCATGGATGGAAAAGAGGAGATCGAGAGCCTGCAGGATCGTATCACAGGCAGATTTGCTGCCGAGACGATCGTTGACAAGGATGGAAATGTCATTGTAAAGGCAAACCACATGATTACCCCGAAGCGTGCGGAGGCAGTGATCGCAAAGGGTGTAGACGAGAACGGCGAGCCTTTGACCAAAGTGAAGATCCGTACCATCCTCACCTGCCGTTCACACATGGGTGTCTGTGCAAAATGTTACGGTTCCAATATGGCAACCGGTCAGGCAGTTCAGGTTGGCGAGGCGATCGGTATCATTGCGGCACAGTCTATCGGTGAGCCCGGTACACAGCTGACGATGAGAACCTTCCATACCGGTGGTGTGGCTGGTAACGATATCACACAGGGTCTTCCCCGTGTCGAGGAGATTTTTGAGGCAAGAAAGCCGAAAGGACTTGCTATTATCACAGAGTTTGGCGGCGTAGCAACGATTAAGGATACCAAGAAAAAGCGTGAGATTATTGTCACCAATCAGGAGACCGGAGAGACCAAGAGCTATCTGATCCCTTACGGATCACATATCAAGATCATGGATGGCGCAGTGCTTGAGGCTGGTGATGAGCTGACAGAGGGTTCTGTCAATCCTCACGATATCCTGAAGATCAAGGGCGTGCGTGCCGTTCAGGATTACATGCTGCGTGAAGTACAGCGTGTATACCGTCTGCAGGGTGTAGAGATCAATGATAAGCATATCGAGGTCATTGTACATCAGATGTTGCAGAAGATCCGCGTGGAGGAGCACGGAGATTCCGATTTCCTGCCCGGAACAATGGTAGATAGCTTAGATTTTGAGGATACGAACGAGAAGCTCGAGAGCGAGGGTAAGATACCGGCAGAGGGTACTCAGGTGCTGCTCGGTATCACAAAGGCATCTCTGGCGACGAATTCGTTCCTGTCAGCGGCTTCCTTCCAGGAGACCACAAAGGTTCTGACAGAGGCAGCGATCAAGGGCAAGGTAGACTCCCTGATCGGTATGAAGGAGAACGTAATTATCGGTAAGCCGATCCCGGCAGGAACCGGTATGAAGCGTTATCGCAATATCAAGCTGGATTCTGATGAACGTATGAATGATCTGCTCATGGCAGAAGAAGTGCTGAGCGCGGCTGATTTCGAGGATGAAGATCCCGGGGAGCTGACAGATGCGGCTTTTGTAGACAGCTTTGATGATGTAACCGATCCGGATGCAGTGGAACCGGATGGTGATGAGGTACTCATTGATGATGATTCTACAGAGGATGGCATTGACGAGGAGTAATATAATTCCATAAGCGATTAAAATGCAGATACTTTCCGGTATCTGCATTTTTTTCTTTCTATCCACAAAAATCGGGGCGCTAGGTGATATCGGACAAAAATGACATGGCGGAATGAGCATAATTTGGCGAATAGTGACAGTTGACATTTTGAACAAACAATGTATAATAAAAAACAAATGAGTTCATAAGCAATTACAAATAAAGCGAATGGGGAGAGGTGAGAACACACAGTTGGAGTTATCAGAACAATATATGCTGGAGGTCGTAAAGTGGGGAAGCCTGACAATGGCTGCAAAGCAGCTGGGGATCTCACAGCCGGCACTGAGCCTCGCACTTACAAATCTGGAGAAAAAGCTGGGCTTTACGCTGATTGACCGCAAGAGCAAGCCGGTCTGTTTTACGGAGGAGGGCAGTATCTACGCGGAGTACCTGCGCAAGCAGAAGGAGCTCACGATACAAATGCAAAAGGAGATCTCCGATGCAGGCATGATGAAGCGAAAGGTCTTATCAGTCGGTGGATCTGCGGTCTATATCGAATCACTGGTCGCAGATGTGATCCCGGAATTGCTCGCGCATTATCCGGAGTGCCAGATCGATATGCATATCGAGCCGTTGGAGGAGCTGATCCAGAATGCGGTGAACGGTGAGGTCGAATGCTTTGTATGTACAGACGAGAAAAACATACCGGACAATTTTACATTGCTTACGATCCGGCAGGAGCGCCTGTATATGTGTGTGCCAAAGGATTACGAGGTGAATCAGCGCCTGAATGACTACCGGGTGCGGCTAGGCGAGGAAAAGCCGATCGAAGATTACCGTGTCTTTGAGACACATGGCATCATCCGGCTGCCGGCGAGCTTCCCTCTGCAGCGCAAGATGGATGAATTTTTCGCGGAAAAGGGAATGCAGATGCATTCTTCGATCTGCGTGAGTCAGGTATCGACCGGCGTGACGCTGGCACAGAAGGGGCTTGGCATGGTAGTGGCGTCCGAGGAGGCGCTGATGGGCAGAAATCTGGATGAGCAGGTGTGCTTATATTCGCTGCCCGGGGAAATATCCGGAAGAAAGATCTATATTGCATACGATTCCGGACATTATATATCAAAGGTATGCAGAATGTTTATTGATTTAATGACGAAAGGACAGGGAAACAATGAAAATATCAAAAAAGATTAACCTGCTTATTGGACCGCTGCTGTTGCTGTTATGTATTGCAATACTGCCGGACAGCGTGTTTACCACCTTCGCGAGCCGTGCGGCGATCGGAACCGTTGCATGGATGGCATTCTGGTGGGTGACAGGACCGGTTGACTATGCAGTCACTGCATTTTTGCCGATCGCAGTGAATGCACTGCTTCAGATCACAGACATGGGCGATGTGATTTCAAATTATGCGTCTGAGACGATCCTGCTTTTGCTGGGTGCGTCCATCCTGACTGTTTCATGGCAAAAATCAGGACTTGACAGACGGATTGCGTCTGTATTTTTAAAAATGCTCGGAAGTAACCTGCGCCAGCAGCTGGTATTCTGGTTTATCCTGTCGGCATTGCTGTCCAGTGTACTCCCGAATGCGGTTGTATGTGCGACAGTTACTCCGATTGCGGTATCCATGCTGACCTATATCGGCGAGGGTGACATCAAAAATAGTAAAGTGGGCTCCAAGCTGCTTTTGACGATTGCTTATGCTGCCGGTGTCGGTGGTCTTGCTTCACCGTTAGGCGGTGCGATGAACTTAGTAACTGTCGATTATATCCAGCAGCTGACCGGTGAGGAATACATGTACACCTCGTGGGTGATTCGTTTCCTGCCGATCATGATCGTGCTCGTAGTCAGCAACATTTTATTTATGCTCCGAGATGTAAAGAAAGCCGATCAGATCGGCGATGTAGAAGGCTTCTTTAAGAATGAGTACAGCCAACTGCCTCCGATGTCATTGGAGGAAAAGGCATCTCTTGTATTATTCCTGATCGCAACAGTTCTGTCATTCAGCCGCCAGTTATACCAGAGTGTGCTGCCCGGACTGAAACCGGCATATGCATTTATCGTATGCGCGATTTTATCCTTCCTCATCACAGATAAGGAAGGCAAACGCCTGATGGTGTGGAAATCTGTGCAGACAGATATTATCTGGGAGCTGATCTATATTTTCGCCGGTGGTCTGGCTGCCGGAACACTGATTAACGGCTCCGGTGCTGCAGAGAATATCGGCGACTGGGTCGCTGCCATGAATTTAAACGGTGGATTTGTAACCGTACTGGTCATCATCACAGTCACACTGCTGTTATCGGATGTGACATCCAACACGGCGACAGCCGCGGTAGCGATGCCGATAGTTATTTCTATTATACAGGGTATCGGTCAGGATCCGATTCCGTTCGTGTACATCGCGTCGATCGGTGTCAACCTTTCCTACATGCTGCCGACCTCCATCCGTGCGATTCCAGTCGGATACGGCATGGAACCGAAATATATGTTCCGCGAGGGCTGGCGGCTGACGATAATTGTAATTATACTGATGACGGTACTCAGCTATCTGTTATTGAACTACTGGCCGGCATTCAGCACGGTGTAATGTGTTGCGGACAGATTTGACAGCCGACAAAGGTCGCTTGAAAAAAATCTATTTGACAGTAAATGCTTGACATGGTAATATGCGATAAGTGGATGTATGCTTTGCCCGCCGGATCAGGTCATCCGGCGGGCAATCATCCGAAATAGCCGGTCACCGAAGTGTGAACCGGCTAAATGTACGAATGACAGAAAATGGAAGGAGACTATAGATAAATGTCGGTTGTTTCTTACTCTTTTTTTGCTTTTTTGGCGATAGCCATTCTTTTGTATTATGTTGTGCCGAAAAAGCTCCAATGGGTGGTTCTGCTCGGAGCCAGTATTTATTTTTATGCGGTTGCGGGCGTGCAATACCTTGTGGTCGTACTGCTGACAGCGGTTGTCGTCTATGTTCTGGCGCTGCTCATGCAGAAAAATCTCAATAAGCAGGCACAGATGATACAGGGTATGGACAGGAAGACTGCCCGGGCTGTCAAAAATGACATGAAAGCGAAGCGTAAGAAGATCCTGATACTGGCGCTCGTGCTCGTCATCGGTGCGTTATTTGTATACAAGGCGAGCGGATTCACGATCCAAAATCTCAACCGTCTGCCCGGAATAGAAGGCAAGATTACGATTTCGGCTGGAACGCTGATCGCACCGTTAGGTATTTCGTTCTATTCATTTATGATGATCTCTTATCTGATGGATGTATACAACGGCAAGGCAAAGGCACAGAAAAACTTCTTGAAATATCTTGCCTATGTATTGTATTTCCCACATGTAACACAGGGACCGATCGCAAAGTACGATGAGGTCGCACCGCAGATCTTTTCTGGACACCGTTTTTCCTATGAGATGGTGACACAGGGAATATGGCTGATGATGTGGGGTTATTTCAAAAAATTGGTCATCGCGGATCGGCTGTCATCATTTGTAATGACAGTGTTTAACCATAGTGAGGATTATCAGGGCACGATCTTCATTTTTGCGGGTATTATGTACTCAATCCAGATCTATTGCGATTTTTCCGGATGTATGGATATTGTGCGCGGTGCATCCGAGTGCTTTGGCATCCGGTTGGGCGAGAACTTTGAGCGCCCGTACTTTTCACAGACATTGCCGGAATTCTGGAGACGCTGGCATATTTCGCTCGGTGCGTTCTTCCGTGAATATGTATTCTATCCGGTATCCACGTCAAAGCTGTTTTTGAAGCTGAATACCTTTGGCAGAAAATATCTCGGAAATGACTGGGGACGGAACGTGGCATCCTGCCTGCCGATTTTATGCGTCTGGTTTCTGACCGGATTCTGGCATGGCGCATATTGGAATTATATTTTCTGGGGTCTGTTCCACGGTTGTCTGATCTGCATGTCTACGATGTTTGAACAGCCGATCGAGCATCTGACAGTAAAGTTAAATCTTAAACGTGACTGCATCAGTTGGAGCATCTTCCGTATGCTGCGTACCTTTTTCCTGTGCGTGATCGGTAGAATAATATTTATGGGAGTGGGTGTACGTGCATCAGCGAGAATGCTCTACTCCAGTGTGGCGAATGCAGATGTATTCTATAATGTAGAAACGATCGGTCTGACACATAATGAGTGGCTGATCGTGATCGCAGCCTGTACCGTTCTGCTGCTCGTATCGATTGCACAGGAAATGAGAATGCAGGCGGGCAATACCGAGACCATCAGGCAGTGGCTCGCACGTCAGAACCTGTGGCTGCGCTGGCTCGTACTGCTCGGCGGTGTCCTAGTGATTCTGGTATATGGTGTCTATGGCTCCGGTACCGGTGCGGCATTCATTTATGAGCAGTTCTAAGGAAATGCTGATTAAATCATCATTTCCTCAGACTCTCTGAGAGATCGCACGGATTTGCAAGGGAATTTACTGCTTCGCAGCGCAAATCCGGCGTGGGAAACGCTTTAATCGGCTTTTCCCTAAGCATTGTGATGATGAAGTGATAACTGATGTCAGAAAGGCGGACAGAAGGGATGAAAGTAGTAATCAAGAGAATCATAGCGGCTGTCGTATTTATATGTATACTGGTCGTGTCGGTGAATAGCCTCGGATATTTTTTTCGGCCGGACGATATGAATACCGAGAGCTTTGACTATCTGTATAAAGAGGATGATGATACGCTGAATGTGGTGTGCTTAGGCTCCAGTGCGATGTACCGTTTCTGGATTCCGCAGGAGGCATATGAAAAGGAAGGGTTTACCTCTGCGATGGTTGCTTCGGCAGCACAGGATATCAAGGCGATCCCGTATCTGATGGAGGAGGTCGCAAAGACGCAGGATGTGGATCTGTTTGTCGTAGAGGTGCGCAATTCCATTGCACGGCGCGCAAATATTATTGCTGATAAATTTGAACAGGACGACGCAACCGGAAGCTTTGCATATGTGGCGACGAGCATGAAGCAGTCACTGGATCGTATCAAAATGATTAACGAGATACTGGTCGAGGATGAGAATAACACCAAGCTCGAGTGGTCGATTCCGCTGTTGAAATATCATGATAATGTGCATATATTTTCTGCTGACAAGATCGTGGAGCGTCTGAACGGTGTAGATGAGGACGATATGTATGTGCGTCAGGTTTCTACGATCACGCCGAACGAGCAGAAGCCCTTTGAGGAGGACAAGCAGTACGTGCTTACGGATGAGGACAAAGAGGAATTTGATCTGGTCGTAGAGAAAGCGAATGAGCTTGGGAAAAAGGTGCTGTTTGTGGCGACACCGTATTCACCGGGAAAGGTGCGTGGCGCGCTGCATTTACAGATGAATGAATATCTGGAGCAAAAGGGCTATGATTACATTGACCTGAATGAGTATGTCGAGCAGATCGGACTCGATTTTTCGACCGATTATTATGACGGCATTCATACAAATATTGACGGGGCACAGAAGGTAACTGCTTATCTGGCAAAATACCTGAAAGAAAATTATGATCTGCCCTCCCGTCTGGATGAATCACAGACCGCACATTGGGAGAAAATGTGTAAGAAGTGGGATAAAAGAGCAGAAGAGCTGATGAAGGACTGGGAAAAACAGAAAGGAGAACTCAGTGAGAAAGAATAGTATACTTCACTATATCAGAGATTACGCACAGACACAGCCTGATAAATATGCTGTGTGTGAGCTGAGAAAAAATCTGACTTACCGCGAATATTGGGAAAAGATCAAAAAAACAGCATCGGTGCTGGCTTCACATGACATCGAAAAGGGCATGCATGTCGTAGTCAGATGCACACAGACGATCGATTATCTCGTATTGTTCAGCGCGTTGCAGTATATCGGGGCGGTTCCGATCCCGGTGGAAAAGACACTGGGTGCAGACCGTATCATGGAGATCGCAGGAGCTGTAGACGCAGTTGTAGTGATTGCCGATGAGGAAGTGACAGGCATCCGTGCCTATAAGAATAAAGAGCTGATGAAGGCTGTGCCGGAGGCAGAGGAGGCAGAGCTGTCGCTCCCCGAAGCGTCCGATCTGTCGATGATCCTGTTTACGACAGGAACGACCGGCAAATCAAAGGGTGTTGTTCTGACACATCTCAATGATGTGGCGATCGCGGAGAACGTAATGTATGGCACACAGATGGCACCCGATAACGTAGAGGTCATTCCGATGCCGCTCAATCATGCGTTCGGAATGCGCAGATACCAGTCGGATATCGTGAACGGCGGAACGGTATGCCTGATGGACGGTATGGCATTTATTGGAACACTCTGGAAGCTCATGGAAAAATACCGCGTAACTTCCATGGCATTATCACCCGCATCACTCGGTATGATCTTCCAGTTATCCGGAGACCGTATCGGAGAATATAAGGATCAGATGCATTACATCCAGATCGGTTCCGCACCGTTGATGGAGGCTGACAAGCAGCGCTTGATCCGGCTCATGCCGAATCTGAGACTGTATAATTTCTACGGATCCTCAGAGGCAGGTTGCTCTTGTATTCTGGATTTCAACAGCCCGGACAATAAGACCGGATGTATCGGCAGACCGACCGTGAACTCCGTGGTACAGTTTGTCGATGAAAACGGAAAGAAAGTAGAAAACGTCGATGAGGAACACCCGGCACTGCTCGCATGGGGTGGACCGATCGTTATGAAGGAATACTATAAGGAACCGGAGTTGACAGCAGAAACGATGACAGACGGATGCGTCATGACAAAGGATATGGCATATCTCGATGAAGAGGGCAGATGTATCCTCGTCGGCAGAAGTGACGACATTGTCAACTACGGCGGCAGCAAGATCGCTCCCGCAGAGGTAGAGGATTGCGCGAGAGACTATGAGGGAATCGTCGATTGCGCCTACAGCTCACGTCCCGATGCGATCACCGGTGAATTGCCGGTTATGCTGGTTGTAAAAAAGGAAACATACGATCAGGCAGCGTTTGAAGCGTTCCTCGCAGAGCACCTAGAGAGCTACAAGATGCCGCGGGAGTATTATTTTACAGACAGCATTCCAAAGACATTCAAGGGATCGCTTTTGAGAAAAGATATTAAAAAAATTATCAACGAACAAATCCAAGGAGGTAATCAGTAATGGAAGAATTTATCAGCATGTTAAAAGGAATCAAGCCTAATGTAGATTTTGAGCACGAGGAGGCACTCGTAGACGACGGTCTGATCGAGTCACTCGATATCATTTCTATCATTTCAGAGATCTCAGACAAGTACGGCGTACAGATCCCGAGTGATGAGATCATTCCGGACAACTTCAATTCTGCAGAGGCTTTGTATGAGCTGGTACAGGATCTGATGTAATCCATACAAAGGATGCTTGGTGATCCGGCACGAATGGTGTCAGATTGTATGAAAAACGCGGCGGTTGCGGGATTTTTTAAGAAAATCTCTTGACAGCCGCGTTTTTGGTGTCTATAATATTTTAGCGTGCAGGAAATTTTTCAAAGGGTTTTTCTGCGCAAAAATAGGCCGGATACAGCATCCGGCGCAACCACTATAAAAACAGGAGGTGAATAGAATGCCGACATTTAACCAGTTAGTAAGAAAAGGAAGACAGACCAGCGTTAAGAAGTCTACCGCACCGGCTTTACAGAAGGGATTTAACTCTTTGAAGAAAAAGTCGATCGATGCTTCTTCTCCGCAGAAGAGAGGTGTCTGTACCGCAGTAAAGACTGCTACTCCTAAGAAGCCTAACTCAGCTCTTCGTAAGATCGCCAGAGTACGTCTTTCAAACGGAATCGAAGTAACCAGCTACATTCCCGGAGAAGGTCACAATCTGCAGGAGCATAGTGTCGTTCTGATCCGTGGTGGCCGTGTTAAGGATTTACCTGGTACACGTTACCATATCATCCGTGGTACATTAGATACCGCTGGTGTAGCGAACAGAAAGCAGGCCCGTTCTAAGTACGGTGCTAAGAGACCGAAGGCTGCAAAATAATTTTTGCAGGAGTTAGAGTTGTACCACAAACAGAACTAAGGTAAGTGTTGGAATATTCTATTTCCCAATCACAATAGATTTCCGCACGGACACATTAGAGGACACATGTGAGTACCGATGATCTAATATTATTTATTAAGGAGGGAAGTATCGTGCCGCGTAAAGGACATACTCAGAAAAGAGAAGTATTAGCAGATCCGATCTACAACAATACCGTGGTCACCAAGCTTATCAACAACATTATGTTAGATGGTAAGAAGGGTGTTGCACAGAAGATTGTATACGGAGCCTTTGCCAGAGTAGAAGAAAAGTCTGGCAAGCCTGCTTTAGAGGTATTTGAAGAAGCAATGAACAACGTAATGCCCTTACTCGAGGTAAAGGCAAGACGTATCGGTGGAGCTACCTATCAGGTGCCGATCGAGGTTCGCCCCGATCGTCGTCAGGCGTTAGCACTCCGCTGGCTGACCATGTTCTCCCGTAAGAGAGGCGAAAAGACTCAGGAGGAGAGACTGGCAAATGAGATTATGGATGCTGCAAACAACACCGGAGCATCTGTAAAGAGAAAAGAAGATATGCACAAGATGGCAGAGGCCAACAAGGCATTTGCGCACTACAGATTCTAGGAGGAAAAAATCTTGGCTGGAAGAGAATATCCGTTGGAGAGAACCAGAAATATCGGAATTATGGCTCATATCGATGCTGGTAAGACAACATTGACCGAGCGTATTCTGTATTATACTGGTATTAACTACAAGATCGGTGATACTCATGAAGGCACTGCTACCATGGACTGGATGGAGCAGGAGCAGGAAAGAGGTATTACCATTACTTCAGCCGCTACGACTTGTCATTGGACCTTACAGGACCATGCAAAGGTAAAGCCCGGCGCATTAGAGCATCGTATCAACATCATCGATACTCCCGGCCACGTGGACTTTACGGTAGAGGTTGAGCGTTCACTGCGTGTCTTAGACGGAGCCGTTGGTGTGTTCTGTGCTAAGGGTGGTGTAGAGCCTCAGTCAGAAAATGTATGGCGTCAGGCTGACACCTACAATGTACCTCGTATGGCATTCATCAATAAGATGGATATCTTAGGTGCAAACTTCTACGGAGCTGTAGACCAGATCCGTACCAGATTAGGTAAAAATGCCGTTGTATTGCAGTTACCCATCGGAAAAGAGGATGAATTCAAAGGAATCATCGATCTGTTCGAGATGGAGGCTTATATTTACAATGATGACAAGGGTGACGATATCGCGATCACAGAGATTCCGGATGATATGAAGGATGAGGCTGAGCTGTATCGTACCGAGCTGATCGAGAAGATCTGCGAGCTGGATGACGATTTAATGATGATGTATCTTGAGGGAGAGGAGCCGACTGTTGAGCAGATGAAGGCTGTTCTGCGTAAGGCGACCTGCGAGTGTACAGCAGTTCCTGTATGCTGCGGTTCCGCTTACCGTAACAAGGGTGTCCAGAAGCTTCTGGATGCGATTCTTGAGTATATGCCTGCTCCTACAGACGTACCGTCTATCCAGGGTGTTGACCTTGAGGGCAACCCGATCGAGAGACATTCTTCTGATGAAGAGCCGTTCTCCGCTCTGGCATTCAAGATCATGACTGACCCGTTCGTAGGAAAGCTTGCATTCATCCGTGTGTACTCAGGTGTATTGAACTCAGGTTCTTACGTCCTGAATGCTACAAAGGATAAGAAAGAGCGTGTAGGACGTCTGTTACAGATGCACGCAAACAAGAGAGCTGAGCTGGACAAGGTATATTCCGGAGATATCGCAGCAGCAGTTGGATTCAAGATCACCACTACCGGTGATACCATCTGCGACGAGCAGCATCCGGTTATCTTAGAGTCTATGGAGTTCCCTGAGCCCGTTATCGAGCTGGCTATCGAGCCTAAGACCAAAGCTGGTCAGGGCAAGATGGGTGAGGCTCTGGCAAAGCTGGCTGAGGAGGATCCGACATTCCGTGCTCATACAGATCAGGAGACCGGACAGACAATTATCGCAGGTATGGGTGAGCTCCATCTGGAGATCATCGTAGACCGTCTGCTCCGTGAGTTCAAGGTAGAGGCAAACGTAGGTGCACCTCAGGTTGCATACAAGGAGACCTTTACAAAGTCTGTAGATCAGGAATACAAATATGCAAAGCAGTCCGGTGGACGTGGACAGTACGGACACTGTAAAGTACGTTTCGAGCCGATGGATGCGAACGGCGAGGAGTTGTTCAAGTTCGATTCAGAGGTTGTCGGTGGAGCAATTCCGAAGGAGTACATCCCGGCAGTCGGCGAAGGTATCGAGGAGGCATCTAAGGCTGGTATTTTAGCAGGGTTCCCTGTATTGGGTGTCCATGCAACCGTATATGATGGATCTTACCATGAGGTCGATTCATCCGAGATGGCATTCCACATCGCTGGTTCTATGTGTTTCAAGGAGGCTATGCAGAAGGCAGCGCCTGCGATCTTAGAGCCAATCATGAAGGTGGAAGTCACCATGCCTGAGGAGTATATGGGTGATGTCATCGGTGATCTGAACTCCCGCCGTGGACGTATCGAGGGTATGGATGATGTCGGAAACGGCAAAATCGTCCGTGCATTCGTTCCGCTGGCAGAGATGTTCGGTTATTCTACAGACCTGCGTTCCAAGACACAGGGTCGTGGAAACTACTCAATGTTCTTCGAGAAGTATGAGCAGGTTCCGAAGTCTGTACAGGATAAGATCATTTCCGCACAGGGCAAGTAATAAAATTGGAAAACCTATGTATTTCACCGGATATTTTCCGGTGAAATACTTGAAAAACTCATAGATTTTGTTATAATCAATGCTATGAGTGCAACTAAAAACGAAACAATCAGCCCGGAAGGGCACAAAATTAAGGAGGACATTTCAAAATGGCAAAGGCTAAATTTGAAAGAACAAAACCGCATTGTAATATTGGTACCATCGGTCACGTAGATCATGGTAAAACAACTTTAACAGCAGCTATCACAAAGGTTTTAGCTGAGCGTGTAGAAGGAAATGCAAAGGTAGATTTCGAGAACATCGATAAGGCTCCCGAAGAGAGAGAGCGTGGTATCACTATCTCTACCGCACACGTTGAGTATCAGACAGAGAAGAGACATTACGCACACGTTGACTGCCCCGGACATGCTGACTACGTTAAGAACATGATCACCGGTGCTGCTCAGATGGACGGCGCTATCTTAGTAGTAGCTGCTACTGACGGTGTTATGGCTCAGACAAAGGAGCACATCCTTCTTTCTCGTCAGGTAGGTGTACCTTATATCGTTGTATTCTTAAACAAGTGCGATATGGTAGACGACGAGGAGTTGATCGAGCTCGTTGAGATGGAAGTAACTGAGCAGTTAGAGGAGTACGGATTTGAGGGATGTCCGATCATCAAGGGTTCCGCTCTGAAGGCTCTGGAAGATCCCACAGGTGAGTGGGGAGACAAGATCATGGAGCTCATGAACACAATCGATGAGTATATCCCTGATCCCGAGCGTGATACAGACAAGCCGTTCCTTATGCCTGTCGAGGACGTATTCACAATTACCGGTCGTGGTACTGTAGCTACTGGTCGTGTAGAGCGTGGATGCCTGCACTTATCTGATGAGTTAGAGATCATCGGTGTTAAGGAAGAGACTCAGAAGACCGTTGTTACCGGTATCGAGATGTTCCGTAAGATGTTAGACGAGGCTCAGGCTGGTGATAACATCGGTGCATTACTTCGTGGTATCAACCGTGACCAGATCGTTCGTGGACAGTGCCTTTGCAAGCCCGGTTCTGTAACATGTCATCGCAAGTTTACAGCTCAGGTTTACGTTCTGACTAAGGACGAGGGTGGTCGTCATACACCTTTCTTCAATAACTATCGTCCTCAGTTCTACTTCAGAACAACAGACGTAACTGGTGTCTGCAACCTTCCCGCAGGTACAGAGATGTGCATGCCTGGTGATAACATCGAGATGACCATCGAGCTGATCCATCCCGTAGCTATGGAGCAGGGACTTACATTCGCTATCCGTGAAGGTGGACGTACTGTAGGATCAGGACGTGTTGCTACAATCATCGAGTAATCACTGATTAATATATATTGAGTACCGCAAGGTACATGTGTCCAAACGTAAGATACCCCGGAACCGTAAGGTTTCCGGGGTTTTTCTGTTGAGTAAAAGATTAAAATAAGGCTGTAAAGAATAGCGAATAAATTAAAAACAGGCAGGTATGGGAAGAAACTGAAAATCTTCACATATCTGCCTGTGATACTGTTATGATACTATTTCTGTTCGTTATTGGAAAATTTTTGTGCCAAAAGTTCATCTCGTTTACGGATTCGTGTCTCAAAATCCAGTTCTTCAATTTCTTTATGAGTGACAGGCTTGGAAGTGTAGTATTCCAACGTCTGTTTTTTCCACATATCAAACATATCTTTACCTGTGAAATAAGATTCCAGGCTTTCTCTGTTCTCCTGCAGATCAGCAAGAAAATTACACATATCTGCGTTTAAAGAGTGTTCCGGATCATTTCCATAAAAGCGAAGTCCGGCATACCATTTCTGTGTTTCTGTTTCTATATCACCGGGAAGTTTATTATTTATATCCAATTCATACCGGAGTTCATTGGATTCATTCATTTGCAGTAAAACCCAAATAATATCGCTGAGAGTAGAAATCTGTACTTTATTTTCAGATAACCCAAATAACCAGTCCAGTGAGACATGAAATTTCTGAGCAATAGTCAATAACACATCATTGGAGGGAGTAACCACACCATTTTCATAACTGGATAAAGTTGACTGACGTATACCGATAGCTGCGGAAAAGTTTTTCTGATTCATCTTCAGATCAGTTCGCAGCTCTTTTATTTTTTCTGAAATAGATGATTCCTGCATATTAGCCACCTCCTTAAAAGCTATGATTAGTATATCACAAATGATAAAAATCAACAATATAGAAAAATATCATTCACACAGATAAAAATTATTGACAACGATTATTTAAAATGATATAGTATCAGTGACAATGATAATTATAGATAAGGAGGAAATAATATGCAGAGACAGAACTATATGATTACAGCGGAAGAAGTTGCAGAGAGCATGGGGATTTCACTTGGATATGCTTACAAGTTGCTTCGCAAACTGAACAAAGAGCTTGCAGATCAGGGATATGTGACTGTTGCAGGTAAGATACCAAGGGCATTCTGGGAAAAGAAATTTTATGGATATTCTCAGATTGCAATGTAAGGGGGTGAGAAAGTATGGCAGCGTACAAAGATGAAGAAAGAGGAACCTGGTATGTTTCATTTTATTATGAGGACTGGACCGGAGTCAAAAAGAGAAAAGTAAAAAGAGGATTCCGCACTAAGAAAGAAGCGTTAAACTTTGAAGCGGAGTATAAAAGAACAGCGAAAGCAGACATGGATATGACAATGGGAGAGTTTGTAGAAGTTTATTTCCGAGATAAGTCCCAGTCATTGAAGGACAGGAGTATCAAGAATAAAAGAGATACGATGAATGCTCAACTGTTACCGTATTTTAAGGACAGACCGATGAACAGTATCACACCAGCAGAGATTATCCAGTGGCAGAATACGATTATTGAAAAAGGATATTCAGATGATTACTTGAAAACAATACAGAATCAGATGACGGCATTGTTCAATCATGCGAAGAATATCTACAATCTGGCAGATAATCCCTGTGACAAGGTAAAACGAATGGGAAAGACTTCAAAAAAGAAAATGAAGTTTTGGACAATTGAAGAATATCGGCAGTTTATGACCGGAATAGAACCGGGAAGCAAATATTATGTGCTGTTTGAATTATTATTCTGGACAGGAGCGAGAGAAGGCGAAGCACTCAGCATTACACCTGCGGATATTGATTTTGAAAGGAATCTGCTTCATATCAATAAAACTTACTACCGTATGCATGGAGAGGATGTGATTACGTCTCCGAAAACAGAAGAATCGAACCGCACAATATCTATACCGGAATTTCTGAAAAAAGAGATTCGGGACTATATTGGCAGATTGTATGAATTGCCCGAAGATGAAAGGATTTTTCCAATGGTTCATGAAGCGGTACAGCATAAGTTAAAACAGGTGGTTCAAAAGACCGGAGTAAAAAAGATAAGAGTACATGACATTCGCCACAGTCATGCGGCATTTCTGATTAATAAGGGTGTGCAGCCATTGATGATTAAAGAAAGGTTTGGACATACAGATATTCGCATTACATTGAATACTTATGGTCATTTATATCCAGATCAGCAGAAAGTGGTGGCAGATATGCTGGATGATGAAAATATAAAAAGCTCCGGAAGTACGAACAACCGGAGCAATGTGACAAATGAGGACGAATCCACAAATGTCAACCCTAGACAAGTTGATTATAGCAGGGATTCTTCCAGAGAACAACAGATAATTGGCGATAATAGTTTGGAAAATGGAGGAATTTATGGAACAGAGAAATGAGAATAAAACAGAATTGAAAATGATAAAGATGTCAGATGTTCAGTCCCAGACAGTGGACTGGCTCTGGTATCCGTTTATCCCTTATGGAAAATTAACGATTATTCAGGGAGATCCGGGTGATGGAAAAACTACGTTGGTATTAAATATTGCAGCGAGATTGTCTAAAGGGGAAGGACTGGATAACGATATGAAAGTAACAGAACCAGTAAATATTATTTATCAGACAGCGGAAGATGGACTGGCAGATACAGTAAAACCCAGACTGGAGTTGGCAGAAGCGGTCTGTGAAAGAATCATGGTTATAGATGAAACAGAAAAATCACTTTCCATGATTGATGAAAGACTGGAAACTGCTATCAAACAGACTGGTGCGAGAGTGCTTATTTTAGATCCGATTCAGGCATACCTTGGAGGAACAATGGATATGAACCGGGCAAATGAAGCAAGGGATATGACGAAAAGATTGAGTTTGCTGGCAGAAAAATACAAATGTGCAATTTTATTAATCGGACATATGAATAAAGCTGGTGGAAATAAAGCTGCATATAGAGGAATGGGTTCGATTGACTTTTTTGCAGTAGCCAGAAGCGTATTACTGGTAGGAAGAATAGAGGGAGAACCGGACTTAAGAGCAGTGGTTCAGATTAAAAATAATCTGGCTGCATTTGGGCATTCCAAAGCATTTCGCTTGTCAGAAACAGGATTTGAGTGGATAGGTGATTATGAAATCACAGCAGATGAAGTGCTTGGTGGAATTGCCCCAAAGGTAAATAAACTGGAACAGGCAAAGAAGATGCTGAGAGAACTGTCAGAAACTTCAACTTCTGTGCAAAGCAGTGAAATCTTTGATATGGCAGATGATTTGAATATTTCTAAAAGAACACTGGAAAATGCAAAAAAGGAACTTGGAATTAAGGCAAGACGAATCGGTAATTCCTGGTATTGGGATTTAGATAAAATCAAGCCGGAATAAATCAAGGATGCAACATTGCAGAGTATATAGAAAATGCGGAATTAAAATGCAAGGTTGCAATCTGTAAAGACATTGCAGTGTTGCGTCCTTGCATAAAGTGTAAGAAGGTGAGAACTTGAAAAACGTTATGATTCCAGAGGAGTTATTTGGAAAGATTATAAAATATCATTTACTGGATCAGGAACAGGAAGCAGATGATATAAGAAAAGGTCTGGAGAAAAAGCTGGATGCAATGGTGAATCGTGAAGTGTACAGCAAATCCAAAACTGCACCAACAGAAGAAGAACGGGAAAAGTTCCGGCAGGAGTATCTGGACAGAAAAGGAATGCAAGAGAGCTTTCGATGGTAGCAGTTCTTGTTGACTATCTTTTTACAGGAGCGTGTCACGCCCCTGTGAGAAGTAAACAAGGAGAAAGTTGGTAAGGTGCAGACGGAGGATTCTGGTTGGACTGTGAATTTAACCGGAAGTTGATAGTTGTGAAAGGAGAAAGATACAATGAAACAGGGAAGATTAGGATATAACAGCAGTAATGACAGATATGGCTTATTATCATCAGACTTATGGCTTGATACAGGATTTCACTGCGGAGAAGGTCTGGAAGTTCTGGTTGATGATGAGTGGGTACGGACAAGAATGGAGATGAATCCAGCAAGAGAATGGTATCTGGTGGGGACGCCGTACTGTGGAGATCTGGAATATGTTCAGGCAAGAATACCGGAATAATTTAGTGGAGAGAGTAACGCAGAAGCCAACCGACTAACGGGAGGAATAGCCCCCGGCAGGGCGCAAGGGTACTTTTGATGGACGGAACGGCTGTCGAAAGTGCTTTTGCGTTACTTTTGACAAAAGTAACAAAACCGCCGTACCCGGCGAAAATTTCTTAATATCGCCATGACTGGCGTAAATAAAAATTATGTGCTATCTGGCACTTGCTCAGAGAAGAGGTGAGAAACATTATGATAAAACGAACAATTAGCGGTATGATTGGGAAAGGTTCTTTGGCTCATAACAGGAGAGAGTTTTTCGCAGAAAATGTTGATCCGGGTAGAGTGCAGCTAAATATTTG
>CAVHZH010000021.1:0-7089 GCA_963640395.1 Oscillospiraceae bacterium
GTCGCAAAAGCGACCCGCCGCAGGCGGAGAATCCTGCATGCAGGATTCTTTTTCATATTATTTTAGGAACATAGCAATGAGATATTCAGGAATCGGCGGACAGGCTGTCCTCGAGGGTGTCATGATGAAAAATAAGGACACCTATGCGGTGGCTGTCCGTAAGAGCGACGGCGAGATCGTCGTTGAAAAAAAGGAATATAAAAGCATATTTGGAAACAGTGCAGTGACGCGGCTGCCGCTCGTGCGCGGTGTCGTCAGCTTTGTGGATTCGCTCGTGCTCGGCATGAGCAGTCTGTCGTTTTCTTCATCCTTTTTTGAGGAGGAAGAACAAAAGGAACTGAGTGAGCAGCAGGCTGCAAAGAAGGAAAAGCAGGAGCATGTGCTGATGGGCGGTACGATCGTGCTGTCGATCGTGCTGGCGGTGGCGATTTTTATGCTGCTTCCTTACTGGCTGTCCACACTGTTTGCCGGACTTGGCTGGTCGGATACGGCGATCGCAGTGATGGAGGGAGTCCTTCGCGTGGTGATTTTTCTGGCATATGTGGTTGGGATCTCACTCATGAAGGATATCCAGCGCGTCTATATGTATCACGGCGCAGAGCACAAGTGCATCAACTGCATTGAGCACGGTATGGATCTGAACGTGGAAAATGTGCGGAAAAGCTCGAGACTGCACAAGCGCTGTGGAACGAGTTTTTTGTTTTTTGTCATTATGGTGAGCGTGATCCTGTTTATTTTTATACGGGTGGACTCACCGCTGCTGCGCGTGCTTGTGCGCATCGTGCTGATACCGGTGATCGCGGGTATCTCTTATGAGCTGATCCGTCTGGCGGGACGCAGTGAGGGAAAGGTGATCGGGCTTCTGAGCAAGCCGGGCATGCTGCTGCAGCGCCTGACGACGCGCGAACCGGACGACGCTATGATCGAGGTAGGCATCGCCTCTGTGGAGGCGGTATTTGACTGGAAGGCTTACGTGCAGGAAATGCGTGAGTGACAGGGTGTGGATACATCTGGAGGGAGGCTGACAGATGACATACAGAGAGGCAGAGCAAAAAGGCGAGCGGCTGCTGCAGGCAGCAGGGATCGCGGATGCGAAAACAGATGCATGGCTGCTGTTGGAGATGGTAGCACATATTGACCGCAGCTTTTATTTTATGCACAGCGGTGATGAGGTGGAGCCGGAGGTATTGTCAGAATATGAGCGCGTGCTTGAAAAGCGTGCGGAGCATGTTCCGCTGCAATATATTACCGGGGAGCAGGAATTTATGGGAATGACGTTCCATGTGAATTCCAATGTGCTGATCCCCAGACAGGATACGGAAACGCTTGTGGAGGAGACACTGAGGGTGTTGGAGCCGAATATGCGGGTGCTCGATCTGTGCACCGGCTCCGGCTGTGTGCTGCTGAGTATTCTGAAAAATGCGCCCACGGTGGAAGGCGTTGGAAGTGATATCAGCAAGCAGGCGCTGCTTGTTGCCAAGGAAAATGCAAAGCTGCACGAGCTTGATGCGGAATGGGTGCGCAGCAACCTGTTTGACAATGTGAGCGGCACATTCGATGTGATCGTTTCCAATCCGCCGTATATCGCGCAGGAGGAGATCTTAAAGCTCATGCCCGAGGTGAGCCAGTTTGAACCCTTACAGGCACTCGACGGCGGCGCGGACGGACTTGATTTTTACCGAAGCATCACGCAGGGGGCACCGGACTATTTGAAGGAAAACGGATGGCTGATCTTTGAGATCGGCTATGATCAGGGCGAGGCAGTGCGCCATCTGATGCATGAGGCAGGCTTTGAGGGCGTGCTGGTGATCAAGGATCTGGCGGGAAACGACCGGGTCGTGCGAGGATATCTGTCCACCAGCCGTGAATAAGAAGGAGAAAAGACATGTTTGACAAATTAGAGGATCTGTTAGTCCGATATGAGGAGATAATGAGTGAGCTGTCGGAGCCGGATGTGGCAAACGATGCCAACCGCTTCCGCAAGCTGATGAAGGAGCAGAGTGATCTCACGCCGATCGTTGAGGCATTCCGCGAATATAAAAAGAGCAAGCAGGCGATCGAGGATGCGCTTGCGATGCTCGATGAGGAGAGCGATGAGGAGATGCGGGAGCTCGCCAAAGAGGAATTAAACGAGGCAAAGGCGACTGTGGCAGAGCTCGAAGAAAAGCTTAAGATCCTGTTGCTGCCGAAGGATCCGAACGATGACAAAAACGTTATTGTGGAGATCCGTGCCGGTGCGGGCGGAGAGGAAGCAGCGTTGTTTGCAGCAGAAATCTATCGCATGTATGTACACTATGCGGAGAGCCGCCGCTGGAAGGTAGAGACACTCGAAGCGGATGAGACAGGTATTGGAGGCATGAAGTCCGTAGACTTTATGGTGACTGGAGCTGGCGCATATTCTGTATTGAAATACGAGTCGGGTGTACATCGCGTACAGCGTGTGCCGGAGACGGAGTCGCAGGGACGTATCCAGACATCTACCTGTACGGTAGCAGTCATGCCCGAGGCAGAGGATGTGGATATCCAGATCGATGAGAAGGATATCCGTATCGATGTCATGCGTGCATCCGGAAACGGTGGTCAGTGTGTCAACACGACAGATTCCGCGGTGCGTCTGACCCATTATCCGACCGGAATCGTGATCTACAGCCAGACCGAGAAGTCTCAGCTTCAGAATAAGGAAAAGGCATTCGCGTTGCTGCGCTCCAAGCTGTACGACCTCGAGCTGCAAAAACAGCAGGATGCAGAGTCAGCGGCACGCCGCAGCCAGATCGGAACCGGCGACCGCTCAGAGAAGATCCGTACCTACAATTTCCCGCAGGGGCGCGTGACCGATCACCGGATCAACCTCACTCTGTACAAGCTGGACAAGATCATGAATGGGGACATACAGGAGATCATTGACGCGTGTATCGCGGCAGATCAGGCGAAGAAGCTGGCAAATATGAATGAATAAGCGATAGGTGTGGAAAAAATGGAGAGACAGAAACTTGCTTGCAAGAAATTCTGCCTCTCCGTTTTTTGCATGTTCACTCATCCCGCGTCAGCTTTCGGATCCAGTTGCCGTAGTTGGATTCCAAGAAAGCGGGCACACATTTGAAAATCTGGTCTGCGTTTAAGCACCAGACTACGGTGGTCGGGGAAGCGTGCATCACAAATGCCATGAAAAATGACAGCGGCAGGACGATGCACCAGATACTGATCAGATCCATTTTGACGACAAACATCGCATTTCCGCCGCCGCGGATAATGCCGTTGTTGGTGGGCATCTGGTAGGACATGCCGACGCAGACGACGCTCAGGATGATGAGGAAAGTATTTGCCATTTCTTTCGTTGCAGTCTGCAGATCGTAGATCGAAAGAATCGGAATACGAATGAAAAATAATACCATTCCAGACAATACGCCAATGCATACGAACAGACGCTGCAGCTTTTTGGAATACTGCTTTGTCAGCAGAAGGTCGCCGGAGCCGATCGTTTTTCCGATGATGATGGACGCTGTGGAGGCTGCGCCGGTCGCGGTGGATTTTACGAGCATATAGAGTGTGGAGGCGACGCTGTTTGCAGCGATGGCGGCAGCAGTCATATGACCTAAAATGACGGTCTGCAGGGCAGTGTTGACGCCCCAGAGCCCTTGTGTGACGAGCATGGGAGCTGTCGTTTTGAGATAATCCTTTGTCAGAACCGGGTCTGCATGGATATAATCGGAAACATGCAGACCCAGTTTTCTGGCAGCGCTGTGCGAAAGATAGACGAGCAGGATGACGACCTCTAAAATGCGTGCGGTCAGCGTACCGATCGCCGCACCGCGGATGCCTAGCTGAGGAAAACCAAAGTGACCGAAAATCAATATATAGTTAATCGAACAGTTGACAACGAGCGTTATGCAGGACAACCGGAACGCAATTCCGACGATTTCCACGCTTCGGAGCGTCGCAAGCAGAATCTGTGTGATTGCAAAGAACAGATAAGTAAAACGGATGATGTCAAGGTACTGAGCGCCTTGTTTTACGGTTGCGGCATCGGTTGTGAAAATATGGAGCGCCTGAACCGGGAAAAAGCTGACGAGCAGGAATAAAACTGCGGAGAGCAAAAGCCCGAAGTGCATGGCGGAGACAGCAATTTTGCGCAGCGGAGAAAGCTGCTTTTTGCCCCAATACTGACTGCCGAACATGACAAGCCCGTCGCCGAGCGCGATGAGCAGACATTGATAGACGAACTGGATCTGATTGACGGCAGCCGCACCGGACAGGGCGGATTCACTATAAGCGCCGAGCATCATGTTGTCGGCGAGATTGACGGACAGCGTTATGACATTCTGCAGGACCAGCAGAGGATACATGGAAAAGAATGCCTTATAAAAAGCTGAGTTGGATGCTTCCTGTTGCATGGAGTGACCTCTTTCGTGACAATAAAATGATTGCAGAGTTTATTTTACCTCAGCAGGAACCAGATATTTTTTCAGCTTCTCATAATCTTCGGCATGATAGCAGACGATTTCGTAAAAGGTATAGTCCGGGTTACTGAATACTCTTGTCAGACCGATAAACTGTGTCAGCTTGGAGGCCAGATTTAAAACATCGTGATCTTCAGTGATCAATTCCACTCTTCCCTCACATTCATCGAGGGCATTGAAAAAGCCATTTACATCTTGGATTGCGCGTACTTTCATAATAATTTTACTCCTTTAAAGAATGCTGATTTTCATTTCTACAAGACGATTATAACAAAAAATGAAAAAATGACAATTCATAAGTTCTACAAGAATAAGCTCCAAAAAGAAAAAAAGAAGGGGAAAATTGCATAATTTTTGAGAAATAGGGCAAGAGCATTTACAAAAAACATGAAATTTGATAAAATGAAAATACAATCAAAAACATGAAAATATTTCATAAAATAAAAATGAAAGGGGAAGGACAATGAATGAACGTTATATTATCGTAGAGGGGAGCGAAAAAAATGTAATGCTGGACAACGGGGTGCAGTGTTTTGAATTCCGGGCGCGGATTCCATATTATGAGGGGGTTCCGCTGAGCCAGATTGCATTTATTAAAATTGCGCTTGATAACCAGCCGGTGAATGCGGGGGATATCCGTCTCGTCGCAAAAACAGATGAAGTTTTTACACTGGAAGAGGCTACAACTGCCCTGAATTTTTTCTGGGAGTATGGAGAAGGGTTGAGAATGCGTGTTATGAAGGGTGGACTTGCAAAAGGAAGCCATCGGTTGGACGTTGAAATCGGAATCAGCGTAATCTATGCCCGGAAAGGGTTTGGTACAAAGAGCTGGTCATTCTTTGAAGTTTAGGGAGGATAGGAAGATGAGTATTGGAAGAAGTGTATCTTTATATAGCTTACAGGAACCGTATTATCTTGGAAAAATGGATTTGGAAGCGTGCGTGGCTGCGGTTAAAAACCAGGTTGGTGCGGATGGAATTGAAGTGCTGGTAGATCAGATGCCTTATCCGAGCCTGCGCTCGGAAGACCGCACCATGAGCGATGACGACATTGCAAAGTTTAAGGATCTGATGCAGAAATATCAGACGATTCCGACTGCATATGACACGACGTTTTTTACGACATGGTATGCAAAGCGGAACATGTCGAATCGGGAAACCATTTACTGGACGAAGAAGGATATGGTAAACTGTGCAAAAATGGGATTTCCGGTATATCGTACCGGTATAATGAGAAAAGAGGACATCCGGATTCTTTCGGAATGCTTTGAATTTGCAGAACAGCTCGGCATTTTTATTGCGACGGAGGTTCATACGCCGAGAGGAATCCATACCTGGTGGACGCAGGATTTTCTGGAAGAAGTAAAACGGAAAAATACAAAGAATGCCGGATTCCTGCTCGATTTTGCAGTCTTTACAAAGGGAATGCCGTTGGCGGATAAAAAGGCATTCCTGCGTGCGGGAGCGAGGGAATCCATCTTAGATGAGATTGATAAAGCCTATCGTGCAGGCTGCTGCCTGACAAATTCCGACGTGGAGAAGCTGGGCGGTGGCAAGCCTGAAATTGCAGCCGCAGAACAGATGCGCGGTCAGATCTATGACGATCCGGAATGGATTGGGGAAATTCTGGATTATACAAAACACTGCCATGGAAAATTCTATGAAATGACAGAAGACTGTGATGAACCTTCGATTGACTATGCCGGACCAATTGCCTATCTGAAGGAAAAAGGATGGGATGGATACATTTCCTCTGAATATGAAGGACAGAGACATTATTTTGAAATGGGAGGTCCAAAGGCACCTGATCCAATCGAGCAGCTGAAAAGACATCATGTCATGTTAAAACGATTGATCGGGGAATGAGATTTTCAGCCGTCCGGTTTTGATACCGGGCGGCATTTTTAATTCATAGGAAATTGCGTCCTATGAAATAAAAGCCCTCCGGGCAGGGCGCTCATCGTCCGGGGGACGATGGCTTAGCGCCGACCGAAACGAAGTGCAGAATCGCACTGCGGCGGATAAGAAGTATGTCGCAAAAGCGACCCGCCGCAGGCGGAGAATCCTGCAAAGCAGGATTCTTTTTTATTTTATTTCAAACTCCTTGTAAAACATCCCAGTGCTCTGCCAGCTTTCCGCCCTCCAGACGGTACAGATCGACAACGCGGCAGGTGGTATTGCCCTCGGGATCGACTGCTTTGAGGTAGACGGCGACCTTATCTCCCTCTGCGATTGTAAACTGGATGTTTAAATGAAAATCCGGATTAACTCGGAACTTTTCGCCAAAAGCACTCATCAGATTGGCGCGCCCCTGTCCGGGACCGGGATTATGCTGGATATAATCCTCTTTTACATATTTTAATGCGGCGTTGACGTCGTGCCCATTAAAAAATTCTTCGTACATTGCTCGTACAACTTCTGTGTTAGTCATAAGTAACCTCCTTTAAAATGTGAAAATTTATTTCAGTAATGAAGAAAAGCGGATAATTAGTTCCGTGGGCAAAATAATGCGTTGCGGAGATGGCGAAGCTCCGGCGGTAATGCAGTCATAAAGGATTTCATTTGCGGTGTATCCCATTTGAAAACGCGGCTGCTGAACGGACGAAATCGGCGGCGTACTGACCGCAGAAAGC
>CAVHZH010000021.1:7099-22439 GCA_963640395.1 Oscillospiraceae bacterium
GAATGTTATCAAATCCGACAATGATGAGATCATCAGGAATTTTCAAACCATGTGCAGCGGCAGCTTTGGCAGCGGCAACGGCAAAAACATCGGATGCGGCAAAAATAGCGTCCGGACGGTTGGAAGATGCGAGCAGCTGGAAAACGCTGGCATAAGCGGCTTCATATATAATGCCGGAAAAATTCAGGATATATCCGTCGGAAATTGCAAGCTCGTTCTGCCTCATAAAATCACAGTAGGCCTTTTGTCTTTGCCGGGCATAGGTAAAAGAAAGCGAACCGTTTAACAGGGCAATTTTATGGTGCCCGGTAGAGTAAATATGTTCCATGACAGAAAAAGCAGCTTTGTAATTGTCGATTCCAACGAAGGGATAATCGCTGGAACCGGATTCTGTGCACTGTACGATTGGCACATGCGCCGCGATCTTCTTATATCCTGCCTCAGCAAGGGAAGTACAGAGGATCATTCCCTGAATATTGCACTGATAAATCTGGCGGATGATGGAATCAATGGAATCCGGAGAATTGAGCAGGTCGCGTGTAATCAGAACGCGGTAGCCTCTGAAATCTGCAGATTTCAGGATTCCGTTGAGCAGCTCGCTGTAAAACAGGTTTCCGGGATCCGGGATATTTACCAGAATCTGGGAAACCTTGGAGCTGTCGGGCATTGATCGCTCTGCCTTTGCACTCAGAAGATCGATTGTGGAATGAATCAGTGCGCTGGTGTTAGGGCTGACAAGCTCCGGATGGTTTAGTGTTCTGGAGACAGTTGCAGGAGAAAGACCGGACTGTCTGGCAATTTCCGCAATTGTTGGCTTGTTACGCTTCATAGCGTTTACCTCGTTTCTGTGATGATTTATCTTATGAAATGATTATACATATGAAACGAAAAGAAAACAAGAAGAAAATGAAAAATATTTCATGAAAATGAAAAATATACAAAAATAGAATCACAAAAATGTGCAATACGCCAAAAAACAAATAAAAATGTGATAGATATTGACAAAAATTCCTAATTGGATGATAATGGCATCAGATAAAACATTTCATGAAAATGAAAATATTTCATGAAACATCAATGAAAGGGGAAGGTATTTTAATGAAAAAGGAGGTAAAAGGAATAACATGCTGAAGTACATCTTAAAACGAATCCTGTACATCATTCCTGTTATGTTTGGCGTTATTGTTCTTGTATTTATTATGAAGACAGTTACGCCGGGTGATCCGGTGGCATCACTTCTTCCGGGAACTGCAACGGAGGAGATGAAAGACAATCTCCGGGAACAGCTCGGGTTAAACGATCCGGTTTTAAAACAGTTTGGTTCTTATGTAGTGGGGGTAGTACAGGGAGATCTGGGTACATCTTATAAGACAAGACAGCCGGTAGCACAGGAAATTGCACAGCGTTTGCCGAACACCATTACGATTGCACTGTGGGCAATGTTTATCGCACAGATCATTGCAACGCCGCTAGGCATCCTGGCAGCGGTAAAACAAAATTCGATCACAGATAGTATCATAGTTGTCTTTACCATGATCGGTGCTTCTGTTCCGGGCTTCTGGCTGGCGCTGATGCTGATTCAGTGGTTCGCCATTGATCTGCACTGGGTACCGTCAATGTATGACGGCAGCCTAAAAAGCTGGATTTTACCGATTGTATCGATTACATTCGGGTCGGTTGCCGCAACGGCCAGAGGCGTCAGAACGAACATGCTGGAGGTTGTCCGTCAGGATTATATCAAAACTGCCAGAGCAAAAGGACAAAAGGAAGTTGTCGTAATCTGGAATCATGCATTCCGCAATACATTGATTCCGGTTATCGCCGGTATCGGAGGCGGTCTGGCTAGTATGATGGGCGGTGCGGTTGTGACGGAGCAGGTATTTGCGATACCTGGTGTTGGTAAATATATTGCAGATGCGGTATCTGCCAGAAACTTTCCTTCCCTGCAGGGTGGCATCATAGTCATTGCACTGATCTGCTGTATTATCAACATTATCGTGGATGTTGGCTATACGATAGCTGACCCGAGACTAAAGACAACACTAATGAAACCTTCAGGCAAGAAAGTAAAAGCAGCAAAGGGGGTAATGTAAATGTCCAAAATCAGAACACCTGCGATGGAAAAGCTGGACAAAAAGGTAAAGAAAAATGCCAAAGTTACTAGCAATACCCCGGGACGGGAAGCGATTAAGCGACTTCGTAAAAATAAAACTGCTATGGCGGGACTGATTATTATTCTGCTCATGTTTGTTGTAGCGATTCTGGCACCTGTCATTGCACCGTATGGATATCAGGAACAGGATTATGCAGCAGTTCGGCAGGGAGCCTCGCTAAACCACCTGTTCGGAACAGATCATCTGGGAAGAGACTTGTTCAGCCGTTGTGTATATGGCGCGAGATATTCCCTCCCGATCGGTATTGTCTGTACCCTGCTCGGTCTTTTGATCGGCGGCGGACTTGGACTGGTTGCAGCATATTTCGGTGGACGTACGGATAATATTATCATGCGTTTCATCGATATCATACAGGCAATTCCAAGTATCCTGCTATGTATCGCACTGGTTGCGATACTTGGAAACGGAATGTGGCAGCTGGTTGTAGCGATTACGGCAGGCACGATTCAGGGTATGACAAAAAACGTAAGAGCAGCAGTTTTTATGGTAAGAAATAACGAATATGTAAATTCGTCCAAATCGATTGGCGTATCGGATTTACATATCATGTTAAAGCATCTGATCCCGAATGCCGTCGGTATGATTGTTATCAATGCGATCGGTGTTGTATCAGGCAGTATTTTGACAATTTCTTCACTGAGCTATCTGGGCGTAGGTCTGATACCTCCGACACCGGAGTGGGGCGCAATCCTTTCCGAAGGAAAGCAATACATGGCGGTAGCACCGCATATGGTATATTTCCCAGGCTTGATGATTGCAATTACAGTTGTAGCATTTAACTTGTTTGGTAACGGTCTGAGAGACGCGCTGGATCCCAGATTAAAATAAGATATCCGGAAGGGAGATCAGGATGGATAAAACCAAAAATCTTTTGGAAGTCAGGAATTTGACCGTTCATTATGAGACAGATGAAGGCATCTGCGAAGCAGTAAACGATATTTCCTTTGATATTCATCCGGGAGAGATTCTCGGAGTAGTTGGAGAAACGGGTGCAGGCAAAACAACGATTGCACTCAGTATCATGGGACTGCTTCCCAAGCCTCCGGCTCATGTGATTTCTGGCAGTATTAAAATAGAAGATAAAGAAATGCTTTCCGATAAACCGGAAGCGAAAGGATTTTTCGATTTTGCCCGTAAAAAGGCGAGAAAACGGGACGAAAAACGTCTCGAAAGCATATATAGAACAATTCGTGGCAAAAAGGTTTCCATGATGTTCCAGGATCCTATGACGGCGCTGAACCCGGTATTATACGTCGGCGATCAGATCGCAGAGGTCATCCGGATTCATGAAAAGATTTCCGAAGCGGAAGCGGAAAAACGTGCCGGGGAGATGCTGGAGCTGGTTGGTATTCCGAGAGACCGTTATAAAGAATATCCGCATCAGTTTTCAGGTGGTATGAAACAGAGAGTCGTCATCGCGATTGCGCTGGCATGCCGGCCGGATCTGATTATCGCAGACGAACCGACAACTGCATTGGACGTTACGATTCAGGCGCAGATTTTGGAAATGATGAAAGAGCTGCAAAGAAAGTTCGGAACAGCTATCATGCTGATTACACACGACTTCGGCGTTGTAGCGGAGATATGTGACAGATGTATGGTTGTATATGCAGGGGAAAAGATTGAAGAAGGTTCTCTGGAAGATATTTTCGATCATCGGGAGCACCCGTATACAAAGGGGCTGTTCGATTCACTGCCGAACCTTCAGGACGATTCGCCGAGATTGAAACCGATTCCCGGTCTGATGTCCAATCCGATGGAGCTGCCATCTTATTGCAGCTTTTATGACAGATGTTCGGTAAAATGTGAAACCTGCAAAAACAGCAATCCGAAGCTGATCGAAGTAACACCGGGACATACAGTGGCATGTTCCAGAATTGCACAGGCACAGAAGGAGGCAAAATAACATGGCTTTAGTTGAAATTAAACATCTGAAGAAATATTATAGTACGCCCCGCGGACTGCTGCATGCAATCGATGATGTCACGATGGATATTGAGAAGGGCAAAACGATCGGAATCGTAGGGGAATCCGGCTGTGGAAAATCCACCCTGGGCAAAACGCTGATCCGCATGGAGGATGCGACAGACGGAGAGGTTTATTTCGATGGAAAAGAAGTTACGCATATGTCTCAGCATGAATTCAAAAACATGCGGATGCGGATGCAGATGATTTTCCAGGATCCCTATGCTTCCTTGGATCCCAGAATGAGCGTTTCCCAGCTGATTGCAGAGCCGATCCGGACTTATCATCTGGCTAAAAATAAAAAAGAACAGGATGAAATGGTCTTTCAGTTGATGGAGGAGGTTGGACTTGCAAAACGTCTAGCCAATTCCTATCCGCATGAGCTGGATGGCGGAAGACGCCAGAGAATCGGAATTGCGCGAGCACTGTCCCTGAATCCGGAATTTATCGTCTGCGACGAGCCGGTATCTGCACTGGATGTTTCGATTCAGGCACAGATACTGAATCTGTTGATGGATCTGCAGGAAGAAAAGAATCTGACTTACATGTTCATTACGCATGATATGTCAGTTGTAAAGCATATTTCAGATGATATCGCAGTTATGTATCTGGGACAGGTTGTCGAAAAAGCGGAATATCAGGAACTGTTTGCAAGACCGTTACACCCGTATTCTCAGGCACTGTTTTCAGCAATACCGGTTCCTTCGATCCATAACAGGCAGAAACGAATCGTACTGAAAGGCGAAATTACCAGCCCGGTCAACCCGAAGCCCTGCTGCAGATTTGCAGCCCGCTGTCCTTATGCAACAGATCTATGCAGGGAGAAGGAACCAAAGCTTCGTGATATGGGGAACAACCACTTTGTAAAATGTCACAGAGTGGAAGAACTAAATAAATAAAATATGTCGGCACAAGGGAGTGTACGACAAAAAAAGGGAGGTTACGGAATGAAGGGATGTAACAAAATGTTGGCGGCTTTACTGACCGCTGCAATGGCAGTAACAATGGTTACAGGATGTGGAAGCACAGGCACTGGTGATACAGAGGCACCGGGAGCTTCTGAAGAAACCGTGGATGAGAGTGCAGCTGCTGAAGCGGAGCTTTCCGGTGACACAACCGCACAGAAGCCGGAGGGTCTGAGCGATGAAGTGATCACAGTAGCGCTGCAGGCAGAGCCGAACAGTCTGGTACCGGACGTTGTATTTCTTGGTAACTACATTTCAACGGTTGTAAGACTGATGTACGAGCCACTTATCATTCAGGATTACGAAACAATGACATTTTCCGATACCGGTCTGGTAACTGCAGTTGATCTTGTGGATGATACTCATATTTCACTGACACTGCGGGAAGGAGTTAAATTTCAGAGTGGAAAAGAATTTACAGCAGACGATGTGCTGTATCAGTTCCAGCAGGGAGTTCGCGGCGCACATGCAGGCGATTACTATTCTGTATGGGATGTAGACAACACAGAGGTTGTAGATGATTATCACATTACGCTGGCATTAAAAACACCGTGGGCACAGGCTCAAAACATACTTGGCTTTAACACCTGCCTTGCAGTGGATAAGGATATCTTCGAAGCAGCAGGTGGTGCAGATGTGACGGCACAATATCTGGAAAATGCAGGTACCGGAAAGTACAAATTAAAGGAATGGGTTCCCGGTCAGTACATTGAACTGGAACGGAATGAAGATTATTGGGATCAGGAAAACAAGGGATATTTTGCAGGATATAAATTCGTATTTATCAACGATACGTCTGCCCGTGCAATGGCTGTTCAGTCCGGCGATGCGGATATAGCATTAGACTGTGCAATCTCCGATTATTCTGTATATGATGCGGATCCGGGCGTGCAGGCTGTTTTGAATGATAATGGTATGGTGAGTACCATCTTCTTGAACAGTGCCGATGGAAGACCTTTTCAGGATGAAAAGGTAAGAGAGGCGGCATACTGGTTGATCGATGCGAATGCACTGCTGCAGGTTGCAAACTCCGGTCTGGGTCAGGTTGCAGACACAACAATTTCTCCGAATTGCCCGATGTGGGATGGCGTTTCTGAAAATGCGACAAAGACAGTTGACGTAGAGAAAGCAAAGAAGCTGCTTGCAGAGGCAGGCTATGCAAACGGTCTGACTGTTACCTGCCGTACATCCGCTACAACTGCTCAGTTATCCATGATTCAGGAGCAGCTTCGTGCAGGCGGCATAGAGATGAACATCGAGGTGGCTGAGATGCCGGTGCATTTCCAGGCACTAGGCTCAGGTGACTATGATATGTACCTTTCTTCCCAGCAGTGTGCATACTACTCTGAGGCAGTCCGCACAACAGATGGATTAGATTACAGCTTCTCGGATGTTTTGGGAGGCTGCGGCTACAAGGATGAGGAATATTCCAAGCTTTGCCAGAAAGCACTGACCACCTATGATGAAACAGAACGAAAGGCTGCTTATGCAGAGGTTCAAAAATATTTCAGAGAGCATTATGTATCGATCGCTACTTATACAAACGTTGGTCTGACTGTAGCAAGACCTGATCTGCAGGGCTTCGCATTGTACGGCGTAGGTGTGCAGGATATCAGCAATCTGTACAGTACAGGTAATTGAGTAAACATAAACAGTTACAACAAATGAGTAAATAGAATATCCTGTGCAGAAGTCATTTTCTGCACAGGAACTACAGGAAAGATTCTTCACATACTTCCTGAACAAAAAAAGAAAAGAGAGGGTATTATTATGGTAAAAACAGTTCGTGTAGGCATTATCGGCGGAGGTATGATTTCTCATCGTCATATGCAGATTTATAAAAACATCAACGAGCGCTCAGAGGAGTTAGGCTTCCGTGCAAAAATCGTTGCCGTTGCAGAGATTATTCCGGAAAGACTGGCCAAGTGGGGCAAAAAATACGGTCTTGAAGAAAAAGATCTGTATGTAGATTATCATGATATGTTAAAGCGCGACGATATCGATACCATCGATGTATGCGTACATAATAATCTGCATGTTCCGGTTGCGATTGAAGTTATGAAAGCAGGCTTTGATTGCTATTGCGAAAAGCCTGCGGCAGTCACATACGCAGATGGAAAGCTGATGCTTGACTGTGCGAAGAAGCTGGGCAGAAAATTCCATGTTCAGATCAGCGCGCTGATGACTCCCCAGACAAGGGTTGCCAAGGATTATATTCAAAGCGGCAAGCTTGGGACTCCTTATTATGTAAATCTGGAACAGTGTACTTCCAGAAGACGTCCCGGATACGATCTGCCGGAATTTACACAGGATTTCCTGTCTGAAAAATATGCCGGACATGGTCCTTCTATCGACCTTGGCATTTACGTGATCGGACAGATCTTATATCTGTTTGACTGCCCGAAGGTACAGTCGGTCAATGCGTTTACCGGTCATTTCGTAGACTTTGATTCTTCATTGGTTCAGGTAGAGGATGGCTATGGCGTAGAAGATACCATTGACGGTTTTGTAAAATTTGAGAATGGCGTAGGTTTCCATTTCCTGAGCACCTCCGCAAACAATTACAAGGATTATGATATGACTTATATCCTCGGCTCCTCCGGCGGTCTGGAAGTAAGATATACCGATACCGTAGGCGGTAAGCTTGCCCGCAAGAACCCCAATATGGGACCGAACTTTGGCGGCGAAGCAGATTTGATCTTCCGCGGCAGCGTAGACGGCAGAGATGTGGAAGTCAATCTGGAATGCGATAAGAACGGCACGATGGAAGTACGAAAGAATCCCAAGATGTGGTATTACAATGACAACCAGTGTATGTGGTTGGCTTATAAGCTGGGAATTCTGAATGATGAAACCCGTTACAATACACCTGAAATCGCACTGAATCAGTTGATAGTAACCGATGGCTTCTTCCTTTCCCAGAAGCTGGGACGCAGCGTGACTTATGATGAAATCATTGAAAACTCTCCTTCAACTTATATCAGGGAGCAGATGATTAACGGTAAATTATATAAGTTTGATACAGAGTTCTAAAATCCGGGATTTTTTATTTCATAGGAAATTATATAAAGTTCCCTCATTTAAAAGAAAGGAAAATCAAAATGAGCAAAACACTTCCTGTAGGAATTCAGGTATATGGTTTAAGAGATCTTCTGGAGAACACTCCGGAAAATTTCAAAAATGTGATGCAGCAGGTAAAAGACCTCGGTTATGACGGCGTAGAGCTGGCGGGCTTATATGGTCTGGAACCGGAATCTATCAAGCAGATACTGGAGGAGGTAGGTCTGATTCCGATCTCCGCGCATGTTCCGCTTGTTGAGATGATGGAGGATCCGCAGAAGGTTGCGGATACCTACAAAAAAATCGGGGTGGAATATATTGCGATTCCGTATCTTCCAGAGGAATACAGACCCAATACGCCGGGATATGCAGGTGCACTGAAGGAGTTTGCAAGAATCGGACAGGTGATGAAAGACAACGGCATCAAGCTGGAATATCACAATCACGATTTTGAATTCGTAACACTGCCTGACGGAACATTTGGATTTGATGATATCTATACTCAGATTCCGGAGGATCTGCTGAAGGTAGAGCCGGATCTGTGCTGGATTAAGGTTGCCGGACAGAGTCCCGTGGAATATCTGAAAAAGTATGGCGAAAGATGCGAAGTGGTTCATCTGAAGGATTTTTATAAAGAAGGTAATCCGAAGAACATGTACAAGCTGATCGGAATCGAGACAGAAGAGGAAGAAGGAGATACCGGTATCTTCGAATTCCGCCCGGTAGGCTTCGGCCTGCAGGTATGGGAGCCTATCTTAAAGACCTGCGTGGAGGTTGGCTCTAAATGGGTCATTGTGGAGCAGGATGAGCATTATGAGCTGGATCCGATGGAGGCTGCCCGCAGAAGCCGCGCTTATCTGCAGATTCTTGGCTGGTGATCAAAAAAGGCCATCAGTTAAGCGAAGTCAAAAATTCACACAGGAGGAATTCAAATGGCAGAAAAAATCAAGGTTTTAGGGTTAAACTTCGGACGTGTCAACGGGGAATGTAAAAAGTATTTAAATATTGCACTGGAAGAGGCAAAGGCAGCCGGCGCCAAGACAGAGATGATCGATACGGTCACGAAAAAAATCAATCGCTGTATCGGTTGTGGAGCCTGTTCCAGAATGCTGGAAAGTGGAAAAGAGCAGATTCGATGTATTCAGAAAGACGACTACGAAGCGATTTCCGACGCAGTGCTGGATGCGGATTGTATTATCGTAGCAGCTCCGGTTTATGTACTGGGACCTGTTGGACAATTAAAGGATTTCGTAGACCGTTTCGGACCGGCGCATGACAAAGCGTATATGCTGTTCGAAAATGCGAAACGGGAAGATACCGAAGGGGATGTTCCACTGGAAAAGAGATGTTTAAAGAGGCATCTGGTATCTTACATTTCGATCGGCGGCGCTGCAACAGATCATTGGGTTTCGTTCGGACTCAATCAGTTAAATCTGTTTGGAATGAGTATCAATATGAAGGTTGTTGACCAGATGAATGCACACGGGATGTGGAGATCCAAAGAGCTGGCGGATCAGACGGTTGCGGATGCAAAGCATATGGGACGCAGGATCGTAGAGGCATATTCCAAGAAAAACAGCGAAATCACATGGGAATCCGATCCGGGCGTATGCCCTGTATGTCACTGCAATGAAATGACATTAAACGGAACAGATACGGTATGCTGTCCGGTATGTGGTATTTACGGGACGCTGGAAATGGATGATCATAAGGTTAAGGTGACATTTACCGAGGAAGAACAGAACCGTTCCAGACTCCGTCTGGCAGGCGTTCTGGAGCATCAGGTAGAGCTTGGCAGAAAGCCGAGATATGGAGACAAATTTGAGGAATATCTGGAGCGCTTCAAGGCACAGGAAGATATTCTTTAAGCAAAAAAGAAAGGAAGGGATATACAAATGTTTGATGCTTATCTGATTAAGGACGGCAGTTTTCAGAATTACGAGGAAAACGGCGAGGTAGCAGGATTTAAGGTTGACGTACATATCGGAGAATACAGAGGGTGTTTCCTGAGTCTGGTACGCGGTTATTATGTAGAGGTTGACGGTGTGGAATATCCACTGGAGACACAGAAATTCGAGATCAACAACAAAGCGCCCAGAACCTTTGATGAAATAGCAAAAGCAGCGTGGGAGCACTGGGATTACGACGATTATGCAACACTGTATGTTGCATGTCCGGGTGGTCTGGCAAAGGGCAGACATCGTCTCGGCTTGATGCAGGGTCTGATGACACAGTACGGCTGGCAGGCGCATGATCAGGAATGGATTGACAATACTCCGCTGCCGAGGGAAATGGCTGGCAAGCAGCTGGAAGTTTACTATTTCGATGTAGAAATTTGAGAGGGGGACAAATAAGATGGCAATCAAACGAGGCGTATCTTTTTATAGTTATCAGCAGGCACAGTTTTTCGGAGAAATGGACTGGAAGGATATGTGTAAGGAGCTTCATGACAATCTGCATTGCGATGGTGTGGAAATTATCAATGAAGCTACCGTTCCGGGCTATCCGTTTCCCTCAAGGGAATTTATCGGCGACTGGAACAATACAATGGCAAGATATAATCTGCAGCCGGTTGCATTTGACGGATTCTTAGATACCATGCGTTTCAGGGATCATGTCCTGAATCACCGGGAAGCTTCCGAACTGCTGAAGCTGGATCTGCAGCTTGCACATGATATGGGATTTAAACATATCCGAACCATGACCGGTCTGCCTACAGATGTTATCGAGGGCGCACTGGATACAGCTGAAAAGCTGGATGTCGGTATTGCATGGGAAATCCATCTTCCGATCCCGATCAGACCCGACCCTACGATCAAAGGGCTGTTTTGTGAAAGACCCGGTACTGCAGTGGAGGAAACCGTTGAATTTATTAAAAAGACAGGAACCAAGAAAGTTGGTTTTGTTCCGGATATGGGTATTTTCAACAGAGGACCTTACATCGACGGTATCGAAAGAGAGCTGCGTCATATGGATCAGGATCTCGCAAAGGAGATCCGTGTTGTATATGAAAGCCTGTATCCGATGAATTTAAACAAGTTGGGCGATGAAATCGAAAAGAATTTCAAGGGCAGGCTGACTCCTGAACAGGAAAGAGCGTTCAAGTGGAACAAGTGTGCAGATCCTTCTGACCTGATTCCGATTCTGCCTTATGTATTCAGCTTCCATGGAAAATGCCATGATATGATTGAAATCCCCGGACAGCCCGGTCATTATACAGAGCCTGCAGAAAGATTTGAGGACGTCATCAGTCTGTTAAAGCAGAATAACTGGGATGGTTATATCTGTACAGAATTTGAAGGACAGAGAGCTTGGCAGGACTGCACGAGAGATCAGTGGATCGATGAAGTGGATCAGGTTCGCAAGAATCATGAAATGCTCAAGAGATGCATTGAAGCAGAGCTGTAAAAAATACCAGAATACATATTCTGTGAGCATTCTGGTGTCATAAAAATGAAGGAGGGCGGTCTTACCTAGGTGAAGCCGTCCTTTTTATAAAAAATTGTAACTGTTCAGAGCCAAGCAAATTTGCATAAAATGCGCGAGTAATGCTTGCATTAACGAGCTCATTTTTGCAAATTTATTTGGCGAGAACGCCACATGAGCAAAAGAAAAGCTGCAAAGCAGCGATTTTGCGAATGGGCTCTGAACAGTTACAAAAAATTGGTATCTGGGAAGAAGTTTGTGAGAATAAGGAGGAAGGTAAAATGGCGGCTGGAAAGAAAAAAGCCTTCAGGGATTTTACACAGGGAAATCCGACCAAGGAGTTGTTGATGTTTTCTCTGCCCATCGCATGTACGCTGGTTTTACAGAGCTTTTATAACATGGCGGATACGCTGGTTATCGGTAACTTTGTCGGGGATACGGCAATGGGCGCGGTTGGTACGGCAGGTACGGTTTCGAACGTGCTGCTGATGCTGGTATACGGTCTGTCGACCGGAATGGGTGTCGTTGTTTCCCAGTTTATTGGGGCAAAGGATTACAAAAATGTAAAAAAAAGCATGATGACGGCGATGTATATTGTTGTTGCTGTATCGCTTTTGCTGACGGTGATCGGAATCAGCTTAAGCCCGGCTATCCTTCGCATGATGCATGTAGAAGGCGAAACGCTGGAAATGGCGGTTGTATATCTTCGGATTATCTTTGCTGGAACGATCGCGGTTGCATTTTATAATATGGGAAATGTGCTTTCCCGTTCTCTGGGCGATTCGGTGACGCCCATGATCGTACTGATCATCACGGCAGTCGTGAATGTCGTTTTAAATATTTTATTTGTAGCCGTATTTCACATGAAAACAGATGGTGTTGCATATGCAACAGTTCTGGCAAATATTATTTCGGCAATTTCCTGCTGGACGATTCTGTGGAGAAAAACAGAAGCAATCCATCCGGATGCGGAAGCGTTAAAGCCGGATAAAGAGGCGGCAGGTCTGGTATTAAAGATCGGCATTCCGGCAACGCTGCAGTCCTCTACCATGACGATCGGTGTATTGCTGATTCAGACAATGATCAACGATTTTACAACGCCGACGCTGCCGATTATGGCGGCTTTCGCAGCGGCGACAAAGGTGGAACAGCTGATTGCGTATCCGCCCGGAGGCGTATCTGACGGTATGCAGACCTTTGCAGGACAGAATGTCGGCGCAGGTAAATTCGACAGAGTAGGAAAAGGACTGGCAGCCTGCTTTAAAATCATAGCGGTTTATTCTGTTTTTTCTGCCTGTGTACTTGGATTTGGCGGACGTTTTCTGATGGGACTGTTTACATCGACAGAAGCTACAATTACGATTGGTTCGTATTATCTGATTGCTACTGCAATCGGCATATTCTTTAATGGAGTTGATTATACCTTCCGGTTTACACTTACCGGTGTCGGAGATGCGATAACGTCAACAGTATTGAGCGTGATCGGTCTGATCATGCGTGTCGGAATTTCCTACGTGCTGGCATATTTTACACCGCTCGGATACATCGGCATCTTTATCGGAACACCGGCAAGCTGGGTGCTGAATTCGATATTTGGAATGATCTGTTATAAGAGTGGGAAATGGAAAGAAAAATGCCTGATCAAACAGTGTAAGGTTGCGGTAACAGAATAAAAAACGTATACTGAAAAAAGAAAAAATGCTGGTTTTTAAAGCGGTCGGAAAAGAGAGGCAGAAACATGTTGAAACCATTTAGTCGTGAGAGCGAGATTCGAAAAAAAGAGAAATTACAGGAGAAAAATCAAAGAAAGCGCAGAGCAATCATCCGCGCAAGCTTTGAGCCGCTTCTTCCGGGTCTGATTCGCACGGTTTACTGGGGGATGATGCTTCTGCCTTTTTGCACCATAGCAGTAGAGCTGATCACATGTCTGGAGCGTAAAAACGACGGCACATGGGCGATTTTCTGGGAAAATAGCGGATATTCCTTCTTTTTCTGCTGGCTGATTCTGGGAGCTGTGACAGCAGCCCTGTGCCTGCTGCAGATTGTGAGAATTGAAAAGCTTGGCTACTGTGAAAAAATTTACCGGTTCGCAGACGAGATACCATATGCAGAAGTGGAGCTGTATCAGAAAGCGAATAACCCGGAGGGAGAAGAGGATGACGATCTGGCACTTTATGCAAGAGAGCCTGAGCTGCCACCCAAAAGCCGCTACCGAAATATGCTGGTACGGACGGCAATATTTGGGGCAGCGGCTGGTTTGTATTATGTACTGAGCAGGCTGATGCTATGATCAGTTTTTGGAAGTGGAAGCGCGGACAATCAGTTCGGTGTTCATGGTAATACATCTTGGCGTGGAGCTGGGATGTGCGACCGTATCACAGAGCAGCTCCACAGCGGTATAGCCCATCTGATATCTTGGCTGACTTACCGTTGTAATCGTAGGATTCATCATCTTGGAGATCGCAATGTTATCAAAGCCTGTTACCATAATATCGTTCGGAACGTTCAGATGATAATGATCGGCGGCGTTGATCACTGCCATGGCGAGAATATCGCTGACAGTCACAAAAGCGTCAGGACGGTTCTGATCGTCAAGCAGGCGCTGTGCAGATGCGAGGGCAAGATCGTAGCTGACGTCCGGAACCGGGCAGATCCAGCGGTCCACAACCGGAAGCTTGGCAGCGTTCATGGAGTCGAGAAAGCCGCGATACCGTTCTCTGGCATATTTATAAGAGGATGGACCGTTTAAAAAAGCGATTTTTTTACAGCCGCACGAAATCAGATGATCTGTGGCGAGCATGATAGCGTTGTAGTCATTGATGCTGACATAGGAAAAATGGGTGTTGTCATTATACTCACAGCACTGAACAACCGGACAGACAGAGCTTAAGTGGGATAAAAAGGATTCGGAAACACTATTGACCATTACAACGCCGAACGCCCGGATGCGTTTTGCAAACTTACAGAGCGGCTCTGCATCGTCTGAGATCAAAGCCACTTCATTAATAACAATGTGACAGTTATGTGTTTTTGCTGCCTGTTGGGCGCCACGGATGATTTCATGATAGAAAATCGTATTGGTATCCGGGATATTGAGGATGATTACCGGGACGTCATCGAGACCGGCGTTGTTGCCGGAACCGGAAGAATATCCGAGGGAGCGCATGGCTTCCTCTACCTTACTGATGGTTTCTTCTTTTACCAGGGAGCGGTGGTTGAGCACCCGGGAAACAGTTGCGGGGGAAACACCGGCCTGATCAGCAATTTCAAGGATGGTTGTTTTACTTTTTTTCATAGAATCTCACTTGGCATCGAAAATAGCAGAAAATGTTATTGAAGATGCTTTCCTTTTTTTATTTTGAGTTAGGCTTAACTTAGCTTATTATAACGCATTACAGTGCTAAATGGCAACAATATAATGAAAATTTTATGGAAAGATTTCAAAAAGTTTTCAAGAGGGAGAAAAATGGGGAAGAAAAAAACAGATCTCACACAGGGAAATATTACGCTGCAGCTGTTGCAGTTTGGATTGCCGATTGTGGCGTCCATGATTTTACAGAATCTGTATAATGTTGCGGATTCGCTCGTAGTAGGGCGTTTTATCGGGGATCATGCGCTGGCGGCAGTCGGAAGCACGACGTCTGTATCGCAGTTTGTCCTGCTTTTGATGGGTGGTGCGACAACCGGTATGGGTGTTATTGTGTCACAGTATTACGGAGCGGGAAAAGGGGAAGAAAAGAATGTAAAGCG
>CAVHZH010000021.1:22449-24438 GCA_963640395.1 Oscillospiraceae bacterium
TTTGCGCTGCGAAGCAGCAATTTCCCATGCAAATCCGTGCGATCCGCCGGAGGCAGTAAGGAAAGGCTGATTAAATCAGCATTTCCTTAGCTTATTATAACGTATTACAGCGCCAAATGGCAATAATATAATGAACAGTTACGAAAATTTTATAGAAAGATTTCAAAAAGTTTTCAAGAGGGAGAAAAATGGGGAAGAAAAGAATGTAAAGCAGGCAGCTGCTTCGGTGGTTGATGGGCGTTCCTTCCAGAGGACGTCCTAGACATATGGTAAGAATCGGCATGCCGTCGGCTTTGGTTACAGCGACAATCTCGGTCGGAGATATGATCACGCAGCGGTTTATAAAAGCTAATGATTGTTTTCAGGACGCCGCTGGTTGGGGAATGGGAATGGTTTATGGCGTAAGCAGATACCTGAGCGGTTCATGGATGAACAAACGATTGGTAAAATGAAAGACCAAATGAAAACACAAAAGAAAATATAAAAAAATATTGAAAATATTTCAAAAATATGCCATAATATAAGTGAAAAGATTTCGTGAAAATGAAATGAGAATAAAAAGAGGAGGGGAATTATATGGGTATAAAATTAGGTATTATCGGTTTCGGCGGTATGGGAAAATTTCACGGAAAGAAGGCACCGGAGGCTGGTGTCACAGTGGTTGGCGCAGCGGATATCAGGGAAGACCGCGTGCAGGAAGCAATTGATGCAGGAATAAAAGGGTATCATTCAGCAGACGAGCTTCTTGCAGATCCGGAAATCAATACAGTTATTTTGACGGTGCCCAATCATCTCCATAAAGAGATGACAATAAAAGCGGCTAAAGCCGGAAAGAATGTCATTACTGAGAAGCCGGCAGCGCTTAGTGTTGCAGAACTGGATGAAATGACCAAAGCCTGTGAGGAAGCAGACGTATGCTTCACAGCCCATCAGAACAGACGCTGGGACCGCGATATGCTTACCGTAAAAAAGGCTTATGAAACAGGTATGCTGGGCAAGGTATTCACCATTGAATCAAAGCTCCATTCCGGTAACGGTTATATGCACGAATGGCATCTGTATAAAAAATACGGCGGCGGCATGATGTACGACTGGGGCGTTCATCTGATCGACCAGATTCTCTTTATGATGCCGGATGCAAAGGTGAAAACAGTTTTTGCAGACCTGAAAAATGTTCTGAACGAAGAAGTCGATGATTATTTTAAGATTATCCTGAAAATGGATAACGGCATAACTGCCCATATTGAATTGTCTACTTATATTTTGAAATACCAGCCGAGATGGCTGGCAGCAGGAGATAAGGGAACTCTGGTGATCCAGAGCCTTGGCGGTGTGGACGGTGCGATTTATAGAACCGGACAGCTGCTTGAAAAGTTACCGCCTCAGATCGCAGAAAGTGCGGCTGGACCGACTAGACAGTTTGCACCGATACCGCCTGGAGGCATTGTGGAAGAGCCTCTGCCGGAGATTCAGACAGATGTGCTCGATTTCTATAGGAACTTCAGTGACGTGATCGACGGAAAAGCAGAGCAGTATGTCAAGATTCCGAGCGTTCGCAGAGTATTGGCTGTAATGGAAGCGTGCCGGAAATCTTCTGAAACCGGAGAAGCAATTGCATTTGAATAAGAAAGGAACGCTATGAGAGTAAAAAACATTCAGAATGTGGACGGATTTTTCAGGGCATTGGATCAGTGTCAGGGACGTGTAGAGCTGATTACAGACGAGCGGGACGTATTGAATCTGGCATCCAAGCTTACGAGATTTGTCGGACTGACCGAAATTTTCAGTAATCCGGCAATTGATTCATATGAAATTGTGTGTTTCAATCCTGAGGATTATCAGAAAATTAAGGAGTTTCTGATCCCAGTTGAACCTTAAATCAAACAGGGCGGAGGAAGTATGAAAACCGGGAAATAAAAGAGTCGCGAGCGGCTCTTTTATTTCATAGGAAATTGCGTCCTATGAAATAAAAGCCCTCCGGGCAGGATC
>CAVHZH010000022.1:0-20640 GCA_963640395.1 Oscillospiraceae bacterium
AGATGTATCTGAACAATATGCGCACGATGATGCTTGAGCAGTTTTTTATCTCGGATGTCGTGATCTTTAACCGCTGCGATGACGGGACACCCAAGGCGCGTTTCCGCCGCAGCGTCAAGGCGAAAAACCGCAAGGCGCAGATCGTATACGAGCGCGCGGACGGTTCGCTGGATGAGAGCTACGACGACGAGCTGCCCTACGATATCAATGCGGATTTCTTAGATATCTCAGATGCGGACTATGGCATTTTCTATCTGGATATTATGGACAATCCGAAAAAATATGTCGGAAAAAAGGTGAAGTATCTGGCGCTCGTTTATAAGCCGAAGGGCAAGCTCAAAAACGATGTGTTTGTGCCGGGACGCTTTGCGATGACCTGCTGTGCAGAGGATATCCAGTTTGTCGGACTGAAATGCAAATACGAGAAGGCAAATACGATTGAACACCGTTCGTGGGTATGGGTGACGGCAGAGGTTGCGTATGAGTTTGCGATGGAGTACAAGGGAAAGGGACCCGTGCTGCATGCGATAGAAGTCGTACCCACCGAAAAGCCGGAGGATGAACTCGTTTATTTCTCATGATTTCCGGGAGGAGAACATATGGCGTCTGAGAATTATCAGGCTGCGAGAAAGCTGGCGCAGAAGGCAGCCAGAATAGCAGTCTCAAAGGGAAACTATCCGTATTTACCGGCGCTCGATGAATTTGTACCCAGAGATGCGATCTGTGGGGAGGAGCCGCTGGGAGTCATTGATATACCATTGAGCAAGGTGGCAGGTACACGCACGAGCGGACGGAAAAATTCGTTTGCCGGCAATTTTATGCCGCTGCTCGAAGATGGGACGGAGTTTTCACGCAAGTGGAGCGATCTCTACGATGCGCAGATGACGGAGGGCATCCGTGATCCGATCCTCGCATACGAGTACATGATGCGTTACTATGTGCAGGAGGGCAATAAGCGCGTCAGCGTGCTTAAATTTGTGGAGGCGGCGAGCATTTCTGCGAATGTGATCCGGCTGCTCCCGAAAAAAACGGATGATCTGCAGGTGCAGATCTACTATGAATATGTGGATTTTTACACGGCATCCAAGCTGTGTCTGCTTGATTTTTCGACATTGGGCGCTTATGAGGAGCTGTGCAAATTTTACGATAAGGGCTGGAAACAGCCGTGGACAGAGGATGAACGTCAACAGCTAAGAAGCGATTTCCAGCGGTTTGAACAGATTTTCCTCCGCATGGGCGGTGAGCGGCTGCGCGTGACGGCGGCGGATGCTTTTTTAGTATACCTGCGTGTCTATGGCAGAAAGGATCTGCCGTACCGGTCTAATTCTGACTTTAGAAATGACATCGACCGTATCTGGAGGGAGTTTCTGACACAGGCACAGGACCGGTCAATGAAGCTGCTTTTAGAGCCGACGGAGACACCAAAGACGGCAGCGCGGATCAGAAAGAAGCTGCCATTTCTCGGTAGCTCGAATAACCGCATGTTGCGGGTAGGATTTATCTATGGCAAAACACCGCAGACCTCTGCATGGACGTATGCACACGAGCTGGGCAGGCTGTATCTGGAAAATGTGTTTGGGGATCAGATCGAGACAAAGACCTATTGTCATGCGGACTATACGTTTTCACCGTTAGATATTTTGGAACAGGCGATTGCTGACGGAAATGAGATTATTTTTACGACGATTCCGTATCTGAGTGCTGCCTGCCTCAAAGCGGCGATCGCACATCCTGAGGTCAAGATCTTAAATTGTTCGACGAACTCGACCTACAGCAGCATCCGCACCTATTACTGCCGGATGTATGAGCCGAAGTTTTTGCTTGGTCTGATCGCGGGTTCACTCGCCGGATCAGACCGGATCGGTTATATTGCTGATTACCCGATCTTTAGCACGATCTCCAATATCAATGCATTCGCGCTGGGCGCGAAGATGGTGAACCCGAGGGCGCGGATTCAGCTCGTCTGGTCATCAATGAAGGGTGTCAAGCACCCGGAACAGCAGTTGGATGAGAATATCCATCTGGTTTCTGACAAGGATTTTATCGTTCCGGAGCATCCGAGCCGCAGGTTCGGGCTGTATGAGCGTGAGGGGGAGGCGTTGAACAGCATAGCGACGACTGTGTGCCACTGGGGAAGATTTTACGAGCAGATTTTGGAGAGTATCCGCAAGGATACATGGACGACGGATCTGGCAGTCAACCGGAACCGGGCAATCAATTACTGGTGGGGCATGTCGGCAGGCGTGACGGAGCTCATCTGCTCTGGCAAGATACCATATGAGACGCGGCGGCTGGTAACGGTTATGACGGAGCTGATACAAAAGGGGCAGTTTCGCCTGTTTGATACCGAGCTGACGGACAACAAGTGTGTGTGCCGTCAGAAAGCTGGCGTGCATATGAGCCATGCGCAGATCGTGAAGATGGACTGGCTGTTAGACAATGTCGAGGGCAGGATACCGACGTTTGGCGAGCTGGAGGACGAGGCGCTGCCGCTTGTAATGCTGCAGGGCGATGTCGCAACGAATGAAGCATAGACGTTACTGGAATGGGAGATGGGTGGACAGTAACCTATAAAGGTGTGGGGGAATTACCGTGTATGAAAATATTGACACTGGCAGATGTTGAGTCGAAGGCTTTATGGGAACATCTGGATCGGGATTATCTGAGAAAATTTGACATGATACTGGCGGCGGGAGATCTAAAGCCTGATTATCTGGAGTATCTGAGCCTGTATGCGCCTGCAGATATTCTGCATGTGTTTGGCAATCACGACCATACGCACGGCAAACGGAGTCCGGGCGGCTGCGTCTGCATTGAGGATCGTATCTATGAGTACAAAGGCATCCGGATTCTGGGGCTGGGCGGCAGCATCCGCTACAAGCCGGGACCGGATCAGTATACAGAGGGTGAGATGGAGTACCGCATCCGCAAACTCCGCAGACAGCTCAAACGCAGCGGCGGGTTCGATATTCTGCTTACGCATGCGCCTGCAAAGGGGCTGGGAGATGCGCCCGATCCGACGCATACCGGTTTTGAATGCCTGAAAAGGCTGCTCGATGATTATGAGCCAAAATATATGATACATGGACATGTACATATGAATTACGGTGTGAACAGGGAGCGTGTGTGCGTTTACGGTTCCACGACAATCATCAATGCATATGAAAAATATGAGTTTGAATATTAGGTAACAGTTCAGCCATGGCTTAGAAAACGAGGACATCATGCTTGCATGAATGAGCGCATTTTGCGGGTGATGAGGTGAGCGCCCGATTATGAGCAAAGTTAGCTGCGTAGCAGCGAGAAAACGCCGTTAGGCGTCTTTGCGAAAGGCGCGGGCTGAACTGTTTCTTGTTTTTTTGACGAAAATGAGAAAATTCGTTGAAAAACAGCTTATATTACTTTATTATGTAATAAGGAATTTCGTCGAAATTTCCTATTACATAATAACCCTCCGGGTAGGATCGCACTTCGGCGGATAAGAAGTATGTCGCAGGAGCGACCCACCTCAGGCGGAGAATCCTGCATGCAGGATTCTTTTTATGTAGTAGCGCGCTATATGATAGTGCAAAAAGAACAGGATGCGGCTGTGAAGGTACTGCATGGCTGCGGCTTTCTGCGAGGAGAGGATTGAATGAATGGAGGAAAAACTATGTACCCGATTGTAAAAAAAGAGATTTTGGCTGATAAGATCTTCCTGATGGAAGTGAAGGCGGAGCGTTGTGCAAAGTCCTGTCTGCCGGGTCAGTTCATCATTGTAAAGATTGATGAAACAGGTGAGCGTATTCCGCTGACCATCTGCGATTATGACAGAGAGGCAGGAACGGTGACGATTGTTGTACAGGCAGTTGGCGCTACCACGGAACGTATGTTGATGAATATTGATAAGATGGAGTCTTTCAGGGATTTTGTCGGACCGCTCGGATGCCCTTCTGAGTTATGCATGGAGGAAAATCTGGAGGAGACAAAGAAAAAGAAGATCGTCTTTATCGCCGGCGGACTCGGAACCGCGCCGGTATATCCGCAGGTAAAATGGCTGCATGAGCACGGTGTGGATGCAGATGTGATCATGGGCTCAAGAACAAAGGATCTGCTGTTCTACATGGATGAGATGAAGGCAGTCGCAAAGAACTGCTACATCTGTACGGATGATGGCAGCTTCGGTTTCCACGGGGTAGGTACAGCACAATTGCAGGCACTCTATGATGAGGGACAGACCTACGACCAGTGTGTAGCGATCGGACCGATGATCATGATGAAATTTGTCTGTCTGCTGACAAAGAAGCTGAACCTGCCGACGATCGTTTCCATGAACCCGATCATGGTAGATGGAACCGGTATGTGCGGTGCCTGCCGTCTGGTAGTCGGAGGCGAGGTAAAATTTGCATGTGTAGACGGACCGGAGTTCGACGGACATCTGGTTGATTTTGATCAGGCGATGAAGAGAATGCAGCAGTATAAGACAGAGGAAGGCAGAGCAAAGCTCGCATTAGAAGAGGGCGATACGCATCACGGCGGCTGCGGACATTGTGGAGGTGACAAATAATGGAAGGAATGACAAGAGTACCTGTTCGTGAGCAGGATCCGAAGGTGCGTGCGACCAATTTTGAGGAAGTATGTCTCGGATATAATGAGGAAGAAGCCGTTGAGGAGGCAAAGCGCTGTCTTAACTGTAAAAATCCGCTGTGTGTACAGGGATGCCCGGTATCGATCAACATCCCGGCATTTATCCAGCAGGTAAAGGAACATAACTTTGAGGAAGCATATCAGATCATCAGTGAGTCCTCTGCGCTGCCTGCTGTCTGTGGCCGTGTATGTCCGCAGGAGAGCCAGTGCGAGGGCAAATGTATCCGCGGTATCAAGGGCGAGCCGGTATCGATCGGAAAGCTCGAGCGTTTCGTTGCTGACTGGGCGCGTGAGCATGGCATTAAGCCGAAAAAGGCAGATCAATTAAACGGACATAAGGTAGCCGTGATCGGTTCCGGACCTGCGGGTCTGACCTGTGCCGGAGATCTGGCAAAGCTCGGCTATGAGGTGACGATTTTTGAGGCGCTGCACGAGGCGGGCGGTGTGCTCAGCTATGGTATTCCGGAGTTCCGTCTGCCTAAGATGAAGGTCGTAGCGGCAGAGGTAGAGAACGTAAAATCACTCGGCGTCAAGATCGAGACAAACGTTGTCATCGGAAAATCTACGACGATCGACCAGTTGATCGAAGATGAGGGATTTGAGGCTGTATTTATCGGTTCCGGAGCAGGACTTCCCAGATTCATGGGTATTCCCGGTGAGCAGGCAAACGGTGTGTTCTCCGCAAATGAGTTCCTGACCAGAAACAACCTGATGAAAGCATATATGGACGGCTATGATACACCGATCAGCCGTGGCAAAAAGGTCGTTGTTGTCGGTGGTGGAAACGTGGCAATGGATGCTGCCAGAACCGCACTCCGTCTCGGCGCTGAGGTACATGTTGTATACCGCCGCAGTGAGGCAGAGCTGCCCGCGCGTGTGGAGGAAGTACATCACGCAAAGGAGGAGGGCATTATCTTTGACCTGCTGCAGAATCCGACTGAGATCCTTGTCGATGACAATGGCTGGGTAAAGGGTATCCGAATCATCAAGATGGAGCTCGGCGAGCCCGATGAGTCAGGCAGAAGAAGCCCGGTAGAGATCCCCGGCTCAGAGTATGAGATCGAGGCAGATACCGTGATTATGTCACTCGGAACTTCTCCGAACCCGCTGATTTCTTCTACGACAAAGGGGCTGGAGACAAACCGCAGAAAATGTATCGTAGCGACAGAGGATACCGGAGCGACTTCAAAGAAAGGCGTTTATGCCGGCGGAGATGCCGTAACAGGTGCAGCGACAGTGATCCTTGCGATGGGCGCAGGCAAGGCTGCCGCAAAAGGAATTGACGAATATTTATCCAAATAAATGGACATAAAAAGAGCCGCAAATTGATTTGCGGCTCTTTTGCTATTCTAAGATACATGCCATCAGCCGGTCGTTCATTTCCGGTGACATGATGCAGAAGCGGATGTAACGGTCATCGAGAAACGGGAAGGTCGAGCAGTCGCGGATCATCATGCCGCGGCGGATCGCCTTGTCAAAAAGCGCCTCACTGGTCTGATCCTCACGCAGTAGCCGGACGAGCAGAAAGTTGGCGGACGGCTCATACACACGGTAATCCGGGTGGGTGGAGAGCATGTCGTACATGCGTTCCCGCTCGGAGGAAATCAGCGCGCGCGTCTGGTCGATATAGTCCTGATCGGTAAACATGATCTCACCGGCGATCGCAGCTAAGGAGCTGATGCTCCACGGATTCTGTCTGGTGCTCAGATTTTTTAACAGGTCACGGTTTCCGGTGATCGCGTAGCCGAGACGCAGCCCCGGTGCGGCGAAAAACTTGCTCGTGCCGCGCAGGATGATCAGATTGTCATAGAACTTTGTCAGCGGAACCGCGGTGACGCGCTCTACGTCGTTTGCGAACTCCACATAGGTCTCATCGACCATCACAAAAATGCCGTGTTCCTTACATGCGTCGAGAATGCGGCGCATCTGTTTGCCGGTGATACAGGTGCTGGTCGGATTGTTCGGGTTGCAGATAATGAGCATGTCGATCGATTCGTTCAGTTTGGAGATAAAGTCCTCCGGCTGGATACAGAAGCCGTCGCTCTCGCGCAGCGGATAGTAGATCGTCGTGCCGCCGCCGAGCTTGACCTCGCGCTCGTATTCGGAATAGGTCGGTCCGATGATCATTGCCTTCTTCGGATGCTCGATCTGGATGATGAGGGAGATCAGCTCCGTAGAACCGTTTCCGACGACAACGTGTTTCATGTCTGCGCCTACATAGTCGGCAATGCAGCTACGCAGGGAGGTATATTCACGATCCGGATAGGTGGTGATGGCATCTATGTGTGAAGCGAGCGTCTCACGCAGCTTGGGTGAGATCCCGAGCGGATTGACGTTGGCGGAAAAGCTCGTAATATCCTCCTTGCGGATGCCATAGATCCGTTCGATCTTCTCAAGGTCACTGCCGTGAAAATGCTCTTTGGGTTTTATTTTCTGATTGTTCTGATCCACGATTTTGATGCCTCCTAATCCAAAAATGATTGCTAACAACTACTAAATATTGTATAATATTATCTGATAGTATACCATAACTATAAATAAATTCAAGCAACTATTCAACTAATAAAAACAGGTGTTAGCGTGTACAGAAGAATTGAAGAACTGGCAGAGGGAAAAGTACATACCGAGATACCGGTTCTGACCATTACGCCGGATCAGCTTCGTCTGGAACCGGTCGAGGAGGTCAGCACGAGCGGAACATTTACGATCGAGAGCATTCGCCATGTGCCGATGCGGGGCGTGATCTATTCCACAGATCTGCGCATGGAGATCAAAAATCCGCAGTTTCAAGGCGAGCGGGCAGAGATTTCCTATGAGTTCCACGGGGAGCATATGCAGGAGGGAGAGACTGCTGCCGGTACGCTTTTCGTGATCAGCAACGGCGGGGAGTATGAGTTGTCGTGGTCGGTTGCGGTCAAGCGTCTGTATGCGGAGACATCGATCGGGCGTATCACGAATCTGGATGATTTCGTGCGGCTCTACCGGACAAATTGGCGGGAGAGTATCCACGTGTTTTCTGCGCCCGGATTTCGGAGACTGCTGCGCAGCACGAATGAACAGATCTATGGCAGGCTGCTCGCCATAAAGCCGGTGACGCGGTCAAATATCGAACAATTTTTAGTGGCGTGCGGACGGAAAAACCGCGTGCTGATCACACTCCCGGGACATGAGGCGGAGCATCTGCAGGTATCAGAGCCGATTGAGGAGGTGCTGCAGATCCGGCGCAGCGACTGGGGCTATGTGGAATTGACCGTATCGAGTGATGCGGATTTTTTAGTGCCGGAAAAGGAGCGGATCACCAGCGATGATTTCAATGGCGGGCATATGGAGTTCCGTTACCGGATCTACCCGGAGCTCATGCATGCCGGTAAAAATTATGCCCGACTGACGTTCCAAAATCCGATGCAGCGGGAATTATATGAGATCACTGCCGTCAAACAGACGGTGTTAGATCTGGAACGGGACGACCGCCGCAGGCGCAGGCAGGAAAATCTGCAGCTCTGCCGTGATTACGAGCGGTATTTGGACGGAAGCATCGTACTTGGGGAGTGGGCGAACCGGACGACGGAGTGCCTGAAAAGGCGGCGCAGCCGTGGGGAACACACGGATATGGATGCGCTGTGGTGTGCCTATGCGTATCTATGTAACCGTCAGTTGCAGGAGGCGGCATGGATCATGGATGAGTACCGCCGCAGCCGCAGTGCCGGGACAGACCGGGAGTGGGCGTTTTTTCTATATTTATGCACATTGACGGAAAAAGAGCCGAAGCTGTTAGAGAAGCTACATGAAAATATCCGCGCGATTTACCGGGAACACCATAACGATCCGTGGCTGCGCTTTATTATCATGCAGGTCGCAGACCATTCGCCGCAGGTAGCGGCAAGACAGCTAAAGCTGATGGAGCAATGGTTTACGGCGGGGCTGCACAGCCCGTTTCTGTATGCGCTGGCAGCGGATATCTATATCAAAGAGCCGTATCTGCTCTTGCAGCTTGGATCGTTTGAGCTGCATGTATTACACTGGATCTGCCGTCATCAGCGGTTTACCGAGGATCTGTGCAGACAGATCGCACGCCGCGCGATCGGCGTCCATGCGTATATGCGGCTTCTGGATGATATTTTGCAGGCGTGCTATGAGGCATATCCGCAGGAGGAGATGTTAGCCGGTGTGTGTGCTTACCGGATCAAGGGACAGCGCTTCGATGCAGACACGCACGAATGGTATGAGCTGGCGATCGAGCACGACCTTCAGATCACGGGGCTGTATGAGGCATTTATGGCATCGCTCGATCCGAGAGAGGTGCGGCAGCTTCCAAGGGCGGTTCAGCTCTATTTTCAGTATTCCAACCATTTGAATTACCGCCAGAAGGCGGTGCTCTATGTCAATATCATCGCACACAAGGAGGAGCAGCCGCTTGTATATGATCGCTATCAGCAGATCATGCTGGATTTTGCAAAGCAGGAGATCCTCGCCGGACATATCGATGACAATCTGGCAGTTGTATACTCGCATGCACTGGAACGCCTGCCGGTCACGGAGGAGCTCGCGCACGCACTGGCAAAGCTCTTGTACGTGAATCAGTTTACCTGTCCGGAGGATTCCTATACACACGTGATCGTACAGCAGGAGAATCTAAAGTCCCCGCAGCATATTCCGATCGTCCATCATCAGGCATATGTGCCGGTTTATCCGGGCAATTATGTGATCTTGCTGCAGGATGCGCACGGCGGGCGTTATGCCCTGCCGCCCGATGCGCAGATGGTACGCCTGATGAATCCGGGCAGATACATCCGCAAATGTCTGGAACAGGCACCGGAGGAGCTGCCGTATGTGTTACATCATATGAATGGCAAGACAAAGCTTATGCATATGGATGAGCGGATGGCGGGCTATGTGCGGACGCTCGTGCGATCGGAGGCGGTATCGGATGAGTATAAAAGCCGGATCAGCCCCGGATTTTTAGATTACTGCCGCGGGGAGGGCTTTGCGGGCGACATCCGTGATTATTTGAAAAAGATCGATTTTGGAAGGCTCGCACGCAGTGCGAAGGATCAGTATCTGGAGTCATTGGTTCAACTGCATATGTACGATGAGGCGTGGGCTTTTCTGATCATGTACGGCATCGGAAAGGTATCGCTCGATGCATTGCAGGAGATCGTGCTCGCACAATTACAGGCACAGCAGATGCAGGAGGATGAGCAGTTGTTGTATCTGACCTTGCAGTGTTTTTTGCAGGGCAGTAGGAAGCGTCCGGTATTGGAATACCTGTGCAGCTATTATCAGGGATCGGCGGCGCGGATGGCACAGATCTGGCGTGAGGCGGCAAAGCAGCAGCTTCGGACTACCGAGCTGGAGGAGCGGCTGTTGATACAGATGTTGTTTACGGATGCATTCACACCGGATGCACAAAAGATCTTTGAGGCCTATGCCGCAGGTCATGGGCGGGAGCAGATATGCATGGCGTATCTGACCTATGTTTCCTATGAAATTTTTGTGCGGCAGACACCGGAAAAGCCACAGATATATGTATATCTCGAACAGCATGTACTTGGCAGGAAACAGTCCAATCCATATGTGCGGCTGGCGCTGCTCGAGCACTATGCGGGGCAGGAGATGCTCACAGACGCGCAGGAACGCTTTGTCGATGAACAGATTGAGTCATTTATGGAACAGGGGCAGATCTATGCATGCTTTTTGCGGATGCCGGATCGTCAACTGGTGCGCCATCATCTGTATGACCGGTATGTGATCGAGCACCGCCAGTCGGTTTCCGGTTCGCAGGTATGGCTGAATTACCGGATGCGTACCGGGGACGGCAGATTCCGGAAGGTGCTGATGGAGCCTGCACTTGCCGGTATCTGTCTGTGGAATTTTCTGATGATCTGCGGGGAGCAGTTAGAATATTATATCTGCGAAAAAAGCGACCGTATGGAGACGATTACCGGGAGGCATGTGGTGGAGCTGCCGCGGACAGTTCTAAAAAACAGCCATGCGAGGCTGTCACAGATAGTAAAAAGTGCGCAGGCGGATCAGGCAGCGCACTTGCAGGCACAGATGGAGGAATATCAGGTCTATGACAGCCTGACAGAAAAGCTGTTCCGGGTGCGCTGAGAACCGGTGGAGGATAGATACAGGGGTTGAACAATGGCAGAAAATACGGATAGAAGGATATATGTCGGGATTGATCTGGATATGGATGCCGCGATGGTGAGCTATTCCTATGGAAAAGGCGAGCCGGAGACAGTCAGCCCGATGGCAGGCAGTGAGATTTTTTCGATCCCACTGGCGGTGGCATTGAAAAAGGACGGAAGTTGGGCATACGGCGAGGAGGCACGCCGGGTCGGGAAAGCGGGGCTTGGACGCTGTGAGGATCGTCTGCTGGAGCGCGCGCTGCGCGACGAGCAGGTGCAGCTCGGAGATCATATGTTTGCACTGTCAGAGCTGCTTGCGAGATTTTTAAAGAAAATGATCATGATGGCAGGACGGCTTGGACCGAAGGCTGCGTTGGCTTGTCTGGTGCTCACGACGCATGCGCTCGATCTGCCGATGATCCGGCTGCTCAAGGAATGTGTCGCGTTTATGGAGCTGCCGGAGGGACAGGTGCATCTGATGGATCACAGGGAAAGCTTTTTCTATTATGGCAGCAACCAGCCGTCAGAGTTTTCCTCCCATGATATGGGCTTGTTCGCCTGCGACGGACGGCAGATGCATTTCTGGTGTCTGGAACGTGGCAAAAGCTCCAGACCGCAGCTCTTATCCGTGCGGGAGGAGCGCTATGGCTTTGACATGCAGCAGGCGGATGAGATTTTTGCGCATCTGATCCCGCAGGCGTTCGGCAAACAGATCATCTCAACGGTTTATCTTGTCGGCGACGGCTTTGAGGACGGCTGGATGAAGCAGTCACTTAAGCTGCTCTGTCAGGGGCGCAGGGTTTTTCTCGGAAAGAACCTGTTTTCTAAGGGCGCGTGTTTTGCGGCAATGCGCATGGTGGACGCGCGGAAACCGCAGTATGTATATATCGGTGAGCACGAAATGAAGTGCAATGTCAGCCTCAAGGTATACGAGCGGGGCAATCTGTCATTCTATACACTGATCCCGGCTGGAAAACCATGGTATGAAATGCAGGGAAGCTGCGAAGTCGTGATCGACGGTTCGCCGACGGTGGATTTCTGGATCCAGCACCCAAACAGCAGGGAGGCGCGGATCGAGTCCGTTGAGCTGGCAGCGCTGCCGCAGCGGGAAAACCGGACGACGAGAATCCGCATCGACGCAGACCCGAGGTCGGATCATGAGGTGATGCTCACGCTGACGGATATCGGGCTGGGCGAGCTGGTTCCGGGAACCGGTAAAAAATGGGAGTATTTATTGAATTTGCGTAACTGTGAAGGTACTGAACAGTTACGAATTTGCTGACGATACGGTAAGAAAATGAGAGAGAACGCTTATGGGACAGTTGATCTTATGCCGGACACCGCGGGCACAGGTGCCATATTATATAGAGAGCGGACAAGTAAATATCTATTCGCTGGAGGAGCTGATGTATTATGTCCAGTCGGCGCGTTTTGTGACACGTGAGGATTTTATGAACGAGGCGTTTACCGACTGGGTGGAGCAGGACCTGCGGCTGCCGGAGCTGGCGGTACTGCTGCGTGCAAAGCTGGACGGTAAATCGGGCTTGAAGGATTTCTTTTTGCCGATCGAGGCGGCAACCGGCTATCTGACGACGAGTGAATTGCAGATATTGAATGTACAATTACAAAAATATGACCATTTGAGCGGTTTGGAGGCGAAAAAGCTATATGCGGATCAGTTCATGCATCAGCGCCAGTATGTGCGTGCGATCCATGCCTACCTCAGACTGTTGAACGATCCGGAGGTGATCAAAAAACAGGGGCACGTGGCAGGGGACATCTGGAGCAATCTTGGCTGTGCATATGCAAGACTGCAGGATTTTGCAGAGGCGGTGGACTGCTTTTCGAGGGGCTATGTGCTGAACCACCGGATAGAGACGCTGCAGGAGGCGGTCGATGCTGCCTGCCTGTCGGAAAAGCCGCAGCTTTTGGAGCGCTTATCCGAACGCTTTGCGGCAAATGCATCGCAGATCACCTCGGAGCGCACACATATGGAACAGTTGCTGGCGCAGACACGCGGCGCGGCAGGTGCGGACACATTTCAAGGACACCAGTTGCTGCAGTGGATGAACGAGTACCGCAGCCGCTGCGGAGATTAGTGTACTAGGGATCATTTGAAAGATACAGGATTGATCAGTACTGGCTTTGGTCTGCGGACAAGCTGACGACAGGAGTCATATCGCATACAGGAGGAAGAAGGATTGAGTACGCATACACATGTGCTGGAGGACGGTACAGTTGTTACACATACACACGGACAGGGGGCGGATCACGGGCACACGCACGATCCGAAGGAGGTGCGGCTGATCGTCAACCGTCTTGCCAAAGCGATCGGGCATCTCGAATCGGTCAAGCGGATGGTTGAGGACGGACGGGACTGCTCGGAGGTGCTGATCCAGCTCGCCGCGGTGAAGTCCGCGCTGAACAATACCGGAAAGGTCATACTCAAGCAGCACATTTCACATTGTATTGTGGATGCGGTTGAGACGGGGGATGATGAGGCGTTGGAAAACTTGAATCAGGCGATCGACCGGTTGTTATGAGTTGTTACCATTCGATGCGCAGGTGCGTGATTTCTGCGGACTGATGGGTCTTGATCCGCTCTATATGGGAAACGAGGATTTCCTATCACATAAAAAATACACAGAGGAAGTAATATGTTGGATAGATTCAGCGAGTCGCAGCGCACCGCGATTACAGAGGGCGACGGCGCGACACTGGTACTGGCGGGACCCGGATCGGGGAAAACAGCCGTCATTACAGGTAGAATCCAATATCTGATCGGTGAGCGGCAGATTCCGCCCGACCGGATACTGGTGATCACATTTACAAAGGCTGCCGCAGGAGAGATGCGCCTGCGGTTTCAGGCAATGGTGGAGGGACGGCGGCTGCCGGTGCAGTTTGGCACCTTTCACGCGGTCTTTTTCTCAATTCTCAAGCACGCGTATCATTATCGTGCGGATCAGATCATAACCCCCGAGTGGAAGTATGCGTTTTTGCGGGAAATACTGTCCGGTTATCATCTCGCGGAGGATGAACAGCAGGAGCTGATGGAGAACCTGCTGGGTGAGATCAGTGCGGTCAAAAATGAGCAGCTCGATCTGGCGCACTATTATGCCAAGTGCTGCGGCAGTGCCCAGTTCCGGGAGATTTATGCCGCCTACGACAGAAAGCTGCGCCAAAACAAGCTGATCGACTTTGATGATATGCTTACGCTCACCTCTGAGCTGCTCAGACAGCGGGAGGATCATCTGCGCGCGTGGCAGCAAAGGTTTCAGTACATTCTGGTGGACGAGGTGCAGGATATGAACCGGCTGCAATACGAGGTGCTGCGGATGCTCGCAGCGCCGCAGAATGAACTGTTTTTAGTCGGGGACGATGACCAGTCCATCTATCAGTTCCGCGGGGCAAGACCGGAGCTGATGCGCAATTTTATCCAAGATTATGCAGATGCAAAACAGATGTATCTGAGGGAAAACTATCGCTGCGGGTCGCAGATCGTGCGCGTATCGGGCAATCTGATTTCGCACAACCGCAACCGATTTGAAAAACAGATCGAGGCAGCCAGAGGGCAGGAGGGATGTGTGTCGGTGAAGGAATATCCTTCGGCGCTGCGTGAAAACCGTGCCATCATCGACGGCATCCGCAAACGGCTGTCGGAGGGTGTCCGGTCATCGGACATGGCGGTGTTGTTTCGGACAAACCGGCAGTCCGGTTATCTGCTCGAACTGTTTACACAGGAGGGCATCCCGTTTTATGCGAAGGAACGTGTGCCGCTCATCTATGACCACTGGATCGCAAAGGATATGATCTGCTATTTGAAGCTCGCGGCGGGAGACCGCTCCAGAGGATTGTTTTTGCAGATTATGAACCGTCCGGTGCGGTATCTGAGCAGGGATGTGCTGGATGAACCGCAGATCGATCTGGACAGCTGGGAGGCAGTTTATGAGGAACAGCCGTGGATCGCGAGGCGCATTGTGCAGCTTGCGGAGGATCTGCAGGTCATGTCCCACATGGGACCGTTTGCCGCGATGAATTATGTGCGCAAGGGGATTGGCTATGAGGAGTATGTCGTTGACTATGCGCAGACGCACGGACAGGATGCACAGGAGCTGATCGCTGTGCTGGACGAGCTGCAGCAGTCAGCGGTCGGTTTTGGGTCGCTGCGCGAATGGCAGGAGCATGTGAACGCCTACCGTATCCGTATGCAGGAGGAGCAGAAAAATAAAAACCGGCAGGATGCACAGCACGCGGACGGCGTACAGATTTTGACGATGCACGGCGCAAAGGGTTTAGAGTTTGATACTGTGTGGATTCCGCAACTGACAGAGGGGCAGCTGCCTTATAAAAAAGCGGTGCTGGATGCCGATATCGAGGAAGAACGCCGCTTGTTTTATGTCGGCATGACACGGGCGAAAAACTGTCTCGTTCTCTCACACAGCAAAACGCTGAATAACAAAGATGCCGCAGCCTCCAGATTTTTAAATGAACTGGAAGCTGCGGCACCGGAGGTACCGAATCGGTAACTATGGATCAGCGGGTAATCGGGGCTACGGGAGTTCGTTGAACTCCTGCTCGTCCAGATACTCGTCAAAGCACTCGGATACCTTTTCAAATTCTTCTTCGTTGTCGATATTTTCGAGGGAGGGAATTCCGTTCTCATCCTCATAATAGCGGTAGATATATACTTCGCCTTCTTCTATCGGCTCATCGTCCTCATCGACGGGGACGAGTACGATATAGTCCTGATCGTCTACCTCAAGAATTGTCAGGATTGCGCATTCGGCGCTTGTCCCGTCATCCAGATCGAGGGTGACGCGGTAATCGTCGGGATTGTCTGTCAGGTCATTGTCAAAGATTTCATTTTCACTCATTTGGGTTCCTCCTATGCATGGGTTAATGATGCCAGTACCGTCATTATAGGTGAAAATGTACGGTGATGTCAAGGTGTAAACGTTTGGCCCGCGCTATACTCTTTCTATGAAAAATACAGTTCGTGTCAAAAAAGAAACCATTTATGCAGAATGGTACGTCAATGGACTTACTTGTGTTAGAATGCAGCCATAAGAAAAAGGCAGGTTTTGATTATGAGTTTAAAATATGAATCGATCATCCGCAAGATGTCCCTCGAGGAAAAAGCGTTGATGATGTCAGGAAAAAATACATGGCAGACCGTTGATTTCGAAAAGTACGGCATTCCGTCGATGACGATGTCGGACGGACCGCACGGATTGCGTCGACAGGCGGGGGCTGGAGATCATCTGGGACTGAATGCTTCGCTTCCGGCAACCTGTTTCCCGACTGCGGCATCGGTAGCGAACAGCTGGGATGAAGAACTGGGAGAAGAGATCGGTGCGGCGCTTGCGGAGGAAGCGGTCACAATGGATGTCAATGTTGTTCTCGGACCGGGACTCAATATCAAGAGAAGTCCGTTGTGCGGACGTAACTTTGAGTATTTTTCCGAAGATCCGTATCATGCGGGAAAGATGGCGGCGGCATATGTGCGCGGTATCCAGAGTAAAGAGATTGCCGCATGTCCGAAGCATTTTGCGGCGAACAGTCAGGAACTTCGGCGTATGGCAAACGATTCGGTCGTGGATGAGAGAACATTTCGTGAGATCTATACGACCGGATTTGAGATTGCGGTCAAGGAAGGCAAAGCAAAAGCTATCATGTCCGCTTATAATGAAGTCAATGGCGTCTATGCGAACGAGAATGCGCATTTGCTTCAGGAAATCCTTGTGGACGAGTGGGGATTTGACGGCTGTGTGATCTCCGACTGGGGCGGCAGCAACGATCATGCGCTCGGAGTACAAAACGGAAGCCACTTAGAGATGCCGGGAACCGGAAAATCCGGTATGCATGACATTGTCCGCGCAGTACAGGATGGAACTTTAAAAGAGGAGATTTTAGATCAGCGTCTGGATGAACTGCTGACACTGATCTTTGCAACGCATGGTGCGACCGAGAAGGCGATCGGAACGTCCTTTGATGTGGAAGCGCACAATGAACTTGCGCGCAAGGCGGCGGAGGAGAGCATTGTTCTCCTAAAGAATCAGGACAACATTCTGCCGCTCAAACCGGGAACGAAGGTGGCTGTCATCGGTGATTTTGCGAGAAAGCCGCGCTATCAGGGAGCCGGATCGTCGCTTGTCAACCCGACGAAGGAGCCGGAGTCTGTCTTAGGTGTGATCAAGTCGAGCGGGCTTGAGATGGTATCTTATGAACAGGGCTATGTAAGAAATCGTCCGCCGAAGATGAATCTTCTTCGCAAGGCAAAGGAAGCCGCAAAGAATGCCGATGTGGTGTTGTTCTTCGGCGGACTGGACGAGATCAGCGAGTCGGAAGGTCTGGACCGCAAACATATGATGCTGCCGGATGCACAGGGCATGCTGATCGACGAACTGTCTACCGTCAATGAGAATATCGTTGTTGTGTTGTCTGCGGGATCTGCTGTTGAGATGCCTTTTCACCAGTATGTAAAAGGAATCGTACACGGTTATCTGGGTGGACAGGCGGGCGCTTCTGCAATGGTCAATGTTCTGACCGGAAAAGTCAATCCATCCGGAAGACTGAACGAAACATATCCGATCCACTATGAAGATACGCCTTGTTATCATTACTATCCGGGCAAGGAGCGAAGCAGCGAGTACCGCGAGGCGCTCTATGTGGGGTATCGCTATTACACAACGATCGGAAAGAATGTCCGATATCCGTTCGGATATGGACTCAGTTATACAACGTTTCGGTATTATCATCTGAAACTGAGCGAAAAAGGCGCAACATTTACGATTGAAAATACGGGAAATGTGGCAGGAACAGAAGTCGCACAGCTTTATGTCGGAAAGAAATCCGATACGGTATTTCGTCCGGTGCGTGAGTTAAAAGGCTTCAAGCGCGTCGCTTTAGAGCCGGGCGAGTCAAAAGAGATTACCATTCTATTTGACGATAAGACGTTCCGCTTTTACGACACGAGAACCGATACATGGGAGATCGAATCCGGAGAGTACCAGATTATGATCGGAACGGATGCGGAAACGATGCAGCTTCAGGCTCCGATGCAGGTGGCAGGAACGGTTGCGGAAGGTCCGTACAAAAAAGACGAGATGCCGGAGTATTTCAGCGGCAAAGTCAAAGTCGTAGGCGACGAGGCTTTTGAAAAATTATATGGTCGTCCGATACCGGACGGAAGCTGGAGCGGCGAGATCGACATCAACGATGCGGTCTGTCAGCTCTATTACGGAAAAGGAATTCTTGGAAAGCTGTTCTATGGGATTCTGCGCCTGATATTAAAAATCAGTGACTGGCGCGGAAAGCCGAATTTGAACGCTCTTTTCAATTACAATATGCCGATTCGCGGCTACGCCAAGATGACGGGCGGATTTGTGACCATGGAGATGGCGCGTGCTTTGACCGAGATGGCAAACGGGCATCGCATCAAAGGCACGGCACATCTGATCCGCGCGGCAGTACGGCGGGATTAATTTCATCATACCCCTCTACATGCAATACAGACCTGATCTGAAAAGTTTTTCAGACCGGGTCTTATTGCCGTTCAGAAATTCTATATATCATCGTTCAACTATAAAATATGCTTGTCATACAATACTGCATATTTTATCATATAAGATAAGTGTAAATTTGTTTGAGGGTTTATTTGTGAGATTACAATCCGGAAAGGAACGACAATGATCAAGATAGCGATCGTGGAAGATGAGGAGATGTACGCCGAGCAGCTAAAGGAATATCTGCATCAGTATGAAAAAGAGAACGGCGAAGTTTTTGATATTACCTACTGTGCGGACGGCGATGAGATCGTCCACAATTATAAGTCGCAGTACGACATCATCCTGATGGACGTGGAGATGAAGTTCATGGACGGGATGTCAGCGGCAGAGGAAATCCGGAAAATAGATACCGAGGTCGTGATCATTTTTATCACGAACATGGCGCAGTATGCCATCCGCGGTTATGCGGTGGATGCGCTTGATTATGTGTTAAAGCCGGTGTCGTATTTCGCCTTTTCCCAGAGGCTCAACCGTGCGATCTCCCGCATGAAAAAGCGTGAGAGCAAGATGATCATGGTCAATATCAAGGGCGGTACGGTGCGCATCAATCTGGCGAATATTTTCTATATTGAAAGTCAGGGACACACGCTGATCCTTCACACGATCCTCGGGGATTATGAGACTGCGGGAACGATGAAGGAGATGGAAGAGAAGTTGGACGGCATGAGTTTCTGCCGCGGAAACAAAGGCTATCTGATCAATCTGCAGCATGTGGACAGCGTGCAGGACGGATGTGCGGTGGTGCGCGGTGAGCAGCTTGTGCTCAGCCGTGCGCGCAAGAAAGAATTTATGGAGGCACTGACTGCTTACTGGGGAGAGGTGGTAAAATGATCGACTATCTGATGCCTGATATACCGAGAATTTATACGGCGCTCGCGGAGTGGCTGGCGTGCCTGCTTTTTATCATACCGCTCAAGAAGCGGTTTAACCGCTGCCGGACGGCGGGACTGTTTGCAGCTTCACTTGTGCTGCAAAGTGCTTTTCTGATCGTAACCGATGATCTGATCATCTATCTGTGGATTCCGTGTATGATCGTTGCGGTTATGCTGATGATTCTTATTATCTATGGATGCTGCGAGATCAATCTGACGGATGCCGCGTATTTCGGAATGATCGCATTCGTGGTAGCGGAGTTTATGGCTTCCGTGGAGTGGCAGATCGTATGCTTTTTCTGGAAAGCGGAACTTCCGGCGTTCTGGACCAAGACGCTGCTTCTTGTCGTAATCTACGGTGCGGTTGCACTCATTTTGTTCCGGCTGATCCATGTGCATCTGCCGAAGGATGCGAGGATGGATATCAGCCCGAAGGAATATTTTTCCGGACTTCTGATCGCGGTGGCGGTGTTTGCGGTCAGCAACATCAGTTATCTGGCGATCGATACTCCTTTTTCCGGAAGATACTCGTTTGATATCGGAAATATCCGCACGCTTGTGGACTTAGGAGGCATCGCGATCCTGTATGCGCATCTGATCCAATGCTGCGAGTTGCGTGTGCGAGGGGAACTAGAAGCGGTGCAGAGTGTGCTGCAGAATCAGTATGTGCAGTATAAGCAGTCGAGGGAGAGCATTGAACTGATTAATTATAAGTACCATGATCTAAAGCACCAGATCGCTTTTTTGCGCAGCGAGGAAGATCCGGCAAAGCGTGAGGCATTTTTAAACCGGATGGAGGATGAGATCCGGCAGTACGAAGCACAGAATAAGACGGGAAACAAGGTACTTGATACCGTACTTACCACAAAGAGCCTCTACTGTGCAAAGCATGGGATTACATTTACCTGTGTGGCGGACGGAACGCTTCTCGATTTTATGGATGTGATGGATATCTGCAGTATTTTCGGAAACGCACTCGACAATGCGATCGAGTGCGAGCTCAAGATCGCGGATAAGGAGAAACGGCTGATTCATGTGACAGTGACGAAGCAGAAGCAGTTTTTGATCCTTCGATTCGAGAATTATTATGAAGAAGCGTTACAGTATCAGGAAGGAAAACTTGTCACGACCAAGAAGGATAAGGAAAATCACGGATACGGACTTAAGAGTATCCGCTATACGGTCAATAAATATGACGGTGCGGTCAGTTTCGATACAAATGAAAACTGGTTTGAACTTAAGGTATTGATTCCGATATCAGAAAAGAATAATAATACAAAATAGGTGGTGCAATAAGAGGTGTATGATTGAATGTGGGATGTCATACACCTTTGTTTTATAGTAGAATGGATGCTGCGTAGAGAAAGTAGGATTAGTGATAAACGAGATATGTTGTGCAACATGTATATGAAAAAGGGCGGCAAATTGTGAAATGTGAATAAA
>CAVHZH010000022.1:20650-23969 GCA_963640395.1 Oscillospiraceae bacterium
AATATGATGGGGCGGTCAGCATTGATACGCAGGAGAACTGGTTTGAGCTGAAGATACTGATCCCTATGTCGGGACAATGAAATATGCAGTGAGAGACAAAAGTGTGTAAAATGTGCACAAAATGAAGAAAAATAAATTGTAGAATCTATACAATACGATTGCAGTTTGTGCAGAAAAAGTGCAGATTATGCGAAATGGGATTATAAAAAAATCTATGTGGTAGTATAAGGCTACAAGGTTCGCAGATAAAGCGAACGAATTTGAAAAGGGAGGAAATGTGCATGTTAAGTATCAGCATGGACGACGTGTATGCAGTTTTGAAAAACTGTATGCCGCATCTGATCGCATTTGCAGTCATTCTTGTAGCAGCAATCATTGTCTGCATTGCGGTACGCAAAGTAAAGAAACCATTGAGATCAATGGTTAGGGGAACTTCAGTTGTTGCAGTTTTTCTGGGATTGGTGATTGTAGTAAATACGATCTGCTACGGACCGATGTCAACACTTCTGGATTTAGTGTCCGGATCGGGAACTATTTCCGATGAATCAGCAGCGGAAGCTATGGATGTCTGCGAGGATATTGCAGATGAAGGAATTGTATTATTACAAAATGATGATAATCTGCTTCCGGTAGCAGATAATTCCAAGATCAACGTATTCGGTTGGGCATCTATCAGCCCGGTATACGGAGGAACCGGATCAGGAGCAATTTCAGACAAAGTTGAGAAGGTAACGCTTTTAGACGGAATCAACAATGCAGGAATTGAAACAAATACAGAGTTATCGGATTTCTATTCGGATTATCTTGAAACAAGACCGGAGCTTGGATATGCAGTGCACGACTGGACATTACCGGAGCCGCCGGCAAGTACCTATTCGGATGAGCTGATGCAGAATGCCAAGGATTTCTCTGAGACAGCAGTTGTCGTATTATCACGTCTTGGCGGAGAGTTTGCGGATCTGCCGACAGATATGAGTCTGGATGGAACCTCGGATACTTATACAGAGAATTCTGATTCCTATAAGGATTTTGAGGATGGCGCCCATTATCTTGAGCCGAGTCAGTCAGAGAAGGACATGATCGACCTTGTCTGCGAGAATTTTGATAATGTTGTTTTAGTTTATAATGGTGCCAACACGCTGGAGCTTGGAATTGTGGACCAGTATGAGCAGATCAAGAGTGTGATCTGGTGTCCCGGCGTTGGTCAGACCGGATTTAATGCACTTGGCCGCATCCTGACCGGAGAAACAAATCCGTCCGGACATGCAGCGGATACATTTGTTTATGATCTTACAGCAACACCTTATTTTAACAATATCGGCGACTTTGAATATACGAATGCAGATGAATTTTCTTATGAGGCCATCGGTTTCTTTACAGAAGGAACAACATCTCCGCATTTCGTAAACTATTCGGAGGGAATTTATGTCGGATATCGTTTTTATGAGACAGCAGCGGACGAGGGACTCATTGATTACGATAAAACCGTGCAGTATTCATTCGGAAAAGGATTATCTTATACCACATTTGAACAGAGTATGAGTAACCTGACAGAAAGTGATGGAACGATCAGCTTTGATGTTACGGTAAAGAATACCGGTGACACGGCAGGAAAAGATGTTGTACAGGTTTATTACAATCCGCCGTATGAAAATGGAGGAGTAGAAAAGGCTTCCGCAAATCTGATTGATTTTGCAAAGACAGATATGCTAGAGCCGGGTGAGTCGCAGACGATCAGCTTTAGTATTGCAGCGGAAGATATGGCTTCCTATGATGATCAGAATGCAAAGGCTTATGTTCTGGAAGAGGGCGATTATCAGATTTCCATCAATTCTGATTCACACAATGTGATTGATCAGAAAACATATACAGTGGATGATACGATTGTATATGATGAAAATAATGCAAGAAGTACGGATGATACGGTCGCCACAAACCAGTTTGATTATGCAAGAGGCGATGTGACTTATTTATCCCGCGCGAATGGATTTGAAAATTATGCAGAGGCAATAGCAGCTCCGACAGACTATGAGATGTCAAACGAAGCTAAGGAAGGATTTTACAACAGCTATAATTATGATCCGGAGGACTTCAATGATCCGGATGATGAAATGCCTACTACGGGAGCCGACAACGGTCTTGTCCTTGCAGACCTTCGCGGCGCGGATTATGACGATGAGAACTGGGATAAGCTTTTGGATCAGATGACAGTTGAGGAGATGGATGATTTGATCGCACTTGGCGGTTATCAGACCAAAGCAGAGAAGAGCATTGACAAGGTTCAGACCTATGATTGTGATGGTCCTGCATCCATCAATAACAATTTTACCGGGCTTTCTTCTATCGGTTTCCCATCTGAGGTTGTCATTGCTTCCTCATGGAATGTAGCTCTTTCTGAGGAATTTGGAGAAAGCATCGGACGCATGGCGAACGAGATGAATGTATCCGGCTGGTACGCACCGGCAATGAACTGCCACAGATCCGCTTTTGACGGACGTAACTTTGAGTATTATTCTGAAGATGGCGTGCTTGCAGGAATGATTGCAGCAGGTTCTGTTAAGGGCGCGCAGTCTAAGGGCGTTTATGCATACATCAAGCACTTTGCATTAAATGACCAGCAGATCGCGCAGAACGAAATGCTTTGCACATGGTCAACGGAACAGGCAATTCGTGAAATTTATTTGAAACCATTTGAGATTGGTGTAAAGGATGGTGGCAGTGGAGCCGTAATGTCATCATGGAATTATATCGGAAACAAGTGGTCCGGAGCAAATCCTGAATTGCTGATCAATGTCCTCCGCAAGGAATGGGGATTTGTCGGAATGGTGATTACGGACGGCTATCATTATTGCGGATATATGGATTCTGATCGTGCAATCCGTAACGGCTGCGATCTGATGTTAAAGAACTTCGATGTAGAAACAAACCACGTAACAGACCAGACCAGTGCAACAGGCATTCTTGCCATGAGAAATGCATGCCATAATATTCTTTATACTGTTGTAAACAGCCATGCATATGATTCTACGGTGTCTATTGCGACACCGGTGTGGAAATATGTGGTTGTCGCTGTGGACATCGTTGCAGCATTACTTCTTATTTTTGCCGAGGCGATGATTGTGAGAACATGGATAAAGAGAAAAAAGAATGAGTCAAACGAATAAGAGTGAGAGAAGTGAATATGATCGAAAAAATCAAGAATTATTGGCTTCACTTTGAAGAAAAGCATCCCGGACCCGCGAAATGGGTCCGGGAGGGCGGACTCTTCGTGATCGTCAGCAATCTGATCACAGTTTTCAAGTATCTGATGCTCTTAGTG
>CAVHZH010000023.1:0-23708 GCA_963640395.1 Oscillospiraceae bacterium
CGGGGACGCTGTATCATTTGTGTGTTGTGTGACATGTGTATGATTTCCTTTCTATTGTTTGTGGCATGTGAGCACGATATTTGTATGTGCAGCTTCCGCAAGTGATAATATTGTGGATTGGCTGCTGACTGCGAATACGCCAGTAGCCATAGGTTATGCTTTTTGGTCATGCGCGCACATGTATCGCAGGCACGCTCCCGCTACTTGTCGCTGGCAGTGGTACATAAGCGACCAGACTACGGTCGCTAAGTACCAGCCGCTCCAAAGTACCTGCTGGATACATGTGTCGACGCATTCCCTATCCACGTTACGAACACTAACCTGGTTTTGCTCGCACTTCGCCGGACAAAAGTCGCATCTGACAGGAACTGCTGCACCCGCAGCCATTTACGTTACGGTTCTTTGTAAACGTAGCTGCGCGAGCAAAGTCATGTCTATTTTTGCTGATTTTGCACGATGGAGACGAGACTCCAAATTGTGGAAGCCTTTGCTGACACAATTTTGTTTTGCGGAGGCTCGTCGGAATGGGTCGTGCAACGAAGCAAAATAGACATGCTTGCGGGAGCAGCGACCGCATGTCATAAGTCCAAAGACGATAACGTATCGCATTTTATATAACGCATGTCATACGTGCGTCGCAAAGACCTGCTCCACCAGCGCGAGCAGCCCCTGCACGGATGCCTGTGCAGCAACCTTTGTCTCCATACCGGCTTTTCGCGCCTCCTGCGCAGTCATCTCCCCGATGCACAGCGCCAGCTTCCCTTCCGGATGGAATGCCGGGTGGCTGTGCAAAAATTCACGCACGGTTGACGCACTCGTAAAAACAATCCCATCGATGCTGCTCCTGCCGGTGTCCTGCTCCTGCGCGAGCAGTTCCGCAAATAGCTGTTCAACAGCCGAATCCGGCTCAGTGGCAGCCGTATCATAGACCGCCAGATCTGTGACAGCAAGCGCATCCCCCATATGTGTGACCAGCTTGGGATTGCCGATCGAGGAGCGCAGGATCAATACCCGGCTGCCGGCCGTCAATCGCTCCCGCAGCAGATCACCGAGCGATGCCCCATCATAGGTCTTCGGCATCAGATCCGCCGCCAGTCCGTAGCTTCGCAACGCCCCTCCCGTACCGTTTCCGATCACCGCCAGCCGGACATCCGCGAGCGCTCTCGCATCATATCCGGCTGCATAAAACTGTCCAAAAAATCCATGCACACCCGCAGGCGACGTAAATACCAGACAATCGTAACACTTTTTTGCAATATTTTCAAAGAGTCCGGGATATTCCGATGCAATCGTCCGCACTTTCGTCTCGATCGCAGGCAGTTCTATGACCTCCGCACCGCGGGCACGAAGCCCCTCCGCAAGCTCCGCCATCCGCCCCGCCGGTCTCGTCAGCACCAGCCGCCGTCCGAAAAGCGGCAGCTTTTCATACCATGCAAGCGCTCCGGCGAGCGCTGTGACTGCCCCGACCACAATGATCGCCGGAGTCTGCAGCTGTGCCTGTGCCACTGCCTCTGTGATCTGATCCAGTGTGGCACACACGCGCCGCTGTCCTGCCGTTGTGCCTTTTTCCAAAACAGCCACCGAGGTGTGCGCATCCATGCCCGCATCCAAAAGCCCTTGCACGATATCCGGCAATGCCGCCAGCCCCATCAAAAAGACAAGCGTGCCTTTTGCCTGTACATATGCCTCATACGGCAGCTCCAACGGCTCTCCCGCACGCCGATGTCCCGTGATGATATGCACACTGCCCGCAAGAGCGCGATGCGTCACCGGAATGCCATTATATGCCGGAACCGCGATCGCACTGCTGATCCCCGGCACTACTTCATAATCTATTCCGTGCTCACACAGCGTGAGCAGCTCCTCACCGCCCCTGCCAAACAAAAACGGATCACCGCCCTTGAGCCGCACCACGCGAAGCCCTTCCCGTGCCTTGTCCGCCAGCAGGCGGCTGATATCCTCCTGTGCCATCGCATGATTGCCCGCGCGTTTTCCCACATATATTTTTTCTGCCTGCGCCGGTATCATCGCCAGAATCCCACTGCCGACAAGCGCATCATAGACGACCACCTGCGCCTGTCCGAGTATCTGTTTTCCTTTTAAAGTAAAAAGTCCCGGATCTCCCGGTCCCGCACCGACCAGCCAGACCTTTCCATCTGCCGCTCTCATAAGCCATCCCTCATATAGCGCGCCAGTCCGATCCCGGTCTGCCGCGCCTGTGTCCGGCTGCCACTCGCACGCTCACGCGCATAGCTGCCGTCATAGGTGTCACAATATCCCTCTAAAATCAACTGCTGTCCATTCACGCGCGCATAGGCTGCCACCGGCGATGTGCAGCCGCCGTCCAGCTCACGCAAAAACGCACGCTCCGCCTCTGCCGCAGCCATGCTGTCCGCATCGAAAAATCCATCCAGAAAGTGATAATCCTCCCCAGCTCTGCCCTGCAGCGCCAAAATGCCCTGTCCTCCGGCGGGAAGCAGCTCCTCCGGCTCAAAATACCGGCTGATGCGCTCCTTAAGACCGAGCCGCACAAGCCCTGCTGCCGCGAGAACCAGCGCACCATAATCTCCCTGATCGAGCTTTTTCAAACGGGTCTGTACATTTCCGCGCACCGGCGCACATTTGATGTCCGGATAGAGCGCCTCCAACTGCTGCGCGCGCCGTTTACTGGAGGTGCCGACCGGTCTGCTGCGATCCCATACATTGACTCCCTGCGGCAGTACGAGCACATCACGCACATCCTCCCGCGCTGAGCATCCGATGATCGGCAGATCCTCCGGTACGTCCATCGGCACATCCTTGAGCGAATGGACACACAGATCGATCCGCCGGTCACGCAATGTCTGTTCCAGCTCCTTGACAAACAAGCCCTTGCCGCCAACCTGATCGAGCGTCCGGTCTAAAATACGGTCGCCCGTCGTTTTCATTGTGACAAGCTCCGGCTCGACCTGCTCACAGTTTTTTTTCATATAATCAATGAGAAGCTGCGCCTGCGCCACCGCAAGCACACTTTCCCTGCTTCCGATCCGAATGATACGCTTCATGATCATCTCTCTCCAAATTCCTGCTCGATCTTTTCCCGCAGCTCCCGCACGCGCCGATGCGTCTGTGCATTCGCATTTCCCGATGCGATCGCGATCAAAAGCCCACTCTCCGGCACTTCGACGGTCGCCGGGAAATAAAAGCTGCACAGCCTGTGGTCTGTCGCTACATTCACATAGATTTCCCGGTGTCTGCACTCCCGGTAGATCGCCTCATTGACCGCAGGATCATCCGTTGCAGCGATCACCGCATCCATATCCTCGTCCATCAGGCATCCCGAACGGTAACAATCCCTGACATACCGAATACGCTCCTGCCACCGGTCAAGCAGCTCCCGCATCCCATCCCCGCATTCCGGCGCGATCACGGTCAGGCGGCACGATGTTTTCGCCAGCGCCGCCGCGCGTTTGGCTGCGATCGTTCCCGCGCCGAAGATCACAATATGCGCATCCTCCAGCTTCACAAACAACGGAAAATATTTATATGTTTGTTCCATCATCAGTTATCCTCTCTCTAACAGCTCCATACAACGTGAAAAAGTATCCGCGTCCAGTCCGTCCCGCAGCAGATACAGCAGATGTGCGTAGACCTTTCCGCCGCTGCGCACCGCTGCTGCCCGGACAATCTCGCGCTGTTCATCGTCAAATCCGGCACAGTCCCGGTGCATCCGTCCCCACAGATCATCCGCCGCCGCATCCGCCAGCGCACCGATCCGCGGGATGAACTCCCTGTTATAATAAAAATTGGAAAACTCCTCACATGCCAGATCCAGCCGCTCCTGCGCGCGCCGGTACTGCTCCTGCTGCGCCGCGGACAACGGCTCGACCTGCAGATCATCCATACAGATCAGCCGCGCCCCGGACAATGTCCCGACCACCGGGTCAATGTCCCTTGGCACCGCCAGATCCACAAAGATCTTTCCGTCCAGCACAAGCCCCGAAAGCCCCTCCGGTGTAACCGTCAGATTCGGGCTGGCTGTCGCAGAAAAAATATAGTCCACCTCCGGCAGCTTCTCATAACGCTCCCCATAGCCGATGCGGTCAGCACCATCCGGAATATCAACCATGCCGCTGTGATACTGACGCACCGTCACAGTCACCTGTGCCCGCGCATTCATCAGTGCCTGTGCGGTGAGCCGTCCCATCATGCCGTTTCCGATGACCAGTGCACGTTTTCCTTCAAATACTGCCCCCTGCCCGCGCAGCAATTCCAGCGCCGCAGATGCCGCACTGCGGTTTCCTTTTTCAAAGGTCATGCTGCTCTTGATCTGCTTTGCCACCGTAACCGCCTGCCGGAAAAGCACCTCCAGGCAGTTATCGGTCGTATATACCTCACGTGCCAGCGTAATGGCCGCCTTGACCTGCGTCAATATCTGATCCTCGCCCATAATCTGCGAACAGAGTCCGCAGGCCAGCTCAAATAAATGGTGTGCCACGCTGATTCCCTCACGCATGCAAAAATATGCCCGGTTTGCTTCTGCGGAAAGCTGCCTGTATGCACATACCCACGCACACAGATCGATCTGTGTATCCTCGTCCAGACTCACATATAACTCCATCCGGTTGCAGGTCGATAGCAGCACGCAGCCGCGGATGCCCTGTATATTTTTCAATGTCTGCAGCGCCAGCCCCGCCGCAGAGCTTGTAAATGCAAACCGCTCACGCACGGCGATCTGTGCCGTGCCATGGTCGATTCCTATCATCTGTAATCTCATAATCTTGTCTAAAAATATCTAATCACATTCTATACGATTTTCTTCTATTTTACATTCTTCCGATTTATAGCTTCGATCGCTTCCGGCGCAGCTCAGCTTCGCGTCAACTGATACATCAGTGCATTCACGATCGCCGCAGCCACATTCGAGCCGCCCTTCCTGCCTCTGGCTATGATCGACGGCACATCCGCAGAGAGGATCAGCTCCTTTGCCTGCACGACATTGACAAAGCCGACCGGCACACCGATAATAAGTCCCGGCCGGTACTGCTCCTGCTCCATGAGCTCATACAGGCGGATGAGCGCTGTCGGCGCATTGCCGATCGCAAAGATCGTCTCGCCCTCCAGACGCGCTGCCTTTGACATCGCTGCCGCCGAGCGCGTCGTGCCATCCCGTCTGGCAGCCTCCGCCACATCCTCATCCGAGATAAAATTATATACCCTTGCACCCAGCTTTGACAGTGCTGACTTGTTAATTCCAGACATTGCCATTTTGGTATCCGTGACAATATTTGCTCCCTCCGACAGCAGCCGGTGTGCCTGCCCGATTACGCCCGGCGAAAATACCAGCGTATCCGCATAATCAAAATCCGCCGTCGTGTGTATCACGCGCTTGATCACCGGCTCCTCCAGCGGATCAAACGTCCGCCCACCCAGCTCCTGCGTGATGATCTCAAAGCTGCGCCGCTCGATCTGTGCCGGCTCAAGCTGTTCAAATATGAGCCGTTCCTGCTGTGCCGTTCTATTTATATGATCCATCATTTTATCCCGCTCTCGTTAGCTTCTTTATGAAGTGCTATACTGCTCCTGCCATGCCGCCCTCCGATCTGACCGGACGGCCACAACTGATAATTATAGCAAAAGAATTGTTTACACACAAGAAAGAAAAACACCTGCAAAATTGCAGATGTTTCACAAAAAATGGATCAACCTGTGCCAAATCATATTACTTCCTGTGCGGCAGATGATTTTTCAAGCGTTTCTTCAATTTAATGGTTCATCGTCATACATCAACCCATAAATATACTCCAGATCCAGATGCTCCCGCAGGGCTGCCGCCAAAAGATCAAACTGCTGATTGCGGTATACCTCCAGTGATTGTCCATGACCTGTCTGCAGCGTGATTCCACGCCTGCGTGCCAATGCTGCGGCGAGCGCGCTCACAACGCCCTCTCCGTCAAAAAATCCATGCACATACGAGCCGTAAACCGTATCCAGTGCCACACCATCCGTCTTCTCCATGCCGTTTGTATCATCCCATAGCTGCACAAACGATGATGCATCCGAGACGCTGTGTGTCTCACCCATATGTATCTCATAGCCGTCGACCGGACAGCCGGACAGCTCCCGCAATGCGCCCGTGATCTGTCCGATACAGCCGTGGACACGGGTCAGTGTCTTATTCTCCCCAAACACCGTCTCCGTCGGCAGATAGCCAAGCCCCTGCAGCGTCCCGCCTCCCTCGGTCATCAAAGGATCACTGATCCGCTGTCCCAGCATCTGATAACCGCCACAGATGCCGAACAGGATACTGCCCTTTGCGTGTGCCTTTGCAAGCATCGCCTCCATGCCGCTGCTGCGCAGCCAGCGCAGATCGTCCATTGTATTTTTTGTACCCGGCAAAATCACCAGATCCGGGGTTCCAAACTCCCGCGGCTGCTCCACATAGCGCAGGGCGATATGCTCCGCGTGCTCTAACATCAGAAAATCCGTAAAATTAGACAGATGCGGCAGGCGGATCACCGCCACATCCAGTGCACCGTCCGCCACGCGGCGCGTCAGACGACCAGCCAGAGAATCCTCATCCTCAATATCTATCTTCAGATACGGTGTCACACCGACCACCGGAATATCGCAAAACTGTTTTAACTGCTCGATGCCCGGCTCTAAAATCGAACGGTCGCCTCGGAATTTATTGATGATCAGCCCCTTGATCCGCGCGCGCTCCTGAGCCTCTAACAGTGCCACTGTGCCGACAAGCTGCGCAAACACACCGCCCCGGTCGATATCTCCGACGAGCAGCACCGGTGCATCGACGAGCTGTGCCATACCCATATTTACAATATCATTTTCTTTCAGGTTAATCTCCGCCGGTGAACCGGCACCTTCTATGACAATGATATCATTTTCGGCAGCCAGCGCATCATAGGCATTCCGGATGTCCGGCAGCAGACTCTTTTTATAAGCAAAATACTCTGTGGCACTCATATTTCCGCGTGCCTGTCCGTTCACGATCACCTGCGAGCCGATATCGCTCATCGGCTTGAGCAGAACCGGATTCATACGCACAGATGGCTCGATCCCGGCAGCCTGCGCCTGTACCACCTGCGCGCGCCCCATCTCGAGCCCTTCTTTTGTGACATATGAATTGAGTGCCATATTCTGGGATTTGAACGGAGCGACCCGGCAGCCGTCCTGTGCAAAGATCCTGCACAGTCCCGCTACGAGCAGACTCTTTCCTGCACCCGACATCGTTCCCTGTATCATAATATTTTTTGCCATAGATCCCATCCTTTTCCCGATCCTTTGATCTGTTTTCTGATCTTCCATCTGCCAATCATTTGCATGCATCCCGATACTGTGTCATTGCCGCCAAGAGCTGCTCATTCTCCTCCCGCGTGCGCACACAGACGCGATATGTCCCTGCTCCCAGTCCGCGGTAATTACTGCAATCGCGGATCAGGATGCCGCGCGAAAGGCAATACTCATACAAGCCCTGCCGCCACATAAAAAAAAGATAATTCGCGGCAGCCGGAAACACCAAAGCGCCCAGCGCCCCCAACTGTTCTCCCAGCCACTCCCGCTCCGTGCGGATGCGTCCTGCCGTATCACGCAGCCACGCGCGCTCCCTCGTCGCTGCGATCCCGGCATATGCTGCCGGAAGCGATACATTCCACTCCGGCAGTTCTTTTATGCATTTGCATAATAGTGTCTGATCACTGCTGAGCACATAACCGATACGAAGCCCCGCACAGGCATACGTTTTCGTAAATGCCTTGACAAGCACCAGCTGCGGATATTCCTGCAGATACTGTCTGGCACTGTATTTGTCCGCATCTTCCATAAATTCAATAAAGCACTCGTCTAACACCAGCCGGATCTGATGCTCTGCCGTGATCTGAACGAGCCTTTTTACATATTCCGGTGTGAGCAGCGCCCCGGTCGGATTGTTCGGATTGCTGAGTATTACGACATCCCACGACTCTGCTGCCGAGCGGAGCAGATCTAAAAATGCCTCTCCCGGCTGCCAGCCATGCTCCGGCTGTGTCTGAAAAAAGGTGATCTGTGCACCGACCTGTTCCAATGTGCGCTCATACTCATAAAAGCCGGGCGCTGCGAGCAGCGCCCGTTTGGGCAGGAGTGTACGCATAAGTGCCGCGAGCAGCTCGGATGCACCGTTCCCACATACAATCTGCGCCGGATCGGTCTGCTCATAAACACCGACTGCCTCACGCAGTGCCTGCGACTGCGGATCGGGATAATGCACCGCCAGCTCCACACCGCGGATCGCAGCCTCACGCACCCGTTTCGGCATTCCGTAGCAGTTACAGTTCGCCGAAAAATCAATCACTCCCGGATGCTCATAAATATTTCCACCATGAATGCTCATGCATATGTTCCTTCTTTTTCATATATTCTTCCCGAAAACGCCAGATGCGGTAATTCATAAAATTCACTGTTCTTTGGAGCGATCGAACGATACAGCGGATCAGCCACGATGATCCCTGCGTCTTTCAGTTCCTCTTCCATATCCTCTTCCCCGAGCACTACTTTGTCCTTTTCGCCAAGCAATGCCTCGCAACCCTTGAACGGACACAGCACCCGGGCGGAACGACTATATTTTTTTTCAATGCCTGCCGCCAATGATCCCATCGTGACAGGCTCTCCGATCAGGGTGATCTCCGCCGCCTGCTGCATACGGTTTTGCAAATACACGGCTGCCGGTTCCATCCGGTGTTGGCCGGTCTGTTTCAAACTCGCCTGATCCGGATGTGACTGTACGGAAACGGCTCTATGAAGTGCATCTGACAGATCCTCTGCCAGCCACTCGCCTGGTGTTCCGACCACATAAGGAATCCGGTGTTTTTCCAAAAGTACCTTTGCCGCACGCAGTCCCACGGCGGAAACGACCAGATTGACGTCTGCGTCCCCTGAATTCTGAATGGTTCCAAAGTCATCCCCCATCGCCCAGACAGCCCTGATTTCCCAGCCATATTGCCGCAGGTTTTCTTTCAAATTATCTACCTGTTCCTGCGGTCCGAAATCAAGCGGTGTCACACCTAACAGATTGACCAGACACCCAGAGGAGCTGTCTTTTTCCTGTGGATCCGCAGCTTTTCTGACAAAGCGTTTTGCGATTTCCTCCAGCGCAAGCCCCGCTCCATAAATATAATCGTTCATGCCGTTTGTCGGCACGGAAAACGTCGGGATTCCGGTTTCTTTGCCGATCACGCGCGCGATCGCGGGGAAATCCGTACCATTCATATATGGAATCGGCGAGCCTGCCAGTGCGATAAAGTTCGGATGCAGTTCACGGGCTGCCTGCCCGATATCATCGATGAATTTCCTGTCATTTCCCATAATGGCATCGATCTGTTTCAGTCCCGAGATAAAGATCAGGCTGTCCTGATCGTACCAGCGTATTTCATCATGTGTATTGTAGGTAGAATTGCAGCCGGAAGGGTCGTGCATGACGGTCATTCCCCCGAGCTCATACAGCGCGGAGCAGACGCCCGACACATCTGCCGTATAGACCGGCAGGATTCGATAAGATTGTCTCATAGGCAGCACTCACACCCCCATCCCTTTTGTACGACAAGTCTTTGTGTATCCTTTTCATTCAAATATGCATCCATCATCAGCTCTGCGGTCCTGCGTATGCCGTCAAACCCATACAGACCCTCTCCCTGTACCAGATTGACAAAATGACGGCTGCTGCTGAAATAAGCCGCTTTCTGTCCGACAGCAAGTATTTCCCTGCTGCCGCCCCTTTGCAGCACACGCAGCTTTACCTGTATGGTGGCGATCAGCGTAAGCTCCGGGGCATGCTCTTTCAGCCAGATAAAATCTGCCTGTTCTTCCGGGCTGACCACATCGAGATAGACCGTTTTTACACAAAAACCATGTGTCAGAAGCAGCCTTGCCAGACCAAGCGGTCTTGGATGATAGGTATAATCGATCGCTACCGGCATGTCCCCGATCAGCGCCTTTGCTTTTGCAAGCGCAGCCTCGCAGGATGCCCGTTCACACGCAAGTTCCGCTTCGGTAAGCGGCGGCAGTCCGAGTGCATCCGTCAGCTTCCCAAGCTGTCCTTCGATCTCATCGTAGTCAAAGCAGCCCGGCAGATACAAAGATTTCCTCCCAAGCCGCCTTGCCTGTGTCTCCATCCCGTATTTTCCGGCGGGATAACAGCCGATAAACAGCCTGCCTTTCCCCATATCCAGCAATTCCTGCCATGTCCTGCTGCCCGGCAGCTCAAGCACACGATAATCATAACGCTTGAGCAAACGCTTGATATCACTGCTTTCATCCAGTGCAAAATCACTTCCAAGCACCGATACGGTCCGATCCTCCGGCTCACATTCCATGATCGGATCGTACATCGCCCTGCGCAGCTTCTGATCAGGTGTCAGTCCATGCTTTTGCATGATCGGATCCATATAGCAGCGGATAAAGCAGATATCCGGGAAACGCTGTTCCAGCTCCCTGTAAATATAGTTCAGGTCACTTCCAAGAAAATGATGCAGACAGACGGTAAACAACAGCACCGCCTTCGGGTGATCGCCCCTTTTGTTTAGCACGTCGGTCACGCCCTCGATCGTAAGCTCCTCGAGATTGCTGTAGAGCACATCCTTCTGCTCGACAATGACAAAGGAAAAACGGTCTGCCGCATTCATCTCTGCCGCTGTCAACACGACACCACGCATACAGTTTTCTGCACATACATAGATCTGTATGGACTCCGGAACCTGCATCCCTGTATGCACAATGTTCCAGCTGCCATGCACCGGGGAGTTGTATTCGAGCCCCACTGCAAAAGGTGCCGGAAAGGAGGCATCCTTGATCTTTACCACCGCGCCCTCCGCTTCTGATACCCGGATCATTCGCCAGTTCCCCCTTCTGCCGGAGTGATGACATTGGAGTATGCGGTCTTTGCAGATACTCCCTCTAAATGCCCGATCTTTCCAGAAAGTGCACTGATCTGATCCTGCGGCGCATCAATGACAATACTGATGATACTGATTCCCTTTGAGCGGTAGGGTATACCCATTCTGCCGACAATGTACTGACGCGCACCGTGTAGTAATAAGTTTAATTCATCGATGGCATCCTCTTTTTCTACAATAATTGAAATAACTGCCACTCTCGTTTCCATATAAAATCGTCTCCTTGTATTGGCTTGCGGTATGTGAAAACAAGCTCCCTAAGGAAATGCTGATTTAATCAGCGTTTCCCTAACAGATTCTTGGCAAAAGCTCTCCACCCGGCTGTGGAAGCAGTGCCTGTGTGCCGATCTCTGTCTCCATGACCACTCTGCCCGCTTCCTCCGCAGTCACCTCGCCAATCACAGCCGCATCCGCGGAATATGGACATTTTTTCAGTGTCTCCACGATGCCCTCCGCCCCCTCCTTCGGCGCGATGATAACGAGCCTTCCTTCGCACGCAAGGTACAACGGCTCCAGACCAAGCATCCCGCATACGCCCTTTACCTCTGGCTGTACCGGAACAGCCTCTGCATGTAAACGGATGCCGACGCTGCTCTGTCCTGCGATCTCATACAGTACCGTTCCGACACCGCCTCTGGTCGCATCACGGATGACATGCAGCGCATGTGTGGTATCCATGACTGCTTTTACGGTATTCCACAGCGGTGCACAGTCACTTGTGATGTCCGCGTCAATGCCAAAATCTTCTCTCTCTAACAGGATCGTGCATCCGTGACGACCGATATCACCGGTTACGATGACCGCATCACCCGGTTTCGCCAGCCCGCCGCCGACGGTCACGCCTTCTTCGATCTCGCCCATTCCGGTTGTAGTGATAAAAATCCCATCCACCTGACCCTTTCCGGCGACCTTTGTATCTCCCGATACGATATGTACGCCCGCCTCTTTTGCTGTTTTTTCCATGCTTGCCGCGATTTCCTCGAGCTTTTCCATCGGAAATCCCTCCTCGATGACAAACGCACAGGTGAGGTAAAGCGGTTTTGCACCCATACAGGCGAGATCGTTGACCGTCCCGCAGACAGACAGCTTGCCAATATTCCCTCCCGGAAAAAATGCCGGAGATACGATAAATCCGTCGGTCGATACTGCCATCCTGCCTGCCGGTGGAGCTAACACCGCTGCATCATCCGCTGTCAGATCATCGTTCGCAAAATGTGCCAAAAATACCTCATTGATCAGCTCCGAGGTCTGTTTTCCACCGGCACCATGTGCCAGCGTCACTGTTTTATTTTTCATGATATTCTCCTTTTTCACTGGGTAATTGTGCAGCTACGCATACTGATAATATGCAGCGCAGGCACCCTCACCGGATACCATACACGCCCCGACCGGGTGCTGCGGCGTACAACCCTTTCCGAACACCTTGCAATCGGAAGGCTTGCATTTTCCCTGAAGCACATCCCCGCAGCGGCATGCCGGATTGGGTTTTCCTTCGATCTTTGGAATCTGATATTTCATGCGCGCATCAAACTCCTGCCACTCCTGCCGCAGCTTCATGCCGGAGCCCGGAATGATCCCAAGCCCTCTCCATTCGCAGTCGCAGGCTTCCATCATTTCATCAACTAAAAGCTGTGCCTCCCGGCTTCCATCCTGCGTGACCACGCGCGGATAGCAGTTCACGAAAAACGGTTTTCCCTCTTGAAATTTCACCAGCGAAACTGCAAGCGCCGTCAAAAGCTCCTTTGCCGTAAAACCTGACACGACGCCGCTGACCCCCTCCTTTGCCAAGTCCTCGCACAAGCGTGTACCCGTGATCGCATTAACATGTCCCGGATATAAAAATACATCCGCACTGTCCCTTAACGCCTCATAAGCCTGCGGCATCGTTTTGTTCGCCACCAACAGGGAATAATTATCCAGACCGTCTGTTCTTGCAGTCTTTACGGAAAGGCATTCCGCCGGTGTCGTTGTCTCAAATCCGACAGACAAAAATACCACCTGTTCATCCGGATGCTCCTTTGCATATTTTTCAGCATCTGCCGGAGAATACACGACATGTATGCCTGCGCCCTGCTCCCTTGCTCCCGCAAGGCTCATATCCGTTCCCGGAACGCGCACCAGATCTCCAAAGGTGCAGATCGTCACGCCCTTTTCCAGCGCCAGATAAACCGCCTCATCGATAAAACTGACCGGTGTTACACAGACCGGACAGCCCGGTCCCGAGATCAGCTCTACCTGAGACGGCAGCAGCCTACGGATGCCAAGCCGGAAAATCTCGTGTGTATGCGTACCACACACCTCCATGATCCGCACAGCCGGACCGTCATAATTTTCAATGATCTCTCTGGCTGTTTTCATGATAAAAATTCCTCCATGAGCTGACCGGTCTCACTGTCATCCTCGTCGGTGATCTTCGCGATCGCCACACCTGCATGCACCATCACATAATCGCCCGGCTCCAGCTCCTCCAAAAGCTGTGCCGAAACCTCTCTTTTTGCTCCTCCGGCGTCAATGACTGCCGTGCCATTGCTTATTTTTACTACCTTTGCCGATAAACCTACACACATTCTTCTATCCTCCTGTTCTGCAGCCGATGCATCCCATACGCCGCCTGTCCGATCGCGATTCCCCCGTCATTCGGCGGGATCATGCGATGCCGCAGCACCTCAAAGCCTGCCTGCTCCAGCCGGTTTTGCGTAAGATCCAGCAGCAGGCGGTTCTGGAACACCCCGCCGCTTAACGCCGCCAGATTCCTGCCGGTTTTTTCCCTTGCCCTGATACATGCGGCTGTGATCATTTCTGCCAATGCACGGTGAAACCGATCGGCAAGCCAGCCCGGGGCTTCGCCCTGCAGTCTGGCTTCTGTGAGCTGCTGCACCAGATGTCCGGTATCCAGAATCACACGCCCCTCTGCCTCATAGATCCGTGCATCTGTTTTGTCATCATATTCCTGTAGACTGTTCTGTTTTCGTAACTGTTCAGTACCTTCACAGTTACGATTGCAAAATCCATGAGAATCGGCTACGCCGATGGGATTTTGCACTCTTGCATCATGTTCACACGCCCTCAGCAGCGAGTGCTTCGGGCTGTCCTGAACAGTTACCTGTTTTCTGTATTCCTCTGCGGCAAACTGCAATGCCGTCGATGCTTCGCCCTCAAAGCCGGAGCTTCGCCTGATGCCGAGTATCGCACTGACTGCATCAAACAATCGTCCGGCACTTGTGGAAGTCACCGCATTGATCCGATGGTCTGCCATCGCAAGCTGCACCTTGCATTCCTGCCCGCTGCAAAGACCGAGCTGTTCAATGATCTGTCCTGCCGCCTCCCGGTCTTTCGTATAGCCGTAGATCATAGAGACCGCGATCCGCCAGCCCTCCTTTGCCGAGACATCACCACCGATCTGCAAAAACGGTGCGATACTTCCAAACCGCGTAAAACCGTCATAATCTGCCAGCAAAAGCTCGCCGCCCCAGATCGTGCCGTCCGTTCCATAGCCGGTTCCGTCAAAGGAAACTCCGATGACCGGCTCCCTACAGTCATTTTCTGTCATGCAGGATAAGATGTGCGCATAATGGTGCTGCACCCTGATGATCGGATAGCCGGTTTCCTCTGCCACAACCGTCGAATTGTATTTCGGATGCAGATCACAGACGACCGCCTGCGGCTTCACCTCCAGCAATGTCTGAAAACGCCCGATCGTCTCCCGCAATGCCCTGACTGTCCGCAGATCCGCAAGATCACCCACATATGGGGACTGGTAAAACCGGTTGTCCACACCTATGCAAAATGTATTTTTCAGCTCACCTCCGACGGCGAGCACCTGTCCCTCTAAGGCTTCACTCACCATAAACGGCAGTGGTGCATAGCCTCTGGAGCGCCGGATCATGTACGGCTCATTTCTGTAAAAATCCATCACCGTATCATCTGCCCGGATCCTGATCTTCCGGTCGTGTGAGAGCATCGCATCACACAAATGCGATAACTCAGCCACTGCCTCAGCATCCTCCCGACAGATCGGTGCACCGGAGGTATTCCCGCTCGTCATGACAAGCAGCCCCGGCATCTGAATTTCATCATCATATTGAAAAAGCAACAGCTGCACCGGCGCATATGGGAGCATGATGCCGACCTTTGGATTCTGCGGTGCTACCGATGGTGCCAGCCTGCCGCCACTTCGCTTATCCAACAGCAGGATCGGTTTCTGATGCCCGGTAAGGATCGCCTCCTGCTCCGGTGTCACCACACATTCTGATTTCACCACCGATTCATCCCCTGCCATAACCGCAAAGGGCTTTGCCGGACGCTTTTTCAATGTCCGTAGGCGTTTCACTGCTGCTTCATTTGTCGCATCACAGCACAGATGAAAGCCGCCGATTCCCTTGATCGCCACAATCTTGCCCTCGCCAATCAGCCTGCGGGTATATGTGATCGCCGCTTGTCCGCGCTCTGGTCTCCCGATCAGATACACCTGCGGTCCGCACCTGTTGCAGCATACCGGCTGCGCGTCATACCGCCTTGTCGTTTCATCCGCATATTCCCTTGCGCAGTCCGGGCACATCAAAAACTCCTTCATGCTCGTGCGTTCCCTGTCATATGGCAGCGCATCGAGGATCGTGAGCCGCGGTCCACAGCAGGTGCAGTTGATAAACGGATGCAGATACCGCCTGTCCTTCGGGTCAAACAGCTCTGCCTTACACTCCTCGCAGATTGCAATATCCGGGGAAACGAAGATCTCGCCCTTTGTCTTTTCGCTGTCGATGATAGTAAATGTATCAAAATGCACTTTCGTCTGCCCGGTAACATCCTCTGTATTTATTTTTAAGATGGCCGCACGCTTTGGCGGATGCTCTCTCAACTCGTTTAAAAATCCGTCGATCTGTCCGTTTTCACCCTGCGCATAGATCTCCACATAAGGGCCTTTATTGCAGACGGTTCCGCGGATTTTGTATGCACTTGCATAACGGCTGACCGTCGGCCGGAAACCCACGCCCTGAACGATACCATATACACGGATGCGCCGGGTTCTTTCATTCTTATACACACTGTTCTCCAATCGTATGCTCTCCTGTTGTTTGCGTTATGTAAAATGCGATACGTTATCGTTTTTGGTCATGCGAGCACATGTATCGCGGGCACGCTCTCGCTACTTGTCGCTGGCAGTGGTACATAAGTGACCAAAATACGATCACTAAGTACCAGCCGCTCCAAAGTACCTGCTGGATACATGTGTCTACGCATTCCCTATCCACGTTACGAACATGGTTTTGCGGGAGCAGCGACCGCATATGTCAGATGTACACGCCTGACGCCCTCATTTGGTTTCGGCAAGCTGTCCCGATACGGCAAAATGCACCGTATCCACAAAAACCCCGTCAAACTCCGGTGTCATACGCTTCATACACGGATCGGCATAGATCACATCGTAGCCCCCATGCTCCACCAGACGGATATAATCCTCCTCATCGCGCAGATGCAGGTCGCCGTCCGCCCGAAGCGCTGTCTTTACCATAAACCAGCTTGCGACTGTCACCTGTGCATCCGGTGCTTTTTTTTGTATCTCCATGCGGATCGCAGCCCCGATCACCTGCTGCTGTACGATCAGTACCTTTTTTCCGTGGTAATCTATGTCGTAAACCAGCTCATCAACCAGCGGATAGTCCATCTCATAGGGCGTTCCGTAGGTTTTTTCCAGATACCTTGCAGCCTCCAAAGCGGCAGGCGACACGACGATATTTTTTTCCACATTGGAAACGGCTCTCACATCATCCAGTCCGTTTCCCATCCCAAAGCAGACCGCTGTTTTTCCCTCTGCCGCAAAACGCTCCCGGATACGGTCTGCCGCACGCAGATCACTGATGTCCTGCGGTGTCATGCCTATGATCCCGATTCTTCCGGGAATCACAGCTTCTTTTTCACCTGCAAATACGAAAAACAGCTCCTTCCATGCCTTTTCCGCGCCTTTGTCATACAATTCCATGCCATCTGTGTCCACGGTGAGGATCGGCAGCTCCACCTTTTTTTCAGCCATGCGCTTTAGGGCATGATAATCGGTTCCGATCACCGCCGGAACCGGGGTTCCGATGATCGCCGCAAATCCCGCGTCCAGCTTCGCCGCCGCGTCTGCCAGCTTTGCTACCAGCCTGTCATCACGGCCGAGAATCGCATCCATGTCGCGGAGTCCTGCACTGAAAAGCGCACTCTTGCGCTCAAACCACCGCGGCTCGTCAAAGCCGCATATATTTCCGGTACAGCCACCGGCATCGCAGATGACGATCATGCCGCCAAATTCATATAATACAGACACCGCCCCCGACTGGTCCGGCGCAAAGGGTGTCAGATATTTTCTCAGTCCTCTCATTATGTTATACCTCCGCCAACGCCTCGAACAGCCTGCGCACACCGGCATAGCCAAACGGCTGCCGTTCTTCATTCCAAAGTACATTGGGGCAATCCCTATGATAATATCCGGCATCCTTTCCTATGGTAAAATTGACCCCGGACCGGCTGCCGTCGTAATAGAGCATGGTCGGCTCCAGATTGGAAAAAACCTTTGTCTGCGGGCTTAGCTTTGCCAGCTGCCTGACATAGACAAAATTTTCACCGGACAGCGTGCCGTAGATCTCCGGCACACGAAAGCCATAGCGCACCAGCGCCAGTGCCAGCTCAAACGGATCTGCGTTCAGCCATTCCCCGACGGCAAATGCTGCATCCGGATGACAGTTTTTCAATTTTGCCACTGCCGCCTCTGCTGCCTGACGCGGAAGCCGGTCATCAAATTCCACGCCCAGCGCAGCACCGAACGCCTGATACTGGCTGGCGATCTTGTCGATCTGATACAGCCTGCGCAGCTCGATATACGGGATTTTTAACCTGTCATGAAGATCCTCTGCCGCAAAGCGCACCTCCGGGTGCAGCACGAGGTTAAAATTCGCCTCTGACATCGTCTGATACTCCGCATAGTCCCTGCATCTTGACAGCTCGTGGATCGTCTTTACCCCGGCACTGTGAAGCAGCTCATACAGTTCACAGTCATCCACCAGCGGTGAAAAATAGCCGAGTAAATTCACCACATTGCCCTTTTTCTTTGCCGGTTCAAGCAGGGAATAGATGGACTGTCTCACATGTACCATCGGCGGCTTTCTGCCCTCTCTGGTCAGTGCGTACATATAGCACGGTCTTACCAGAACCCCGGCATATTCCTCCGATTTGTGGCAGACGCGCTCCATATCCGTGCCAAGCAGCGCATCCACACAGGTGATGCATATCATCACAACGGACGGCTTTTTCTCCCGTCCTTCACAGATCTCTGCCACTGCCTTCGGGATTTTTTTCAAATGTCGTCCGGTCACAATATCCGTCTCATCCATCAGCAGATAAAAAAAACGATCCTCATATGCCGGCATGGAGCTGAGGACGGAGGTATTGCGCCCGCAGCATCCCGGGGCTACGATCAGCATGATCGAATCCGGAACCGCCAGTCCCGCACGCTTGACACCGAAGCCCTCTGCCCCCGGCGAGTTAAAAGCCAGCGTTGCCGGTGAGCTGTAGATCAGATGGCTACCGGAAATAAACTGCTCCGGGATATGATCCCATCCAAGCCTGTTTAGCTTTTCTACCGTACAAACGTATGCTTCCTGTCTCATGCATCTTCCTCTGCTTTCCATAATGCTGCGGCAAGGTCAAGGAAACATTTGCTGATTTCCGAGGAAGGATCTCCCTCGATCACCGTTTTTCCCTGTTCTTCCCAATGTATGATCTCATCGCTTCTGGGCACTTCACCCACGATCGGCACACCGATCTTTTCTGAAAATGCCTGTACCTTTTCTGTCTCATTTTCCACATTTCTGTGGTTTAACACGATGCCAAATACCCGCGCATAACTGCGGTCCTCAAAGTTTCTGACCGCATTTGAAATATTGTTGGCAGCATACAGCGCCATTTTCTCGCCCGATGTCACGATCAGCACCTTATCGGCATAGCCCTCCCGGATCGGTGCCGCAAAGCCGCCGCACACCACATCGCCCAAAACGTCATACAAGACCACATCCGGCTGATACCGCTCGAATAATTCCATATCCTCAAGGAGCTGGAAGGTCGCAATAATGCCCCGTCCCGCGCAGCCAAGCCCCGGTGTCGGTCCGCCTGTCTCGATACACAAAATCCCTCCATAGCCTTCCTTTGAGATCTGCGCCAGCTCATCCGGCTCCTCATCCTCTTCCCTCATATAATTCATCACCGGACGGAGCGGTTCGCCGCCGAGTAAATTGATGGTGGAATCCGCTTTCGGATCACAGCCGATCTGAATGACACGCTTTCCCATACTTGCAAAAGCCGCTGCAAGATTGGAAGTCACTGTCGATTTGCCAATGCCGCCTTTTCCGTATATTGCTGCCTTTAACATGCTATCCTCCTGTTTTATCACGTCCTCGCGGAGCATTTTAAACTATTTGTCGTCATAATGTCCACGACAATGTGCAATATAGATACGATTTTCCTCCATATGATATACAAGACGGTTTTTGTCATCTATTCGACGACTGAACTCACCTTGCAGATCTCCGGACAATGGTTCTGGTTTTCCAATTCCGTCTATGCATCCATTACGTTCAATGTCTTTGACGAGCTGATTGATGCGCTTCAATGTCTTTTTATCCTGCAACTGCCAATACAGGTAATCTTCCCATGCCTCATCAGACCATATTTTCTCACTCATCGTCTGCCTCAATCAGTTCGTGAGCAGTACCTTTACCGGCACGCAGCTCCTGAACGGATTTTCTGACATGAGCCATATTGTTTTCAGAAAAAAATGGATCAGATGTCTGTGTAATCTCAAAAGGGATACGGTTCTCACGAAGAACTGCTTTCACAAACATATTGATAGCGGTAGAAGTGTTGATTCCTACATTGGAACAAAAGCTATCAAATTTGCTTTTATCAGAAGCATCCACGCGGGCAGTAATGGTTGTCTGTGCCATATGAATCATCTCCTTTCTGTATTTGTTCTATCTAAATTATAACTGTATTGTATGCAAATAGCAATATGCTGTAACACAATTCACGCATTACATATTAAGTATCTATCTTGTTTTGATCAATCGGTCAGACGGCTTCTGATCGATTTGAATTGGCTAATCAGCATTTCCTTAGGTCGGAGCGGGCATTTTTACGTCTTATCTTTGCCTAGGGAATACCCTGGACTAAAGAAGGAAACGGATATTCCTTTATGGTCAGACAACATTCTGTCGATATTCCATTCTTTAATGTCAACATTGCAGTCACCCACAAAATTTGTTGAGATTGCAATATGGTCAATACACTCCGGCTGCGCTGCAGTCAGGAGTTGGATATTGTTCTCTTCAAATGCCTCAAGGAATATGCGGCGAGCATCTTTTGTGAAATAATAGTTATCGGAAAAGCTGCAATTAAAGTCACCGCAAAAACAAAATCCATCGGAAAGTTTTGAAAATCTCTTAAGATCGTCCATTTGACTTTTCAAGTCGGGTATATAATCGGAATGGCGATTTCCATACACACCGACAATCGTTCCATATACGAGCAAATTACCGTTTTCGGTTTCTAATTCCACGCAGATTGAGGTTCGCTCATCGTAGGTTCTATATTGCCGGGCACACGGATAATTCGTAAAAACAGATACTCTGTTTTCGGTCGGCTGATATAGTATGTTCCCTCTTGTTGTCAACAGCGGTGTTTCAAAGCAATACTGATACGCAGGTCGTAGGCGTTGGTCTGTCTCGGTCAAAACGAGAATATCGGAAACCACCGAACTACATTCATCTAAAAGTTGGTCAATATGCTTTTTGTGCTTTAGCCTCTCAACATTCCATGTTGCTATTTTCATGCCTTATGACCTCCCACCTGTTTGTTGCGGTCTTTGGTAGCCGCTTCCTACACATTTATGAAACTCTTAATGGTCGAGACAGACTACGTTTTCAGATAAATTTGGTTCGGGTGTCAAAGCGGTACTGCATCGGCGTTTTTCCGACGTATTTTTTAAAGCTCCGGTTGAAATAGCTGATATTCTCGTAGCCTGCGCAGACGGAAATATAAGCGATTTTTTCGGAGGTTTCCCGGAGCATTTTACATGCCATCCGTATGCGGTACTGGATCAGGTATTCCATCGGTGAGCTGTTGATCTGCTCCCTGAAATACCGCAGGGCAGTGTTTTTACTGATGTTTCCCGCGCGTGCAATGTCGGTGAGTGTCACCGGTTGGCTGTAATGCATCTGGATATACTGCATCATGATCTGCAGCACCCGCCCGGCATTTTTCTCACCGGCAGTTTCCTTTTCCATGAGTTCCCTGCGGTCCAGATGCTCTATCATGAGCAGCCAGACCTCGCTCACCTGATTGCGTATCCACAGCTCATTGCGTTCCGGCTCTGATATGTTTGAAAACAATGCCTGCAACAGATGTAAAATTCTGCTCTGCCACGCGTCATCCTCCCGGAAAACCACGCAGGATTTATCGGATTTTTCCAACGGCATGATATATTTCCGGTAGATCAGGCTGTCACTTGCCGCCAGAAACACCGGCAAAAAAATGCTGTTTGTGATAATTCCGTAATGATCGGAGGTAAACCGGTGCAGCGCACCGCTGTTGATCATCATGCCTTCCCCAGCCGCAAGCGTGTAGGTAGACTGATTGATATGGCAGATGACACTTCCCTCCTGAATGTAGATCAGTTCAAATTCCTTGTGCCAATGCCAGTTGATGTCCTGATTCAGATAATCGCGCGTGTCATCCCGATTAAACTCGAGCGGAAATTCCGCTATTCCGTGCTCTTTTTCTTCATGCAGGTCTACATTTGTCGAAACACTTTGCATACAGCCTCATCCTCCGTATTTTGGTGATATTGTACTACAAAACGATGTAAATATGCAATTTTTTCTTTTTCCATAATGTTATAATACAATTCGGTTGTTGCTGCTATCTATATGGCAGCATTCATTTCCATGAAGCAACAAAATCACAGCTTAACACCCGGAGGTTGAAAGGAAAATGTCACATTCGCAAAAGATGGATTTAACGGTCGGTCGTCCGTTTTACTGCTTACTGAAATTCGCGGTTCCTATCATTATAGGCAATCTGTTCCAGTTATTTTACACGCTGGCGGACTCTGTCATTGTAGGAAAAACGTTAGGCACAAATGCGCTCGCTGCCGTCGGCTCTACCAGTATTATCATTTATTTTGTATTCTGCTTTATCAACGGTCTGACAAGCGGGTTCGGCATCTGTCTCGGTCAGCGCTGCGGCGCAAAGGACGAGCATGGCATGCGCCAGAGTATCGCATCCTCTACGATTCTTAGCATTGTATTTTCCGTTTTACTGACCGCCGTCTGCTGCCTGCTCTCTCATCAACTGATACGTGTGATGCAGATACCGCAGGATATTGCACAGGAAGCCTACGACTATATGTTTGTTGTTCTCCTCGGCACGGGGGCAACCATTTTTTATAATGCAGTCTCAAACATTCTGCGCGCGTTGGGTGACAGCAAAACGCCGTTGTACTTTCTGGTATTTTCGTCCATATTGAACATCTTTTTAGACCTGCTGTTTATCCTGTCCTTCCACATGGGCGTTGCCGGGGCTGCGTGGGCGACCATTTTATCGCAGTTTATTTCCGCTGCGCTGAGCCTTTTGGTCGGTCTGAAAAAATATCCGGTCTTACATATACAGCCTGCGGATTTCCGTCATTTGAAAGAATCGCTGCTGCTGCATCTGAAAACCGGATTTCAGATGGGCTTTCAGATGTCTGTGATGTGTATCGGCCAGCTTGCAATGCAGGCTGTCGTCAACTCGATCGGAACAGACGCTGTCGCCGGATATACGGCTGCATCAAAGGCAGATCAGGTATCTGTGCTGGTCAATAATGCCATGATGACCGCCATCTCCAATTATGTCGCGCAGAATTTCGGTGCCGGTAACTGGGAGCGGATTCGTCAGGGTGTCCGTGCGAGCCTGATCCAGACGGAGGGGTTAAACGTGTTGATGTGTGCCGGCATCCTTGTGCTGCGCCATCCGATCGTGCGGCTGTTTCTCTCAGAGCCGACCGCTGAAATCTACCGCTACTGCGACCTGTACCTGACGATCGTAGCGCCCTGCTATTTTCTTTTAGGCTTGCTGGCTGTCTACCGGACGACCGTACAGAGCATGGGAAACGGACGCGCTCCGTTTCTGGCATGTATCATCGAGCTGCTCATGCGGCTCGCAGCGACCTTGGGGCTTTCGTCTGTGCTGGGCTATCTGTCCGTCTGCATCGCAAGCCCGCTGGCGTGGCTTGGTGCCACCTCCCTGCTGATCGTCTGCTACTACCGGATGATCCGGCGCGCGCAGCCTCCGGCAGTAGAAAAAGCCCCTGTGCTTCACATGCAAAATTAGGGGGTTCGCTTTTAAATAAAACCAACAATGGTTTCATTGTCGTAAAGTGCCGTTTCATTTTCATTTCATTGACAGTCCGCCCTTGATTCGCTATGATAATCTCAACAGTTCCCCCATGCCTCTGCGCTCTGCGCATGTACACTGGGGGGCGTTTTTTGTATAAAGGAGATTTTTATGGCAGACAGCGGGCAAAGCAGAACCCCATTGAACTGTCCGGCGTTCTCTGCAAGGAATTCAATATCCGGGAAACGGTAAAAACGGCGTGGTTCACGGAAACCGTGCAGCAATATGAACTGTTCCCGGCGTGGGTGTATTATGACAGCTATTCCGCGCGGTACTTTGTGGAAGAAATGCAAATGCAGGGCTTTACAATGGTGCGCTGCATAC
>CAVHZH010000024.1:0-23412 GCA_963640395.1 Oscillospiraceae bacterium
ATGAAAATTTTTAACACAATGACCAGAAAAAAAGAAGAATTTGTGCCGCTTGAGGATGGAAAGGTCAGCATGTATGTATGCGGACCGACCGTATACAACCTCATCCATATCGGCAATGCCAGACCGATGATCGTGTTTGACACATTCCGCCGTTATTTAGAGTACAAGGGCTATGATGTAAACTATGTATCCAATTTCACGGACGTGGATGACAAGATCATCAAAAAAGCCAACGAGGAGGGTGTGGATGCGTCCGTTATTTCCGAGCGCTATATTGCAGAGTGCAAAAAGGACATGGCAGACATGAATGTCAAGCCTGCGACGACTCATCCGCTTGCCACGAAAGAGATTCAGGGCATGATCGATATGATCACCACGCTGATCGAGAAAGGCTATGCGTATGCGGCAGCAGACGGCACAGTATACTATCGGACACGCAAATTTGCGGAATATGGAAAGCTTTCACACAAAAACATCGATGATCTGCAGGCAGGACACCGCGACATCAAGGTGACTGGCGATCTGAAGGAGGACGCGCTGGATTTCGTGCTCTGGAAGCCGAAAAAAGAGGGAGAGCCTTACTGGGAGTCGCCGTGGTGCGACGGCAGACCGGGCTGGCATATCGAGTGTTCCGTCATGTCAAAAAAATATCTCGGCGATGAGATCGACATCCATGCCGGCGGCGAAGATCTGATCTTCCCGCATCACGAGAACGAGATCGCACAGTCAGAGGCAGCCAATGGCGTACCGTTCGCAAAATACTGGATGCATAACGGATTTTTAAATATCAACAACCAGAAGATGTCCAAGTCACTCGGCAATTTCTTTACCGTGCGTGACATTGCGGAAAAATATGACCTTCAGGTACTGCGCTTTTTCATGCTGAGTGCGCATTACAGAAGTCCGCTGAACTTCTCCGCTGATCTGATGGAGGCAGCGAAAAACGGACTGGAACGTATCCGCACAGCGGGCAGTACGTTAAAACGCCAGATGGAGGCGGCTGCGGCAGAGGAGATGTCCGATGCGGAGCGCGTTTCGTATGAGGAAACGAATGCTTATGTAGAAAAATTTGAGGCAGCGATGGATGATGATGCAAACACAGCAGATGCGGTATCGGCAGTCTTTGAGCTGGTAAAATATATCAATACCAACGCAAGTTCTGACAACAGCAGGGAATATTTACACAAGCTCTATGAGCGTCTGGATACGCTGTGCGGCGTGCTCGGCATTATTTTAGAGCAACAGGAGGAGCTGCTCGATGCGGATATCGAGGCATTGATTCAGGAACGTACCGATGCGAAAAAGGCGAAGAACTTTGCCAGAGCGGACGAGATCCGCGACCAGCTCAAGGATATGGGTATTTTACTGGAAGACACCAGAGAAGGCGTAAAATGGAAACGGGCTTAAATGCATATATCAAACAGCAATTCGGGATCGACCGGAATGTGGATATCCGCACGGTAAATCCTCTGACACTGGCATACATCGGAGACGGCGTTTACGAGCTGGTCGTCCGCTCCGTGATGGTGGCGCGGACGAATACGCGCGCGGGGCTTTTGCACCGCCAGACGAGCCAGTATGTCAAGGCGGAGGCACAGTCAAAGATGGTAGATGTGCTTCTCCCTGTGCTGACAGAGGAGGAGGAGAGCTTTTACCGGCGCGGGCGCAATGCCAAGTCGCCGACGATGGCAAAAAATGCATCGGTCAGTGATTACCGCCGTGCGACCGGATTCGAGGCGCTGATGGGCTATCTGTATCTGACTGACCAGATGGAGCGCATCGTGGAGCTGACAAAGCTCGCGCTGGATGGATATCATCCGAGGGAGGCGCGGTATGCAGAGGCACGGAATAAAAACAGACAGGAGTAATACAATGGAAGATACACAGTTGCATGGACAGGAAACAGGGTATGTGGCAGAGACAAGGATCGAGGGCAGAAATGCCGTGCTGGAGGCATTCCGCTCCGGCAAGACCATCGATAAGCTCTATGTGCTCGACGGCTGTCAGGACGGACCGGTTCGCTCGATCGTGCGCGAGGCGAGAAAACACGACACGATCTTGAATTTTGTGTCAAGGGAGCGCTTGGATCAGCTTTCCGAGACAGGAAAGCATCAGGGCGTGATCGCACAGTCTGCGGCATATTCTTATGCGGAGGTAGCAGATATTCTGCAGCTTGCTAGGGATCGCGGAGAAGCACCGTTTGTGATCCTACTCGACAATATCGAAGATCCGCACAATCTCGGCGCGATCATCCGTACCGCGAATCTGGCAGGGGCACATGGCGTGATCATACCGAAGCGCCGGGCAGTCGGACTCACGGCAACCGTTGCAAAGGCATCCGCAGGGGCGCTCAACTATACCCCCGTCGCAAAGGTGACGAACCTGACGAATACGATCGAGGAGCTGAAAAAGGAAGGCATGTGGTTTGTGTGCGCGGACATGGGCGGCACGCAGATGTATGATCTGGATCTGAAGGGCTCGATCGGTCTGGTGATCGGAAATGAGGGCGAGGGCGTGAGCAAGCTGGTGCGCGAGCACTGTGATATGATCGCATCCATCCCGATGAAGGGCGATATCGATTCGCTGAACGCATCCGTGGCATGTGGTGTGCTGGCGTATGAGATCGTAAGACAACGTCTGAAAGCATAGGACAACAGGGCATAGACAGGGCGGTAAGGCTATGAACAAACATCCGTATGAAAATATCAGTGATGAGGAGCTGCTGGGGCAGTTGTCTGCCGGCAGTGACAGCATCACGGAGTATCTGTGTAAAAAATACAAGCATCTGGTCATGAAAAAGGCGAATGCGCTCTATCTGATCGGAGCAGAGAAAGAGGATCTGATTCAGGAGGGAATGATCGGGTTGTTTAAGGCAATCCGTGATTTTTCGCAGGAAAAGGAGTCCTCTTTTTATCATTTTGCAGAGCTGTGCATCTCAAGACAGATGTATCATGCGATCGAGGCGTCACAGCGTCTCAAGCATGCACCGCTCAATTCGTATGTGTCACTTTCTGTGGGCAGCGGCGAGGAGGAGAACGGGCTGACTTACGGGGATGTGATCGGGGATACGTCCGGGCACAATCCGGAGCGTCTGCTCATCGAGCAGGAGGACTACCGGAATCTGTTTGTGCAGCTCGGGCAGCTGCTCAGCCCGATGGAAAAGCGGGTGTGCGACCTGTATCTACAGGGAATGGATTACAGGCAGATCGCAGATTATATGGGAAAGCCACCGAAGTCGATCGATAATGCGCTGCAGCGCATCCGGAAAAAAATGAATACCATTCGCGCCATATAGCTACCATTCGCGCCTTTTTTGGGAAATATATCAAGTTTGTGATATACTGCAAATAAAAAAATAGGCGTTTACAAAACTATTTTACAATGTGTTGCCAGAAGCCATAGGTTGTGTTTTTGGTCATGCGCGCACATGACCAAAAACATAACCTATGGCTGTGCTCACGTCTCTCAAAACATTACATAGTAAAAAATATCAGGAGGAGCGATATATGAGAAAAATGATGAAAAAACGGTCACATTTGCAAACAGTCACCTGTCTGATGCTGGTGCTCGCGATGCTGGCGGGCATCTTTGCAGAATCGGCGCAGGCATCAGTGTATACGCCGGGACTCACAACAGATATGGCAGAGCGGGAGTCCGTAGCAAAGTTTTGGAGCTATGGAAGGGCAGGAAAGGGCGGAGCAGGGATTTTGAATACCGTGCTGACCATCCCGGAAGGCGATGCTGTCTATCTAATGTATGAAAGAAACAGTTGTAACGGTATGACTATTTACAGTGTGTTCTGGAAAGGACGAATGTGGCAGGTCAATGCCAAGAATATCGTAGATATAAAAGCTACGAAATATATGTCGACATGTACTGAAAAAACCCGCAGGGAAAATAAGACAGGTAAAAAGGTGGAAGCAAAAAAGATCGCTTTGATCGGCAAGGTCGAAGATCCGCTCCAGACCTATTTTATTTATGCCAAGCCCAAGGTATTGGATGACAATGTCGTCGCTGAGTATGCCGCAGGCGGATCAATAAAAGTCATAGAGCCAAACTACAACTCGGAGTGGGCAGAGGTTCTGTTCAATGAGACTAGTATCGGCTATATGAAAAAGAGCTGGCTGAATTATAAAGATGCATATCTGGCAGGTGCATCAGTCAGCGCCCAGCCATATATCAAGCTGGCAAAGCAAAAAGGATTTGCACAGGGAGTTCTGAAGCAATTTGACTATGAAGGCTGGATCACGAAAAAAGAGTTCTGCAGGCTTGCGGTGAACTGGTACAAGGCCACTGGTCATAAGCTGCCAGAGCAGAGTACGAAATCGCCTTTTACCGATACAGACGATTCTTATGTAATCATGGCATATCAGCTTGGAATTGTGAAGAGTACCAAAGATAACAAGTTCAACCCGAAAAAAACGCTGATGCACGATCAGTATAATGCAATGGTCAAACGGCTGCTGAAGGTTTCGGGAGAATCGTCAAGGCTCTACGAAATCCTGAATGCAGATATGTTAGGCTCATATTATTCGTATAAGGGTATTACGAGAGAGAAGGTGCTGCAAGGATTCTGTCATGCTTACCTGATGTGCGGGGACACAGATTATCTGGTGAACGATTTTGGCTCGAAAACGGTCATATATACCATTTCCCCGGCAGACAATAAAAAGGTCTGTCTGGATGTCTATGAGGGAAAAACGGAGCAGGGTGCCAAGATCGGACTTTGGGAAAAGAATGGTGACAAGAATCAGAAGTTTTACATAAAGGAAATTAACGGTTTCAAGCTGCTTTGTAATAAGAATTCAGAAAAAGCGCTGACCGGAACGGGCAATGATGTCTATCAGGAGGCTTACGGATATGAATGCCAGAAGCTGAGTTTTCAATACAATAAAGACGGCACCGTCTGCATTATCAATGGAAACGGAAAGTATCTGGAAGTCAAGGACGGTAATGCAACGAATGGCGGAGACCTGATCTGGGCTGCAAAGAATGGCAGCAGTACACAGAAGTGGGTATTTTCATGGGAATTGTATCAGCCATAAAAAAGGAGTGTCGCGGGCGCAAAAGAGTCGCTCGCGACTCTTTTTATGCCGATTCTTTTAGTTGAAAAAACGGGAATGGAATGATATACTACAGAAGTATTTTATGCGTTACATACCGCCCGGGTGCGAAAAGCTGCGGGCAGGATTTTTTCAAAATGAAATGCCGACAGAGGCTTAAAAACAGGAGGTCTATATAAATGGAAAGCTACAAGTCAGAATTTATCAATTTTATGGTAGAAAGCCATGTATTGAAGTTTGGTGATTTTACGTTGAAAAGCGGGCGTAAATCGCCGTTTTTTATGAATGCGGGTGCTTATGTGACCGGTACGCAGCTCAAAAAGCTCGGTGAATATTATGCAAAAGCGATCCATGCGAACTATGGGGATGATTTTGATGTGCTGTTCGGACCCGCATATAAGGGAATCCCGCTGGCAGTCGTGACCGCGATCGCATACAGCGAGCTGTACGGAAAAGAGATCCGCTATTGCTCTGACCGCAAAGAGGCAAAGGATCACGGTGCTGACAAGGGCGGGTTCCTCGGCAGCAGCTTGCAGGACGGCGACCGCGTAGTCATGATCGAGGATGTCACGACCTCCGGCAAATCGATGGAGGAGACTGTACCGAAGGTGCGCGGCGCAGCCGATGTAGAGATCGTCGGTCTGATGGTGAGCTTAAACCGCATGGAGGTCGGTCAGGGCGGCAAGGTTAGCGCGCTCGATGAGATCCGGGAAAAATACGGCTTTGAGGGCAAGGCCATCGTCACGATGGCAGAGGTCGTAGAGGCATTGTACAACCAGCCGGTGAACGGGAACGTGCTGATCGATGATGAATTAAAGCAGAAAATCGATGCTTATTATGCGCAGTATGGTGTAAAGGAAGTATAGATCTCAATGGAAAACCGTCATACAGAGCGAAGATATAAGGTCTGCTGGCTGCTGTTCATAACATATCTGGCGGCGCTGGCATATTTTCTGTTTTTTGCGGAGGCGACCGGACGGACAGGCGCGGAGCGCGTGTATCAGTACAATCTGGTTCCGTTCCATGAGATCCGGCGCTTCTGGATCTATCGCAGGCAGCTGGGATTTATGGCTGTGGCACTCAATCTGGCGGGCAATGTGCTCGCATTTGTGCCGTTTGGGACTTTTTTGCCGCTGTTAGTCAGACGGACGAGATCCTTTGGCAGGACAACGCTGCTCGGGGCAGAGTTTTCACTGCTTGTAGAGACATGCCAGCTGTTTAGCAAGGTCGGCAGCTTTGATGTAGACGACATTATGCTCAATACGTGTGGGGTCTGTCTGGGTTATTGGCTATTTCTCACTGCGCAAAGGCTCTATTGGTGCGTCCGGGACAGGCATTCATCGCACGATGGGGAATGATAAAGGATAAAAGATGAAGAAACGACAAAGACATCATGTGCAATTTACAGATAAAGGTTATTCCAGACGTGGGATACGATCGCTGGCAGAATCCGCGGTATCGATGGGCTGGCTGATCTATGCGCTATTTCAGGCGAGCCAGCACGGTGATCAGGCGGGCAATCTGATCGGAGGTATCGGTGCGCTTGTGCTCCTGCTGCAGTTTGTGGCATTTGTGACAGCCATCCGTGCCAACCGTGAGGAAAATGTGTTCCGCGGCATCCCGAAGCTGGCGCTCGCGGCGGCGAGCCTGATGCTGCTTTTGTGGATTGCGATCTATGGACTTGGGATTGCGATGCTGCTTGGCGTTTTATAAATGGATGTAACTGATGAAAAGCGGCTATTAAATAAGTAGAAAGGGTTTGTTTATGGGTTATAAAGAGGAATATGCGGCTGCAAACGAGGAAGTGCGGGAGCGGTACGAGCTGGTGATGGATCGGATTCTTGAGCTGCGAGGGGAGCATGAGGTGCCGGAGGTCTACTGGCATTATTTCCGTAGACTGGCAGATCTGTTCGTGCTTGTCGATGAGGCATTGAAAAAAGAAGAAAGCGGCGCATTGGATCACAGGGATCTTTCTGAGTGTGAGGAGATGAGCTGGCAGTTTTACTATGAATTGCAGGACGGCAACTACGACCGCAGCTATGCCAATCCGCAGGTGGCGCAGGAGCTGCTGGGAGAGGAGTTCGGTCAACTGCTCTGTTTTTTATATACGGAGCTGCGCGCGGCAGTGCCCTATGCCTATGAGGGCAGAAAACGAGACATCACGATACTGTGTGAGCTGTTTGTGCAGGTGTATAACTGCTTTGAGAGCGAGGAGGGGGCGGATAAAAAAGAGGTCGAGCAGATCATTTACTGGTTTTTCCATGATTACAGCGAGATCTTTGTCGAACAGAGCGTGCGTGAGCTGCTCGATCCGTCGCTCGACTTTTTTACAAAAATTGTCATGGAGTCGGATCTGAGCGATCTGTCCTATCTGTACCGCTACGGCGAATATATCAGCAGCAGTGAGCTGCAGGTGGCAGAGTATCTCAATTCGCTGCCGGAGGAGCAGATTCAGGCGATGGCAGACACGTATACCGAGGGCTACCGGATCGGTTTTGAAGTGACCGGAAAGGATCTGGGCAAAAAGAAAACGGTCGATGTGCGTTATCCGATCGGCTTTGAGCGCATGGTGCGCGCCGCGATCAGAAATTTTGAAAAAATGGGGCTGCGCCCGGTGATCTACCGCGACAGCATCAATTCGATGGGCAACCGCGGGAACGGCAAAAAGGGCTGCTATGCGCGATCGGTCAACCGTCAGTTTGACTACGACCATAAATCGGATCGCGCCTTTTATCTGGACAAGGCGTTTGTGGAGCGCAGGCTCGAGGTGCTGCGGACTGCCTATGAAAAATATAAGGATCTGGCGGCTGTCTATGCAGGTCCGGCAGTCATTGAGACGTTCGGGGAGATGCCGTTCCAGCCGAAAAACAAGCCGGAGGCACTCAGCTACAGCGAAAAGCAGCAGGAGCTCAACGTATATAATGCGAACGAGAGCGCGCAGATCATGAACCGTTATATCAAGGGAGAGGAGCGCAGCTTTACGATCATCGCATATCCGATTCCGGCGATCGGCAGGAATTTCAAGGAGATTTTCGCGCGGACAGTCGAGATCAATACGCTTGACTATATGAGCTACCGAACGATGCAGCAGAAGATCATCGATGTGCTCGACCACGCAGACCATGTATGTGTGAAGGGCAAGGGCAGAAACCACACGGATCTGACGATTCGGATTCATCCGCTTACCGACCCGGAGCACCAGACAGCATTTGAAAACTGTGTGGCGGATGTCAATATTCCGGTCGGCGAGGTGTTTACTTCTCCGGTACTGGCAGGAACGAACGGCACGCTGCACGTGACAAAGGTATTTTTAAATGAACTGGAATATGAGAATCTGTCGCTGACGTTTACGGACGGACGGGTGACGGAATATAGCTGCAGCAATTATGCAAGTGCAGAACAAAATAAAAAATATATCCACGAAAATCTGCTCAACCATCACGATACACTGCCGATGGGCGAGTTTGCAATCGGAACAAATACGACCGCTTACCGCATGGCGCGCGATTTTGATATTGCGGACAAGCTGCCGATCCTGATCGCGGAAAAGACAGGACCGCATTTCGCGGTCGGTGATACGTGTTATTCACATGCAGAGGACACGCCGGTCTACAATCCGGACGGCAAGGAGATCATCGCGCGTGATAATGAGGTGTCGCTGTTGCGCAAGGAGGATCTCTCGAAGGCATATCTGAACTGCCATACCGACATCACGATCCCATATGATGAACTCGATTCGATCATTGCGGTCGGCGCGGACGGAACGAAATATCCGATCATACTTGATGGCAGGTTTGTCGTACCGGGCACGGAGGAACTCAATATTCCGTTGGAGTAGAATAATTTTATTGCGCCGCGTATCCTGTATGTCAGGTTCAGCAGCCGCTTATGCTCTGCGGGCAAATCACACGCGCGGCACAGAGTTCAGGCAAAAACCGCCTGACGCTGCTGCCTAGACATTGGCAGTTAAACTGTATTTCCGCGTGAGCCCGTCGCATAAAGGGCATGCCTGAACCCGATATACAGGATACGCTGGTGTAGTTATATATGCACATAAAAAGACAAAAAGCACTTCCACTTAAAAAAAGTGTATGCTAGAATAATAGAAGTTGCGAAAATATAATTATCTGAGACAACAAAGGAGAACAATCATGGCAAAAGTAGGTATCGTCATGGGCAGTGATTCAGACATGCCCATCATGGCAAAGGCAGCAGACATTCTCGACCAGCTCGGGATCGACTATGAGATGAATATTATCTCTGCACACCGCGAGCCGGAGGAGTTTTTTGCATATGCAAAAAGCGCAGAGGAGCGTGGCTACAAGGTGATCATCGCGGGTGCGGGCATGGCAGCCCATCTGCCCGGCATGTGCGCAGCGATCTTCCCGATGCCGGTCATCGGTATCCCGATGCACACGACATCCTTAGGCGGCAGAGATTCCCTGTATTCCATCGTACAGATGCCGACCGGAATCCCGGTAGCGACCGTAGCCATCAACGGCGGTGCCAATGCCGGACTGCTCGCAGCGAAGATCTTAGCTACCGGCGATGCAGAAATTTTAGATAAATTAAAAGCATATTCAAAGACGTTAAAAGAGCAAGTCATCGCAAAGGATGCCAGATTACAGGAAACCGGATATAAAAACTACTAAAACTACTAATAGATAGAGGACGATCAGGAGGGACAAACACATGGATTACAAGCATTCAGGAGTAGACATCGAGGCAGGCTACAAGTCTGTCGAGCTGATGAAGGAGTATGTAAAGGGAACGATGCGTCCGGAAGTGCTGGGCGGACTCGGCGGCTTTTCCGGTGCGTTTTCACTGGACAAGATCAAAGAGATGGAGGAGCCGGTGCTCCTGTCAGGCACAGACGGCTGCGGCACAAAAGTAAAGCTGGCATTTTTGCTCGATAAGCACGATACGATCGGTATCGATGCGGTCGCAATGTGTGTCAACGATGTGGCATGTGCAGGCGGCGAGCCTTTGTTTTTCCTCGATTATATCGCATGTGGTAAAAATTATCCCGAAAAGATCGCAACGATCGTCAGCGGTGTGGCTGAGGGCTGCAAGCAGTCCGGCTGTGCACTGATCGGCGGCGAGACTGCCGAACATCCGGGACTGATGCCGGAGGACGAGTATGATCTGGCAGGCTTTGCAGTCGGTGTCGTCGATAAAAAGGACATCATCACCGGAGCAGATTTAAAGGATGGCGATGTGCTGATCGGCATGGCATCCACCGGTGTGCATTCCAACGGATTTTCCCTTGTGCGCAAGATCTTCAAGATGGATGCAGAGACGCTGAACACCTATCACGAGGAGCTTGGCAAGACACTCGGAGAGGCGCTGCTTGCACCGACGAGAATCTATGTAAAAGCATTGAAAAATGTAAAAGACGCAGGTGTGCGTGTGAAGGCATGCAGCCATATCACCGGAGGCGGTTTTTATGAGAACATTCCCCGTATGCTGCCCGAGGGCAAGCATGCAGTGATCGAGAAGAACAGCTACCCGGTTCCGCCGATCTTTACGATGATGGCACGCGAGGGAAATGTCGAGGAGCAGATGATGTACAATACATATAATATGGGTCTTGGCATGATCGTCGCTGTCGATCCGGCAGATGTGGACAAGGCAATGGAGGCGATGAAAGCAGCCGGAGATACACCTTATGTAGTCGGAAAGATCACGGACGGAGAAAAGGGAGTGACCTTATGTTAAAAATAGCGGTACTGGTATCCGGCGGCGGGACGAACCTGCAGGCGATCATCGATGCGATCGACGCGGGAATGATCACCAATGCTGCCATTGATATTGTTATCAGCAACAACGCAAATGCATATGCGTTGGAGCGCGCAAAGCAGCACGGGATCGAAGCCATGTGCCTGTCCCCGAAATCCTATGAGACCAGAGAGCAGTTCAACGATGCGCTGACACAGACGATCGTGGGCAGAAGTATCGATCTGGTCGTGCTGGCAGGATATCTGGTGATTATTCCGCCGCAGCTCATTGCCGCCTACAAAAACCGGATCATCAACATCCACCCGTCGCTCATCCCATCCTTCTGCGGTACCGGATTTTACGGGCTGAGAGTGCATGAGGAGGCATTGAAACGCGGTGTCAAGGTGACTGGCGCGACCTGTCATTTTGTGGACGAGGGTACGGACACCGGACCGATCATCCTGCAAAAAGCAGTTGAGATCGCGCCGGATGATACACCAAAGACGTTACAGCAGCGCGTGATGGAGCAGGCGGAGTGGATCATCATGCCGCGTGCGATCGATCTGATCGCAAATGGTAAAATACAGGTCGTGGACGGAATCGTAAAAATCACAGAGTAAAGACAGCACATATGAGGAGGAAACCCAGATGAAGGTATTGATAGTAGGCAGCGGCGGCAGAGAGCATGCGATCGCGATGGCAGTCGCAAAAAGCCCCCGCGTGGACAAGATCTATTGTGCACCCGGGAACGCTGGTATTGCTGCACAGGCAGAGTGCGTACCGATCGGTGCGATGGAATTTGACAAGCTGATCGCATTTGCAAAGGAAAAGGCGGTCGATTTCACGATCATCGGAATGGACGATCCGCTGGTGGGCGGTATCGTGGACGCATTCGAGGCAGAGGGCTTAAAAGTATTCGGACCGCGTAAAAATGCCGCTATTCTCGAGGGCTCTAAGGCATTTTCCAAGGATCTGATGAAAAAATACAACATCCCGACTGCCGGCTATGAGACATTCGACGATCCGAAAAAGGCGCTTGCATATTTAGAGAACACAAAGCTTCCGATCGTGCTCAAGGCGGACGGACTCGCACTCGGCAAGGGTGTCCTGATCTGCAATACCTTAGAGGAGGCAAAGGCAGGTGTCAAGGAGATCATGGAGGACAAAAAGTTCGGCGCTGCGGGCAATCATATGGTTGTCGAGGAGTTCATGACCGGACGGGAGGTATCCGTGCTCTCATTTGTAGACGGCAAGACCATCCAGATCATGTCCTCCGCACAGGATCACAAGCGTGCGGGAGACGGCGATACCGGACTGAATACCGGAGGCATGGGTAATTTCAGCCCGAGCCCGTTCTACACGGACGAAGTAGATGCCTTCTGTAAAAAATACATTTATCAGGCGACTGTAGATGCGATGGCAGCCGAGGGCAGACCGTTTACCGGCGTGATTTTCTTCGGACTGATGCTCACACCCGATGGACCGAAGGTGCTCGAATACAATGCGCGTTTCGGCGATCCGGAGGCACAGGTTGTTCTGCCGCGCATGAAAAATGACATCATTGATGTCATGGAGGCATGTGTGGAGGGTCGTTTAGATCAGATTGACCTGCAGTTTGAGGACAATGCCTGCGTCTGTGTCGTATTGGCATCGGACGGCTATCCGGTTTCTTATAAAAAAGGCTTCCCAATCCACGGACTTGAGAAGTTCGAGGGAAAAGACGACTATTTCTGCTATCATGCGGGAACCGCGTTTAACGACAAGGGCGAGATCGTGACGAACGGCGGTCGTGTGCTCGGCATTACGGCGACCGGGCCGGATTTAAAGACCGCGCGTGCAAAGGCATATGAGGCGACCGAATGGGTTACTTTTGAGAACAAATATATGCGCCATGACATCGGCAAGGCGATCGACGAGGCGTAGACGGACATGAGTTACGCAGATACACTATTTATCAATATGTGCCGCGATATTTTGGACAACGGCACGAGTACCGAGGGCGAGAAGGTGCGTCCCCATTGGGCGGACGGTACCAGCGCCTACACGATCAAAAAATTCGGTGTCGTGAACCGTTACGACTTGTCAAAGGAGTTTCCGGCACTGACACTGCGCCGCACGGCGATCAAGAGTGCGACCGACGAGATCCTGTGGATCTGGCAGAAAAAATCGAATAACATCCATGACCTTCACAGCCATATCTGGGATGAGTGGGCGGATGCCGACGGCTCGATCGGAAAGGCATACGGCTACCAGCTCGGCGTGAAGCATCAGTATAAGGAAGGCATGATGGATCAGGTAGACCGCGTGATCTACGATCTGAAAAATCATCCGTTCAGCCGCCGCATCATGACCAACATCTATGTGCATCAGGATCTGCATGAAATGAACCTGTATCCGTGCGCTTACAGCATGACCTTTAATGTGACGCAGAAAAAGGGCGATGATAAGCTGACGCTGAATGCTGTATTGAACCAGCGTTCGCAGGATGTGCTGACGGCGAACAACTGGAATGTCTGCCAGTACGCCGTGCTCGTCCACATGCTGGCACAGGTGTGTGACATGCGTGTCGGGGAGCTCGTGCATGTGATCGCGGATGCACATATTTATGATCGGCATGTGCCGCTTGTCGAGGAGCTGATCACAAGACAGCCATATCACGCACCGAAGTTCTGGCTGAATCCCAGGGTGAAGGATTTTTATGAATTTACACGCGATGATGTGAAGCTGATTGACTACGAGACAGGACCGCAGATCGAGCATATTCCTGTGGCTATTTAATAAGAAAAGAGGAAACACATGAATTTAATCGCAGCAGTAGACAGTAACTGGGGCATCGGCAAAAACAACCAGCTGCTCGTGAAGATCCCCGCAGATATGAAATTTTTCCGTGAGACGACGACCGGAAAAGTAGTTGTCATGGGTCGAAAGACGCTCGAGAGCTTTCCGAACGGACAGCCCTTAAAAAACAGGGTAAATATCGTGCTCACGCATGATGAGACCTATCAGATCAAGGACGCAATACTCGTCTATTCGCTTGAGGAGCTGTGGAAGGAGCTGGAAAAATACGATTCCGAAAACATCTATGTGATCGGCGGCGAGAGTATTTACAACCAGCTTGTAGATGCCTGCGATGTGGCACATATCACGAAGATCGATTATGCCTACGATGCGGATGCGCATTTCCCGAATCTGGATGAGCGCCCCGATTGGCAGATCACGCAGGACAGTGAGGAGCAGACCTATTTTGATCTGATCTATCATTTTTATAAATACGAAAAACAGCAGGATTCAAACAGTAACGGCCATGAATAATTTTATCTACAGCATCAACGTCACCATGCCGATTTTCCTCGTCATGGTGATCGGTTGGATATTAAAGCAGCGGGGCATGTTAGACGAACATTTTGTCTCCGTGACGAATAAATTTAATTTTCAGGTGACATTGCCATTTATGGTATTCCGGGATCTGTCGGTGGTCGATATCAAGGCGGTATTCGATTTCAAATATGTCATGTTTTGCGCACTGGTCACGGCCGTGTGCTTTTTTGTCATATGGGGCGGTGCAAAGCTGTTTTTAAAGGATCAGACGATGACCGGCGCGTTTGTGCAGGCATCGTTTCGCAGCAGCGCAGCCGTCATGGGACTGGCATTTATCGAAAACATCTATGGCAGCTCGGCGATGGGACCGCTCATGATTATCGGAGCCGTGCCGTTATACAATATTTTTTCTGTGATCGTCCTCACCTTTGAGGCGCAGACGGATGACGCGGGCGCGAAAAGAGATATGGGACGGCTGAAACAGGCAGGCAAGAGCATCCTGAAAAATCCGATCATTATTTCCATTGTACTCGGACTGATCGTCGCATATTTTCAGATCGATTTTCCGACGATCGTGGACAATACGGTGGGGTATATCGCGCGGACGGCGACTCCGCTTGCACTGATCGGCATGGGCGCGGGCTTTGAGGGAAAAAAGGCGCTCGCGAAAATCAAGCCGACGATCGCGGCATCGCTCATCAAGCTGGTCGTGCAGCCGCTTGTATTTTTGCCGCTTGCAGTGGCGATGGGATTTACCGGCGAGAAGCTGATCGGCATTCTCGTCATGCTCGCGGCACCGGCGACACCGAGCTGCTATATTATGGCAAAAAGTATGAAAAATGACGGTGTGCTGACCGCCAGCATCGTAGTGGTCACGACGCTGTTCGCGGCATTTACCTTGACAGGATGGATATTTGTGTTAAAATGCTTACAGCTTATCGGATAGGGAGAACATAAATATGGATATAACCGGAAAGAAACTATTTGTAAAAGCAATGCGTGAGGAGGGTGTGGACACGATCTTCGGGTATCCCGGAGGCATGGTCACAGACCTTTTTGATGAATTATACAAGGCGGATGATATACATCTCGTCCTGCCGCGACACGAGCAGGCGCTCATCCATGAGGCGGAGGGCTACGCGCGTGCGACCGGAAAGGTCGGTGTGTGTATCGTCACGAGCGGTCCGGGCGCGACCAATATCGTGACAGGTCTTGCGGATGCGCACTATGACAGCATCCCGCTCGTCGTCATCACCGGACAGGTGCCGCTCAAGCTCATCGGAAATGATGCGTTTCAGGAGGTCGATATCGTCGGCATGACGCGCAGCATCACAAAATACGGTGTGACCGTGCGTGACCGCGCGGAGCTCGGCAGGGCGCTCAAGATGGCATTTTATATCGCAAAGAGCGGAAAGCCGGGACCGGTGCTGATCGATCTGCCAAAGGACATCCAGAATGCGTCCGGGGATGCAGAGTATCCCTCAAAGGTGACGATCCGCGGCTACAAGCCGAATACGTCTGTCCACATCGGACAGCTCAAAAAGGCATATAAGCTGCTGCACACAGCGAAAAAACCGCTGATTTTGGCGGGTGGCGGTGTGCATATCTCCGGTGCCGAGGATCTGCTGTGCCGGTTTGCGGAAAAGACCCATGTGCCCGTTGTGACAACCGTCATGGGAAAGGGCGTGATGCCGCCCGGACATCCGTTGTATGTCGGCAACTGCGGCATGCATGGCAGATATGCAGCGAATAAGGCAGTCAGTGAGTGCGATGTGCTCTTTTCGATCGGCACACGCTTTAACGACCGTATCACCGGAGATCTGGAGGAGTTTGCGCCGAATGCGCGGATCGTGCATATCGATATTGCGACCGCTTCGATTTCAAGGAATGTCGTGGTGGATGTTCCGGTCGTTTCGGATGCGCGTCTGGCGCTTGAGACGATGATGGATTGGGCGAAATCGCGCAGTACGCGCGCTTGGCGTGACACGATCGCGGCATGGGAGCAGGAGAATCCGCTCGCGATGCGCGATGATAAGGGCATGAGCCCGCAGATGATCATGGAGGCGATCAATCAGGCATACGACAGCGGCGTAGTCGTTACCGATGTCGGACAGAACCAGATGTGGGCGTCACAGTTTCTCGCATTCGGACCGGAAAAGCGCTTTATCACCTCCGGCGGTCTCGGCACGATGGGCTTTGGTTTCCCGGCAGCGATCGGAGCCAAGATCGGTTGCCCGGATGCAGATGTCGTGTGCATTTCCGGTGACGGCGGCATGCAGATGAACATTCAGGAGCTTGCGACCGCAGTCATGGAGGAGGTGCCTGTCACGGTCTGCGTTTTAAATAATTATTATCTCGGCATGGTGCGGCAGATGCAGCAGCTGTTCTATGGTAAGCGCTACAGCGGAACATGTCTGCGCCGGCGGAAAAGCTGCCCTGCGGACTGCAAAGGACCGAATAAGAACTGTCCTCCGTATGAGCCTGATTTTGTCAAGCTGGCAGAGAGCTACGGTGCGCACGGCATCCGTGTCACGGAGGCGTCCGAGATTGCGCCTGCACTCGAGCAGGCAAAGGCGAACACCGATGCACCCACGATCATTGAATTTCTGATTGCCACGGATGAACTCGTGCTCCCGATGGTAAAGAGCGGAAATCCGATGAGTGAAATGATTTTGAGATAGAGGAGGCGGTATTATGATCGATCGAAGCATGAAAAACAGATGGATTGCACTGTATGTGGAAAATACCGTCGGCGTACTGGCGAAGGTATCGGGGCTGTTTTCCGGAAAATCGTATAATCTGCAGTCGCTGACTGTAGGTACGACAGAGGATGAGACAGTTTCCCGCATGACGATCTGCGTGACGAGCGATGATGTGACGTTTGAGCAGATCAAAAAGCAGTTGAACTGTATGATCGAGGTCATCAAGGTCATTGACCTCACGAACGTTCCGATCCATATGAAGGAGATCCTTTTTGCAAAGGTAAAGGACATTGATCCGGCAGAAAAGGAAGAACTGTTCCAGTTTGCACAGGTATTTGAGGTAAAAGTGAAGGACATCGGGACAGACAGCGTCTTATTAGAATGTATGCTGACCGAGCGAAGAAATAATGAACTGATCGCGCTTCTGCGCTCGAAGTTCAAAAATATAGAAATCGTGCGTGGAGGAGCGGTGGCGATCGAGTCGATCAGTACCTCCTGCAGATAAAAAATTGTGTAACTGTTCAGAGCCAGGCAAAATTTCGTAAATCAGACGTGAAATGCTTGCATTTCTAAGGCTGATTTTGAAATTTTATTTGGCGAGAACGCCACATGAGCAAAAGGAAAGCTGCGCAGCAGCGGTTTTGCGAATGGGGCTCTGAACAGTTACAAAATTGTAGTAGAAGCAGCAGCTCCCGCAAGCAAAATCAGATATACTTGTGGAAGCTGCTTTTATATGAGCAAGTAGCGAAGCGGATTGCGAATATCATTGACTTATGCAAACTATCGCGTGAGTATCTGCGTGATCTCCGCAACATACATGGTATGGTAATCGTTGTCCTTGTACCATGTGCTGTCAATGGATGCGTCAAGAAACTGCTCCGGCAGGATCTTGGTGGCAGACATCTTGCGGCAGACGAGCACCAGATTGCCTTCATCGATGTAAGGTGTCCCGTCGGCTGCGTAGGCTGCATGCATGTGCGCATGGGAGATCTTGTCCTCATCGCGACCGGAGACAGTCCCGAAGTATTTCAGCGCCAGCCTGTTTTCCTGATCCGATGTGTCAAAGAATGTCAGGGAAAAGGTGTCCTGACGGTCGATGAACTCCTTTGTATAGCGGCTGTCGCGCACAAAAATGGAGACGACATTTTTGCCCCAGAGTACGCCGAGGGTTCCCCAACTGGCAGTCATTGTATTTACTTTGTCTTTGTCGCCTGCGGTGACAGCCATCCATTCAGTACCGATTTTGGAAAATGGGTTGATGTTGAACTGTTCCGCGGGGCAGGGTTGGAATGTATGCATAAAAAACTCCTTTCTGCATAGGTAATATGTCGGTAATTGCGTAACTATTTTATTATTGGCTGGCGGTAGTCATATGTTTTTGGTCATGCCGATACATGTGACCGCTGCCAACCAGCACATCGTAAAATAGTTTCACAGCCACCAATTTGTTTCGTTATCTACAAGGATAGCATATTTAGGCGTGGGATGCAAAAAGAATCATGCAAAATAGGAATCCCTGCTTAAGGAAACGCTTTAATCAGCGTTTCCTTAATTCAGCTCCGCAATCCTGCTGACTGCCACATAGATTTCAGAGATTTTGTACCACGTCGGATAGTCGATCACTCCGGTTGCCGGCAGCCCGAATACGGACTGGAATTCGCGGACGGCATCGCGGGTAGCGTTGCCAAAGATACCATCTGCGGTGACAGCAGGGATCGCCGGGTAGTTCCGGTGAATCCGGTTTAGCTGCTGCTGGATCTGGCGCACCTTTGCACCGCTCGAGCCGACACTCAGATCATAGCCGGGCCATGAGGACGGAATACCGGAGATCTCGTCGGCAGTGTTAATATAGATGCTGTTGCCGTAATAATTGCGCAAAATCTGGACGGCAGAGTAGCCCTGATCGCCTAAATACTTGGAGCCCCACTGCGACAGCCAGTTCGGACAGGACACATTGCGCCCGTCACAATACTGCGTCAGGATCGGCTGGAGGACATTGGGGCGGGACAGGTAGTTTTCAAACATCTCATCGACAATACGTGAAATAGAGTCATAGATCGTGCGCCCGTAAGACCATTTCTGGTCGTAGGCAGTGGAGGAGGTGATCGTAAAGTTATAGCCTTTGTTTCTGTACCACTCCGTAAATACCCGGTTTAATGTAAAGGACATGATCGCCAGAATGTTTGCGCGGATCGTTGCGTCCGGCCATGTCGCATAGATTTCGCTGGAAGCCACATTTTTGATGTAGTCCTTATAGCGGACATAATAATCACTGGCGCGTGCATCCGTCGGCGGACCGTCGTGTACGACGATATATTCCGGGATGACAACGCGGCTGAGGACGATCTCACCGCTTTCCTCGACCGGCTTGATCTCCGATTCCTCGATCTTCGGAGGATAGTCGCCGAACAGTGTATTGACCGGGATATCGATGCTTTCACGAAAACGGCTGCCATAATCTAACGGAGTCAACGCGGCATGCTGGATCGCTTTGATCGTGGAAAAAACCTCAATGCCGGATATGTTGAGCGGATGGTAGCCTGCGGCACGGATCTGGATCGTGTAGAGGGAAAACGGCTGGTTTTCCTGATCGGAGTCCAGACTGTACTCGACCGGAGGCGCATCGAGTGTGACAGCCGGTGTCTGTCCGGAAGCATCGGTCTGCAGGGACTCAAGCGCGGAGTCGGGATCGCCGGTGTAGCTGAGTGTGACGGCCGCATCCGGAATCGGGGTGTTTTTGACGCGCGAAGTGACGTTGACCTGCAGAGTGCCGGTATCGGTGGTATCCTGCATTGCATATAGCTGTTTCATACAAAAAATGCGTAACTGTGCATCAAGCAGCAGCTACGAATACTCCTGTCAGTTGTTAATTTAGTATATTATTTACAGAAAAAATGGTTCCTGATTATGAAAATTTTATAAAAAACTGGAAATCAAAAGGTGAATGTGGTAACATATACTTATCTGTAAAAAAAGGGGGTAAGGAGCCTTGTCTATAGTGATGAAAATCAGAGACTTGGTCTTTCGGGAACCTCAAAACAAAAATGAATTACTAAAGATAGTTGTTGTACTGCGTATGTCGGTACTTGTATTCATGTTATACCTGTTGTTGGTATGTTTTGGATTTCTCTTTTCGGCGCGATATTCTCTGGCTGTGATCAGTGCATTTTTTCTTATACTGTATGTATATGTATTCTGGTGCACTTATCAGGATAAAATACACGTTGCTTACGTCATGCTGAATATCACGACGGTGTTATGGATCAGCAGCTTTTATGCGATGTTTGGCGCTGATACCGGTGCGCAGCATTTTATGTTTGCGTTGATCGTGGCTGACCTGTTCATGGAACGCAGGCATCCGGTGCGGATGCTGGTGATCCTGTATCTGATCCGTATATTCTTATATGTATGCTGTCAGCATATCAATGTGCTGGTTATCGATTGGCTGTCGGGTCAGCTGCGGATGTATATGTATCTGGTGAGTATTGTGTTAGAGGGTGCGATGATACTGTTTACCGGTGTATATTTCACGAAGGATGCCTTTCGGATGGAGAACCGGCTGCAGGAGTACAACAAGGAGCTGCGCAGTATCGCATCGACCGATCCGCTCACGAAGCTGTGGAACCGTTTCCGTATGCTCGATTATGTGAACCACTGTCTGGATCGTTACGATCGTGGTGAGACACAGTTTATGTCTGTGGCGATCGGTGACATTGATCATTTTAAACGGGTCAATGATACATACGGACATGGGTGCGGCGATGAGGTGCTGGTGAAGCTGGCCGAGCTGTTCCGTCAGAGTATGCAGGGAGTCGGGGTGGTTGCCCGTTGGGGCGGCGAGGAGTTCCTTTTCCTATTTGAGAATATGAACGGTGATGACGCATGGGACGAGCTGTCAAAGCTCCAGCGCAAGATCAACCGGATGGAGATCCCTTATGAGGATCAGGTGATTCATGTGACGATCACGCTGGGACTGACCGAGTATGATCCGCGGATTTCGATGGATGCGAACATCAAGCTGGCGGATGATAAGCTGTATAAAGGAAAAGATAGCGGCCGAAACCGTATTGTGTATTAAAAAACGATTTGTTCGGGAGAGCCTGTGGTGCGTCGGGCTCTCCTTTTATTTCGCAAACACTTATGATAGCTGTCAGCAGATAAGGAAAGGCAGAGAATATGAAAAAGAAAGCTGAAAAATGGGTGGTACTCGCAAAAAGCGCGGATTTTAACAAAATCGGAAAGACCTATCACGTCGATCCGGTTATTGCGCGTGTTGTGCGCAACCGGGAGGTGGTCAGTGAGCAGGAGCTGGACGCGTATTTCCATCCCTCATTAGACCGCCTGCATGAGCCATCCTTGTTGCAGGACGCAGAAAAGGCGGCGCAGATCCTGATGGATAAGATCCGACGGCAGGCAAAGATCCGCATCATCGGTGACTATGATATCGACGGTATTTTTTCTACCTATATTTTGTATGATGGACTAAAGGCTTGCGGCGCATGTGTAGATTATACACTTCCGCACCGGATCAAGGACGGCTACGGTCTGAGCGAAAAGCTGATCCGGGAGGCATGGGAGCAGGGCTGCGATACGATTCTGACCTGTGACAATGGCATCGCGGCTGCCGCAGAGATCGCGCTGGCGAAGGAGCTTGGCATGACGGTAGTTGTGACTGACCACCATGAGGTGCCGCTGCACTGGGAGGGAGACACCGCCACAGCCGTGCTGCCTCCGGCAGACGCAGTTGTCGATCCAAAGCGAGCAGACTGCGGATATCCGTGCAAAGGGATCTGCGGGGCAGTCGTGGCATGGAAAGTACTGCAGCTGGTACAGCGCGCGTGCGGACAGCCGGATGCATGGCAGAAATATCTCCAATATGCGGCATTTGCGACGATCGGGGATGTGATGGAGCTGCGCGGGGAAAACCGCACGATCACATCCCTTGGATTGGAGCAGCTGCGCCGGACAGACAATGTCGGATTGCAGGCGTTGATTGCGTGCAGCGGGCTCGATGCAGACCAGCTGCGTGCGTATCATGTCGGCTTTGTGATCGGACCCTGTATCAATGCGACCGGCAGACTGGACACGGCAAAGCGTGCGCTTGAGCTGCTCATAGAGACGGAGCAGTGGCAGGCACAGAAGATCGCGCAGGAGCTGGTATCCCTCAATAATGAGCGCAAGCAGCTGACCACAGCGGGTGTCGAGGAGGCAGTCCGCCTTGTCGAGGAGCAGGAATTATGGAAAAATCCGGTGCTGGTCGTTTATCTGCCGCAGACACATGAGAGTCTGGCAGGTATTATCGCCGGGCGGTTGCGGGAAAGGTATTACCGCCCGGTCTATGTGCTGACAAACGGGGAGGACTGTGTCAAGGGCTCGGGACGCTCGATTCCCGCTTATCATATGTATGAGCATTTAAGCCGTGTCGGGTCGCTGCTCATCAAATTCGGAGGTCACGCGATGGCGGCAGGACTTTCCATTGCGCCGGAGCATCTGGAGGAGTTTGAACGGCTGCTGTGTGAACAGGCACAGTTGTCCGGCGAAGATCTGACAGAAACGATCCGGATCGATGTACCGATGCCGGTTTCCTATATCACACAGACACTGATCGGTCAGCTATCGGTGCTGGAGCCCTGCGGAAACGGCAATGAAAAGCCGGTTTTTGCAGACAAAGAGCTGATCGCAAGGCGCGCATACCTCATAGGAAAAGAGCACAATATGCTAAAGCTCCAGCTCACCGGCAGTTATGGAGCAGTAGATGCACTCTATTTTGGGGATGCGGAGGAATTTTTAGACTATTACAGGGAAAAATACGGAGCAGGCGAGGTGGATGCCCTGCTGTCCGGACGACCGCAGCAGATACGTTTTGCGTTTACCTATTATCCGCAGATCAACAGCTATCAGGGGGTCACAAGCATCCAGATTGTGGTCACGCACTATGCATAAGAATGGCTGTAGGGCACAGCGGTTACCGGTTTCTGAATTATTGGGGCAAACGTATAAAATAAGACTTGCATTGTAGTGGTACAAGACATATACTTTTAGAAGATGATGTGGAGGATTTGTAAACTGGATTGTGGATAAACATAAACAGTTGTGAGGAAATGACTCTTATGGAAATGGAAAAAGAATGGCTGTCAGAAGATGGTGTCGATGATGCCGGAACAATTAGTTATAATACGGATAGTGAAACAACTGTAGATGTAATTTATCCGGCCAGAAACATTAAAATTGACAGAGTACAGTTTTCTATATTTGAATTAAAGAGAAGATATGATAGAGGAAATATCTGTTTAGATCCGGATTTTCAGCGAAATGAAGTTTGGAGCACAAGACAGAAATCAGAGCTGATAGAATCTGTCGTCATGGGAATCCCGTTGCCGTTGATTTATCTTGCAGAGACGATGGAGGGAAAGCTGGTGATTGTCGATGGACGGCAAAGGCTTACTACTTTTTTCAGATATCTGGACAATGAATTTGCAATTAACGGTTTAAAAATCATGACAGAGCTAAACTCCTGCAAATTCCGCGACCTTGAAAGTGATATGAATAAAAGTAAATATGCAGCCGTGGAAGAAGGAGATCCTCAAAAAGAAAAATGGTGAAGTTGTGGT
>CAVHZH010000025.1:0-5717 GCA_963640395.1 Oscillospiraceae bacterium
CCACCTTCACTTTCCTACTGTCGACCATTCCCTTGGAAAGTAAGACTACCGTCTCCACATGCACCGTCCCTGGGAACATATCCACGCACCGTACGCGCTCCACGCGGTAGCCCCGCGCCTGCAGAACCTCAAGGTCTCTGGCGAGGCTGGTCGGCTTGCAGGAGATATAGACCATGCGATCAACACCGTATGCGATGATTTTTTCCAGTGCCTTTGGATGAATGCCGTCCCGGGGCGGATCAAGCACGATAAAGTCGGGCTTTTCCTTGATGTCATCTAATACCTTGAGCACATCTCCCGCCAAAAATTCGCAGTTGGATAATTCGTTCAGCGCCGCGTTTTCCTTTGCTGCTTCGACCGCTTCTTCGACGATCTCCACACCGATGACCTTCTTTGCGACCGGTGCGAGTATCTGTGCGATCGTTCCGGTGCCGGAATACAGGTCGTAGACGACCGCGCCGTCGCTGCTTTCATGTAGATCACCCACGTACTGTCTGGCGACATCATAGAGCACCTCTGCGCCGAGTGAGTTCGTCTGGAAAAACGAAAACGGGCTGATCCGAAAACGCAGACCCAGCAGTTCCTCATAAAAATAGCTTTGTCCGTAGAGGATATCCGTACCCTCATCCTTCACCACATCCGCAACGCTGTCATTATGCGTATGCAAAATTCCGGTGATCCTGCCGTCCAGCTCCAGTGCCTTCAATGTCTGCACAAATCCATCCAGCAGCCGTTCCTCGTGTATGATGCTTCCCTCCACACGCGCCTGCGCATGATAAAACGCTGTCGCCGCCAGATCCGGCTCGCCACCTTCCTCGCGATAGACGACACCGGGCGTGCCAGTCTGTGTCGTTGTGACAAGATCAATCAGTATTTCTCCGGTTTTAGTGGCTTTGCGCACAAGCAGATGTCTAAGGTAGCCTTCATGTGTATTTTTATGAAAATACGGGATATTTTTTTCAGCAAAAAAGCGGAGTACCGCCGTCAATATTTTGCGAAAATCCTCATCAACAATCTGGCAGTCCGACACCGTCACAATATCATAAAAGCTGCCTCGCTTATGCATACCGAGCGCGAGATCACCGTCTTTGCATGTATCTCCGAAAGAAAATTCCATCTTATTCCGATAGGCGAACTGTCTGGGACTTCCCATAATTCCTTCAAATACCTGTTCAAACGCCTGCCCCTTCGCATTGATGACCGGCTCTAACAATTCGCGGATCTGCCGCTCCTTTAACGCGAGCTGGTTCTCATAGGACAAATGCTGATATGTACAGCCGCCGCACGTGCCAAAATGTACACACGGGATCTGGTTGCCGCACAGCTCCTTCGGTGACGGCTCCAGCACCTCTAACAGATTGCCCTCACATTTTCCCTTTCGGACCTTGTTCAGCCGAAAGCGCACCCGCTCTCCCTCCAGTGCATTTTTGACTGTTATTTTTTTTTCTTCGCCCTCAACGACTACCAGACATTTATTCGGAAAGGATACATGTGTCACGACCCCGTCATAGATCTGTCCTTTTTTCATCTCAATGTTCTCCTCTTATTTTGTTTCTACTTTTAGGCATTTGCGAAACTATTTTTCAATGTGTTGGCCGGCGACAATCACAGCAGTATTCCTGCTGCCAGATGTCATATATTACATAGTAACACGGCATGTAAGCACAAGATTTTGTACTGGCTGCTCCCGCAAGTGCAGCATGTAATTGCGGCTGCGTCCACAGTATTATCCTGTGCAAGCTGCTCCGATTGCCCGTCGGTGTCTCGCTTTGTATTGCCAAGTACCGCTGGCATTATTTACAAGCTCGCACTTCGCCGGACAAAAGTCGCAGTTGACAGGAACTACTGCATCCGTAGCCATTCACAAAAGTGATGGCGTGGAAAAAACAGATGCACGTTTGCTCGCGCTGCATTCACAACAGATGGATTGCTTGTGCTCACATACCGCGCTACGTTGTGAATATCTTTGCGCTGCTACGTTTATGAAGTGTTCATAACGTGGATAGGAATTGCCTATCACGCAAAAAGAGCTCCGCCCAAAAGCGAAGCTCCTTAAAATCTTACTCTTCTGCGAAAGGCTCTTCCTCATCCTTAGCCTCGTCATCCTTTGTCTCAGCAGACTCCTCTGCGTCTTCCTCATCATCAAAGAAATCTTCTTCAAACTCATCATCCAGATCATCCTCGAAGTCCTCTAAATAATCAGGTGCAAAGAAACGATACAGTCCGTATGCAGCAGCCGCTACAACAACAAGAATACCGATCACTGCAAAAACTGTCTTTGCCTTCGGTCCTTTCTTTTCTTCTTCCTCTTTCTTGTTGAGCAACTCTGTCACCTTGCTGATGTTTGCTGCCAATAAGTTCTGTAAATCTTCCATTCTGTTCATACGATCCGCTCCTTTATCTTGTTTTTTATTCCGGAAATGCCGGTTGTGTGGCTGCCTCGGTATCTCCAATTCTGTATGCTGCGCGCATCATCCGCAACAACAACTATATTTGCTATTTTAGCATATTTTACCCAACTCGCATAGAGAAAATTTGTAATTTATACTTTTTTTATATTTTTTTCAGTTTTGCAAAACTTGCAAACATTTTCTTCGTGCCAAAACGGTCAAAATCGACCGTTACCTCAAAATCTCTGCCACCCGCATTGATCTGCAGCACCAGCCCATCGCCGAATTTGATATGGCGGACACGGTCACCGGTCTGATACGGCAGCGACGACTGGTCTGTCGATGCGGTGGCAAACGTCTTGGCTGCCGACCGGATCACCGGCTTATCGCGCAGAATCTGTTTTGCATTGCTCACAAACGGCAATGGCTGTGCGGATGCTTCGGGTCTTGGGATACGCTTTCCGGTCGCCACCGTTCCGCTGAGCAGCTCCGCCGGTATCTCGGATACAAAGCGCGATACCTTGGAAAACATCGTCTCCCCACGCACCATGCGCATCTTTGCACTCGTGATCGTCAGCCGTTTTTTCGCACGTGTGATACCAACGTAGCACAGGCGGCGTTCCTCCTCCATCTCCTCATCCGAATTGTCGCTCGTGATCGTCATATAGCTCGGGAACAGCCCATCCTCAAGCCCTGCCAGATACACATTTGGGAATTCCAGTCCCTTTGCGGAATGCAGCGTCATGAGCACAACATAATCACTGCCCTCGACCACATCATCGATATCTGCGACCAGCGCAACCTCCTCCAAAAATCCAGACAGTGTCGGTGCTTCCGCACTTTCTTCATAGCTGGCTGCCTTGGACACGAGCTCGTCGATATTTTCGATACGCGCATCCGCCTCCGGCGTGTCCTCCAACTCCAGCTCATGCACGTATCCGGTGTCTGTTATGATATTTTTGATCAGCTCAGACACATGTAAAAAATCTGCCTTGCTGCGCAGCATCCGGATATAGGTAACAAACGGCTGCACCTTTGCGGCAGCGCGTCCCAGCGTCGGAATCCCATCCGCCATCCTTGCGGCATCGTAAAAGCTCATTCCGTTCTCATCCGCATACGCCTGTATCTTGTTGATCGTTGCCGCACCGATCCCTCGCTTCGGAATATTGATGATCCGCTTGACCGCCAGATCATCCCTCGCATTATCGATCGTCTTTAAATATGCCAGCAGATCCTTGATTTCCTTTCTGGCATAGAAATTGACACCGCCGACCAGCTTATACGGAATATTTTCGTTGATAAAACGCTCCTCAAACATACGCGACTGCGCATTTGTGCGGTACAGCACCGCGCTGTCACTGTAGCTGCCGCCCGCGCGCACCTGCTTTTCAATGTCGCGCGCGACATAATCTGCCTCCTCATAGGCTGTATCCAACTGTTTAAAATGGATCTTCTCGCCCGCAGCCTGATCTGTCCACAGCGACTTGACTTTTCTGCCGATATTGTGCGCGATCACGCTGTTTGCCGCATTTAAAATATTTTGCGTACTGCGGTAGTTCTGCTCGAGCTTGATGACCTTTGCACGCGGGAAATACTGCTCAAAATTCAGGATATTTTTGATATTTGCACCGCGGAACTTGTAAATCGACTGGTCATCGTCACCAACGACGCACAGATTGCCGTATTTGCCCGCGAGCAGGCGCACAAGCTCAAACTGTGCCGTATTTGTATCCTGATACTCGTCTACCATGATGTATTTGAAGCGTTCCTGATAATAGCCCAAAACCTCGGCATCCGCTTTGAATAGCTCGACGGTTTTCATGATCAGGTCGTCAAAATCCATCGCATTATTTTTCTTTAAAACCGCCTGATACTCGCGGTATACCTGTGCCTGACGCTGTCTGCCGTAATCCCCTGCCGCGCTCAGCCCAAACTCGGTCGGGTCGATGAGCTCATCCTTTGCAGAGGAGATCACATGCAAAAAGGATTTTTCTTTGTAAATCTTTGTATCGATCTCCAGACGCTTGCAAACCTCCTTCATGACCTGCTTCTGGTCATCGGCATCATAGATCGTAAAGCTCGTATCAAAGCCGATGCGGTTCGCAAACCGTCTGAGGATGCGCACACAGGTCGAATGAAACGTCGTAACCCAGATGCTCTCCGAGCCGAAGCCGACCATCTGGTCAATGCGCTCCCGCATCTCTGCTGCGGCTTTATTCGTGAAGGTGATCGCCATAATATTGTAGGGATTGACACCCTTTTCCTCGATCAGATAGGCGGTGCGGTGCGTCAGAACCCTCGTTTTTCCGCTGCCTGCACCCGCGATGATCAGCAGCGCGCCCTCGGTCGTCGTCACTGCCTCATACTGTTCTTTGTTCAATGTATCGTATGTAGCCATAAAATCTCCCACTTATCTGTTGCCGTTCTTCTATGTTATTGTACCGATTCCACCCGAAAAGTGCAAGGCTTGGCAGATCATTCCGACGCTGACACTTTCTTTTTTTATAGCGTAGTAACAGTTCAGCCCGCGCCATTCGCAAAAATATCTTGTCATATGGTATTGAACACTATATAATAACATTACTTGCTAAAAATTCCGATCATTTAAACATGACACAAGGTATGAATAATCACATTATCCAAAAGGAGTACCATATTATGACGATTGACGATAAAGATTTATTAAACAGTATTCTCGCCAGTCTGGGGCGTGTCAACCATATCAAGCCGGACGCGATCCCGGACATCGATCTGTATATGGATCAGGTGACGACTTTTATGGAAAACAATCTCGCACCGTCGAAACGCTACCCAGACGACAAGGTGCTGACCAAAACGATGATCAACAACTACACAAAAGATGGTCTGCTGCCTCCTCCGCATAAAAAGAAATATTCCAAGGAGCACATGCTGCTGCTCATTTTTATCTATTATTTTAAAAATATCCTCTGCATCAACGACCTGCACCATATCTTAGATCCATTGGTCGAGAAATATTTTTCAAATGAGGATGCGATGAACCTGACTGACATCTACAATGAAGTATTCAGTCTGGAAAAGGACGAGGTACAAAACCTCGCCAAAGATATTACGAAGAAATTCAACCGCAGCAAGGAGATGTTTCTGGATGCTCCTGAGGAGGATCGCGAGTCCCTGCAGATCTTTTCGCTGATCTGCATGCTCAGCTTTGACACCTTCCTGAAAAAAATGATCATTGAAAAAATGATTGATCTTGACCGTGAAAAAAAATCATAATGCGGGATACAGTTTTTCATACATACCCGCTGCAACCTCGTCATTATGCCTGCCCCGTCTGTCATATACGGC
>CAVHZH010000025.1:5727-23134 GCA_963640395.1 Oscillospiraceae bacterium
TCTACATATTTTAGGGAGGTCTAAAATAGACCTCCCCATTGAAATTCATGCAAAAAACTGATCTTAAGTAGTTTTGTTCTCATTCTTCGTCATTCTGGAAAATACCATATCGTAACCGTCATTTCCATAATTCAGGGAACGGTTGACACGGCTAATCGTCGCAGTCGAAGCACCGGTCTTTTCCGCAATATCCAGATATGTCTTCTGCTCACGTAGCATATGAGCTACCTCAAACCGCTGTGACAACGCCAACAGCTCATTGACTGTACAAATATCTTCAAAGAATGTATAACACTCCTCCTTATTCTGTAAACACAGAATCGCCTCAAACAAATGGTTGACCGCATCTGTATGAATGTCCTTGCTCATTCCTTCACACCTCTTTCCTCGGCTTTGCGCACTTTCCTCTGCGCTTTTTCATTTTACTACATAAAAGTGTGAAAGTAAACCGTTTTTATCAACCTTTCTCAACATTTGCGGATTACCGCCGGTAATAATTCAGATACGGCTTCACCTTTTCTATATCCGTATTCATGATCAGATGCTCCGGAAACTGCGCCTCCTCGATAATCTGCGCTACATAGCAATGGTTTCCGACATCAATATCCACATGCGCATCGCTGTCCATGATGACCGGCTGGTCATAGGAACGGCAAAGCTCCAGAAACTCCAGATAACCCTCCTTTGTCGCCTTGCGGAAGCTCGTCGGCGCCAGCGAGGAATTGTTCATCTCTAAGAGCACATGATTTTCCTTTGCAGCCTCCACTACCGCACGCAGATCGATCGGATAACGCGGATCGTCCGGATGACCGACGATATTTACATAAGGATTCTCCATCGCGTGAATATATGCGTCTGTATTTTCCTTCAGGCTGCGCGGCGCGTAACAGGGAACATGCAGGCTCGCCACACATACATCCATCATCGGCAGCAGGCGCTCCTCAATGTCCACATGTCCCTCCGGGTCTAAAATATTAAGCTCCACGCCGAATAATGTCTGTACGCCGTAACGCTCCCTCGGAATGACCTTGATATTCTCAAAATAAGTGTGCTGGCAGCTCCCACGCATCGCCGGTCCATGCTCCGTGACCGCAAGCAGCTCCAGCCCTTTGTCGCGTGCCGCCTGCGCCATCTCGAGGATCGTGCTATAGGCATGACCACTGGCGAGTGAATGCGTGTGAAGATCCATAACATCTCTTATCATTTGCAGTACCTCTTTTCTAAATCCAAATTAACTATCGTTTAGTATAGCATAACTTTTCAAAACAGACAATGCACAATCCCACCGCGGTCACTCCTTCACGTACTCGGTCGTGACCAGACGGCTGTATTCCGGCCGCTCGCTGAGCTGTCCCGACTCATCGAGAATATCTAACAGCAGCTCATAGGCATCCTGTTCAAACACAAGATCCTTCTTCCATGTGTCCTGATCGGCATAACGCTTGATGATTGCCGCCATCGTCTCTTTATCCGTATCCGGAAACTGCGGCTCGATCACCGCTGCGGTCTCCTCCACGCTGTGTGTATACACGTATTCCATGCCCTGTTTCAATGCAGCCGCAAAGCCGCGGATCACCTCCGGATGCTCCTTCATATAGCTGTCCTTTGCAGCAAAGGCGGTATACGGCACATATCCGCTGTCCACACCGAGGGACGCTACAACATAACCGTCGCTCTCCTTTTCGAGCGTGGTCGCACCGGGCTCGAATTCTACACTGTAGTCCCCGCTTCCACCGGAAAAGGCTGCCGCCGTCGAGCCGAAATCAATGCTCTTGTCGATGCTTAGATCCGCTGCCGGGTCAATGCCGTTTTTCTTCAAAATATACTCAAAAACCATTTCCGGCATGCCACCATCACGACCGCCAAGCACTTTTTTTCCTTTCAGCTTCTGCCAGTTGAATGCATCATCTGGTTCTCTGGCGACGAGGAAGTTGCCTGCGCGCTGGGTCAACTGCGCAAAATTGACGACCAGATCCTCCGCGCCCCCATTGCTCGTGTAGACCGTTGTCTCAGGCCCCATAAATCCGATGTCCGCTTCCCCCGAGAGGAGCGCTGTCATCGTCTTATCCGCACCAAATCCGGTCACAAGTTCCAGATCGATGCCCTGCTCCTCAAAATAGTCCTCCTCAATCGCCACATACATCGGCGCGTAAAACAGGGAATGCGCCACCTCATTGAGCACGACCTTCGTCGTTTTCACCTCTTTGCCCTCATCGGATTTGTCCGCCGCAGTGCTTCCGCATCCGGTCAGAACCGGAAATACCATCGCTGCCGTCAGTAAAAATGTCAGTATTTTCTTTTTCATCATAGAAAAACCTCTCTGCATATTTTTGTTATTCTATGCAAAGAGGTGCTATTCGGTTCCCGATAAATCGGGCGCTCTATTTCCAATATTCCGGTGTCACATCGCGGTGCAGCGACTCGAGCATCTGTCTGTCACTGCGGATCGTCGCACATGCGACCGTTGTGAGCATATTTCCGGTGATCGTCGCGGAAGCCCCGGACTGGAAGGCGATCTCGCCGTCCCCGGTCAAAAGCGCGCGTCCTGCTGCCAGACGGATATTTGCCGCCGGGTTGATATAGCGGAAAAATGCGATCGTGCGCAAGATCTCATCCTCCGTGAGCTGCGGCAGATGCTCCAACGGTGTTCCCTTGATCGGCATAAGTGCATTGATCGGAATCGAATCGATCCCAAGCTCTGCCAGACTCACCGCCATATCCAGACGATCCTCCCACGTTTCACCCATACCAATGATCCCGCCGGAGCAGGCACACATACCCTCCGCCTTGACCTTCTTCAATGTCTCGACCTTCTGCTCATAGGTATGTGTCGTGCAGATATTCGGAAAATTGCGTCTGGAGGTCTCGATATTGTGATGATAGCTGCTCACGCCCGCCTCATGCAGACGATGCAGCTGCTCCTCATCCAGAAATCCCATCGATGCGCACAGATCGATTTTGCACTCGCGGTGCATCGTCTCAAACGCATGGATTGCTTTGTCAAATTCCTCCCCGGTCAGTGCGCGTCCAGCAGTCACGATCGAGAAACGGTCAACACCCTCGCTCTCATTGAGCTTACACATTTCAACGATCTGCTCCTCCGGCAGAAAATCATATACCTCACAATCCGTATGGTTGTGTGCGGACTGTGCACAATATTTACAGTCCTCCGGACAGCGCCCGCTACGCCCGTTAATGATCGAACACAGGTCTACCTTGTCCCCGATAAAATGCGCCCGGATCAGATCTGCGCCCTCACACAATTCATCAAGATCACAATTTAAGAAAAATGACAGCTCATCCCCTCTCGTGATCCGTCTGCCGTCTATAATCTCTTTCGCCAATTCCAATGCTTTTCCCATTTTCCTATCCTTTTTGCCTTTCCACGCTGACAATGCGCACTGCATCGTCAACTATTTTTCTCGTATGGTTTACATTGGTATAGCAAAAAGAGAAAATATGTCAACTAGTACAAGACTGCTCCGATCAGTTCGCTGATATCCTCCACCTCATGCGCAGCCATGTATTCGCGGATACCGTCCACGATCTCCTCTGTAACCTTCGGGTTCGCAAAGTTTGCTGTGCCGACAGATACTGCTGTCGCGCCTGCCAGCATGAGCTCTAACGCATCCTCGGCAGTCATGACACCGCCCATACCGATGATCGGAATCTTCACCGCCTGTGCGACCTGATAGACCATGCGCACGGCGATCGGATGGATGGCAGGACCGGACATGCCGCCTGTCTTGTTTGCCAGCACGAATTTGCGCTTATTCACATCGATCTTCATGCCGGTTAATGTATTGATGAGCGATACCGCATCCGCACCGGCTGCTTCGACTGCCTGCGCCATTGCTGCAATGTCGGTGACATTCGGGCTGAGCTTCATGACAACCGGCTGCTTTGCAACTGCTTTTACCGCCTTTGTGATCGCTGCCGCCGCCTTCGGATCCTGTCCGAAAGCAATGCCGCCCTCTTTGACATTTGGGCAGGAAATATTGATCTCGAGCAGATCGACCGGCTGGTCCGAAAGGCGCTCCACAACCTCTACATAATCTGTCTCACTTCTGCCGCAGACATTTACGATAACGCGCGTATCATACTTTGCCAGAAATGGCAGGTCGCGCTCGACAAACACATCGATACCGGGATTCTGCAGACCGATCGCATTGAGCATGCCGCCGTATACCTCTGCGACACGCGGGGTCGGGTTGCCCTCCCACGGAACATTCGCCACGCCCTTTGTCACAACGCCCCCGAGCCTGTTCAGATCCACAAACTGTGCATACTCCTGTCCGGAGCCAAAGGTGCCGGATGCCGTGAGGATCGGGTTTTTGAAGGTAACACCTGCTATATTTACACTCGTATTCATCAGATATCCACCTCCTCAGCACGAAAAACGGGTCCCTCTGTACAGATCCGCTTGTTATTCACATGCGTATGCGCATCCTTTTTGACGCTTTTGCAGACGCATCCCAGACATGCTCCGATACCGCATGCCATGCGTTCCTCCAGCGAAATCCAGCACTCCATGCCATGCTCTGCGGCATAAGCCTTGACTGCCCGCAGCATCGGCATTGGTCCGCATGCATAAATGATCTCTCCGTCCAGACCGTTTTCCCGGATCGCATCCAGCACGTTGCCCGGTGTCCCGAGGCTGCCATCCTCGGTCGCTATGTACACGCTGCCCTGTGCCCGGAATTCTTCTTCTAAAAAGAGCTCATCGCGATAACCGAGCACAATATTTTTCTCGCAATCCAGCTCCTTTGCAAGCTGCAGAATCGGCGGGATACCGATACCGCCTCCCAGCAATAAAGCCTTCCGGCTCTTTTTCGGATAGCCGTTGCCGAGCGGTCCTACGACACGTAGCTGCGCACCGGTATGGCGGTCGGAAAATTCTTTTGTTCCCTTTCCTGCCACACGATAGACCAAGCGGATGGCATGATCCTTCTTGTCGATCTCGCAAATACTGATCGGACGGGGCAGCAGACGGCTGCCATCCATACAGTACAGCGCCACAAACTGTCCGGGCTTTGCCAATCCTGCGATCTGCTCTGTCCGAAGCCACATACTATACACATCTGTCGCGATCTTCTCCTGACGGATGATGATCGCATCCTCTAATACTTTATCTGTCATATCAGACTCCTATATTTATCTGTTCTGCAGTGCTCCGGCAATATCTGCGATCATATCCTCGACTGCCATACGTGATGCATCTGCATAATTTCCCGGTGTGATGCCCTGCGCCTTGTACTTGTCCTGCTTGTAGGCAGCGATGATGCCACGTGAGGAATTGACGATCGCGCCAAGTCCATCCTCGTTGAAAAAGTGGACGAGATCCTTGCCCTGACCGCCCTGTGCGCCGTAACCGGGCACCAGAATGAAGGACTTCGGCATGAGCTTTCTGAGTACCTTTCCCTGTTCGGGATAAGTCGCACCGACAACAGCCCCGACTGCGCTGTAGCCGGATGCTCCGATACAGTCAGCGCCCCATTCTGTCACCTTTTCACCGACATACTCATACAGTGCGCGCCCATCGATCAGGCGATCCTGAAACTCACCGCTGGACGGGTTGGATGTCTTTACAAGGATAAAAATACCCTTTTTCTCCTCCTTGCACACATCTACAAACGGCTGGATGCCGTCTGTGCCAAGATACGGGTTGACCGTTGCGAAATCCTCATCGAACGCTGCATATGATTTGCTGCCGATCTGCACCTTGCCCAGATGTCCCGTCGCGTAGGCTGCGGAAGTAGACCCGATATCTCCGCGCTTCACATCACCGATCACGACCAGCCCTTTTTCATGGCAATAGTCAACCGTCTTTTGGAATGCCTTCAGTCCCTCGATACCGAACTGCTCATACATTGCGATCTGCGGCTTGACTGCCGGGATCAGATCATAGACTGCATCGACAATGCCTTTATTGTACTGCCAGACCGCCTCCGCAGCGCCCTCCGGTGTCTCCCCGAACTGCTCAAATGCTGCCCGCCGGATCTGCTCCGGCACATAGGAGAGCATCGGGTCGAGTCCGACCACGATCGGTGCATTGGTTTTGCGTATCTTTTCGATCAATCTGTCAATCATTTTTCTTTTCCTCACTCTCAAACTGATATACAATGTCACCGCCGATGATCGTCATATCGACCCTGCCTGTGACCTTTCTTCCGTGAAACGGTGTATTGTGGCTCTTTGACACAAATGTATTTTTATCAATGACATAGGAAGCCTCCGGGTCAAAAATCACCAGATCCGCATCCTTACCGACTGCAATCTCGCCTGCCCCGCCCTCCAGCTTCAGGATCCTCGCGGGATTGTAGCTCATTTTCTCTGCCATCTGAAGCGGTGTCAGAACGCCTGTCTTTACAAGCTCTGAATAGGTCAGTGCAGCCGCTGTCTCCAGCCCTACGATGCCAAACGGCGCATCCAGCATGTCTTTATTTTTATCCTGCGCACTGTGCGGCGCATGGTCTGTGGCGATACAGTCGATTGATCCGTCGCGCAATCCCTCGATGAGCGCCGCGCGATCCTGTGCAGTACGAAGCGGCGGGTTCATCTTGTAGTTGACCATCTCATAGCCCTCTTTATTGGATGGAACCGCAGACAATGTCGGCGTATCCGCAAGCTCGCTACGCGGTGCAGCGGGAATATCATCCGAGGTCAATGTAAAATGATGCGGGCAGACCTCTGCCGTCAGCATCGTATAACCGCTCTGCTTGGCAGTACGCACCATATCCACGACTTCCTTTGTCGAACAATGGCACAGATGCAGTCTCGCCCCTGCCTCTGATGCCAGCAGAAAATCTCGCGCGGCGATCACATTTTCCACTGCATTGCAGATACCCGGCAGCCCGAGACGCTCACAGTTTTTATCCTCATTGATCACTCCACCGTTTACCAGCGCTTTTTCCTCACAGTGATCCAGAAACGGCAGATCCAGCTTTGCCAGCAGATGCATCGCATCCCAGCACAGCTTTGTGCTCATCACGGATTTGCCGTCCTCGCTGAACGCGATCGCACCGTGTGCAGCCATATCCTCCATATCGGTCAGCTTCTCTCCATTCATGCCGACCGTGATGGTTCCCGCCTGATAAACATGCACCGGAGTCACACCCCTGCCCTTATTCAGCACATAGCTGAGCACATCCGAATTATCTACGACGGGTTTGGTGTTCGGCATCGCCATAATCGTTGTATAACCGCCCTTCGCAGCCGCAGCCGCCCCGGTCTCCACCGTTTCTTTTTCGGTCTGTCCGGGGTCTCTTAAATGGACATGCAGATCCACAAATCCGGGCATTACATATTTTCCAGCCGCATCAATCGTCTCATCGGCATGATCCGTTAATCTTTTTCCGATTTTTCTGACTGCCCCATCTTCAATGTAGATGTCCGCAATCTGGTCTGTATTGGTCGCAGGGTCGAGTACGCGACCACCCTTAATCATTAGTGACATTCTATTTCCTCCTCTGACTGGTATCTAAATAAAATAGAAACTAAATGAGAACTAAACTTGCGTTTATTGTAGCACACTGGCTGTGAATCCGCAATGAAGATCCGTTTTACTGCCATGCTATGCCTCGCCGAAAGCAGCCAACGTATAGAGTGCCCGCGGGACATATGCCTGAATATAGATTCCATCCGGGCGGTAGTCCTCGGATACCAGCTCCCCCGCGCTGCGGATTTTTGCCAGAATCGCAGTCTCTGTATAGGGCACGAGCCGCTCCATGTAAATCTTATTTTCCCGCAGCATCTGTTCGAGCGCCGCGCGGACGAGATCCAGTCCCTCCCCCGTCCGCGCCGAGATATGGAGTGTTTTGTCTGCCCGTGCGTCATGCAGTGCCTCCGTATCCATACGCAGATCCTGTTTGTTAAACAGTGTCAGCACCGGTTTTCCCTCGACACCCAGCTTTTTCAGTGTCTCATATACGATATACATCTGCTTTTCCATCTGCGGATTGGACGCATCTACAACGTGTATGATATAGTCCGCGTATTTTGCCTCCTCTAGCGTCGAGCGGAACGCGTCGATCAGATGGTGCGGCAGCTTTCGGATAAAACCGACCGTATCCGTCAGCAAAATCTCCTGTTTCCCGGACAGCTTTAACAGCCTCGTCGTCGGATCCAGTGTCGCAAACAGCGCGTCCATCTCGAGCACCTGTGCGTTCGTCAGTGTATTTAACAGCGTTGACTTTCCGGCATTTGTGTAGCCTACGATCGCGGCGACCGGCTGGTTCTGCCTCGTGCGGCGGCTGCGCGTCACCTCGCGGTGCTGTCTGACCTCCTCCAGCTCCCGCTTGAGCTGTGAGATCCGGTTTGTGATCAGACGTCTGTCCATCTCCAGCTTTTTCTCTCCGGGGCCGCGCGTACCGATGCCGCCTCCCAGCCGCGACATCGAGCGTCCATATCCGGTCAGGCGCGTCATTTCATAGCGGAGCTGCGCCAGCTCGACCTGTATTTTGCCCTCGCTGGTGCTCGCACGCGCCGCAAAAATATCCAGTATAATGAGCGTCCGGTCCATGACCTTCGTATCCAGCAGATCTGCCAGATTGCGCATCTGCGCCGGAGTCAGCTCATCGTCACACACAATGCCTGTCGCATCATGCATGATCACAAGCTCCTTGATCTCCTGTACCTTTCCGGTGCCTACATAGGTGCCGGGATGCCGTCTGTCTACCTTCTGGATGACCGTATCGCAGACAACCGCGCCTGCCGTATGCACAAGCTCCGCCAGCTCTGCCAGCGAATCCTCCGTGTCATCACCATCCTGCTCCTGTACGCCTACTAAAATCACGCGTTCTTCGATCTCTTTATTCTCATGCATTCGATCCATCCTCTGTCTCTACCGTTCCTTCAATCTCCACGGAACCCTCCGCCTGCGACTCCTCCCCGGTCTGATCTGTCACCTTCCGTGTCTTTAAAAACAGATACTCTCTGGCTGCCTCCTCATCATCGGGATAGTCCAGCACATACTGTGCCATTTTTTCTTTCGCCTGTCCAAAGTCATACGTCTGCTCCAGCGCAGCGATCTCGCCGCGGCGCAGCTTCTGCTCGTTGACCGGAGCGTTGGTCGCAAGCCCGTTCTGGTAATAGGTCAGCGCCTGCGCGTAATTTTTCTGCTCCATCGCCATATTTCCAAGCTCCTCTAACACAACGGGATCATCGGCATGATCCTTCGCATAGAGCTCATAGTATTTCTCGGCTTCCTCTCTGTCGCCCAACTGATCCACGGTCTGTGCCAGATACAGCTCCGCCTTATCGTCAGCACCTTCCTTTTTCTCGATCGCGACTGCCTGTGTCAGCTCTTCTTTTGCACTTGCATAATCTCCAAGCAGAAAATAAATATATCCGCGTCCGGTGAGATATTCCCGTCCCTTGCCCTTGAGCTCGAGCGCCTGATTCAGATATTTCACACCGTCCTCTGTTCTGCCCACGCGGTTTAAGTTCTCATAAAGCTGGATGTAGATCTCATAATCTGCATCCGCATGTGCCGCAGCCTGCTCATAGTCCGCGAGCGCCTGATCGACATTGTCCTGCTGTAAGTATATATTTCCGCGCAAATAATATGCATTTGCATAACTGTCATCATAATCCAATACCGCATCGCAGACGGCGATGGCATCCTCCGGCTGGTCATTCATAAACAATGCCTCCGCCTTATTCATGCAGATGTCCAGCTCCAGATTGCGGATCTTGCCCTTTGACTGATCCAGCGCGTTCTGGAAGTTGTCTATTGCCTCCGTGTAATTGCCCTGCTCCATCGCGCGGATACCGATCTTGCGGTAAGCCAGCTCGTCATTTGTGCGGTCTGTGCCGCATGCTGTCACACTGAGGCCGGCGCAGATCAGGAGCACCGCCGCCAGTCCTTTTTTCTTATTCATAGTCCTTTACTCCATCCAAAACATATTTGGTTACAGTGTCAAAACTCATCTTCCACGACATGCTTGCATGTCGGTGGGAGATGGAGTTTATGACACGCCCTTCAATGAGGATGAAGTGGGGCAAAAGCACCACGGGAATCCGAATTGAAGTAGGATTGTGGGAGTGCGAAGCACGAAACAATCCGTGTAACCGGAGGTTCGGGTGTTTTGACACCCGAACCATATTTGTCTATATACAGTTATAGCATACCAAAAAACGCGTTGCATTTCCATAGGGAATCTACTAGAATATAATACATAACAGTTCAGTCATCATCTGCAAAAAAATGCGCGAATCATGCTTGCATGAATGAGTGCGTTTTGCAGATGATGAAGTGAGCGCCCGATCATGAGCAAAGTTAGCTGCGCAGCAGCGGGAAAACGCCGTTAGGCGTCTTTGCGAATGGCGCGGGCTGAACTGCTATTCTAAGGAAACGCTGATTAAAGCGTTTCCCACGCCGGATTTGCGCTGCGAAGCAGCAATTTCCCATGCAAATCCGTGCGATCCGCCAGAGGCTGCTAAGGAAATGCTGATTAAATCAGCATTTCCTTAATATAATATTTTTTCAGGAGGAAAGCTATGAGCTACGAAATTCGTGATATAAATCTCGCCGAGTCCGGCGAGCACAAGATTGACTGGGTGCGCAAAAACTGTCCGCTGCTGCGCTCCCTCGAGGCAGACTTCGCAAAGGAGCTGCCATTTGCGGGCGTGCGCATCGCGCTCTCGATCCACTTGGAGGCAAAGACCGCTTATCTGTGCAAGGTGCTGGCTGCCGGCGGCGCGCAGATGTTCATCACCGGCAGCAATCCGCTCTCCACACAGGATGATGTGGCAGCGGCACTCGCCAAGGCGGGGCTAAACGTCTTTGCATGGTACAATTCCACCGATGAGGAATACAACAGACATATCACAAAGGTATTGGAAAACAACTGCAACATCATCATCGATGACGGCGGTGATCTCGTAAATATGCTACACACCTCCATGCGTGACCGCCTGCAATATGTGATCGGCGGCTGCGAGGAGACGACGACCGGTATCATCCGCCTGATGGCAATGGCAAAGGAGGACAAGCTGGAATTCCCGATGGTCATGGTCAACAACGCCGACTGCAAGCATCTGTTTGACAACCGCTACGGTACCGGTCAGTCTGTCTGGGACGGCATCAACCGCACCACGAACCTGATCGTTGCCGGAAAGATCGTAGTCGTAGCAGGCTACGGCTGGTGCGGCAAGGGTGTTTCCATGCGTGCCAAAGCGCTCGGAGCCCGCGTGATCATCACCGAGATCGACCCTATCAAGGCAATTGAGGCAGTCATGGACGGCTTCGATGTCATGCCGATGCATGAGGCAGCGCAGGTCGGCGATTTCTTCGTCACTGTGACCGGATGTGCCGGTGTGATCACCTGTGAGGATATGAAGGTCATGAAGGATGGCGCTATCCTTTGTAATGCGGGGCACTTTGATGTAGAGATCGATATGGCAGGGCTGCGTGAAATGTGCACGGATTCCTACGAGCAGCGTCAAAACATCATGGGCTACGCACTTGAAAACGGCAGAACGATCTATGTACTCGGAGAGGGCCGCCTTGTCAACCTCGCCTGCGGTGACGGACATCCGGCTGAGATCATGGACATGAGCTTTGCGATTCAGGCATTGTCCGCACGTTACCTCGTCCAGCACGCAAAGGAGCTGACCGAAAAGCTGATCGCTGTACCGAAGGAGGTGGACAACGAGGTCGCTGTCCGCAAGCTGAATTTCCTCGGCAAGCAGATCGATACACTCACGCCTGAGCAGGAGCGCTATCTGTTCTCATCGGCAATCTGATTGTATCAGTTCAGCCATCACCGAAAAAATGTGTGAGTCATGCTTGCATGAATGAACACATTTTGCTGGTGATGAGGTAAGCGCCCGATCATGAGCAAAGTTAACTGCGCAGCAGTGGTAAAACGCCGTTAGGCGTCTCCTCAAATGGCGCGGGCTGAACTGTAGCATCTGATTCAGCCCTAAACGCAGCAAAGGCGTATGCAAAAAACGCATACGCCTTTTTCTAATACCCTTATGCTCCCACAGCCTTGCACGCATTGCAAAACCGGAAACTGTTTTTTCCGTTTTCCTTTGCCTGCTCCATCGCAGCCTCTGCGCTGCGATACAGTTCATCAAAGGTTCTGCCGCAATCCGGAAATTTGCTGACACCGCTCGAACAGGTCACATTGACATTTTTCAGTGAAAATGTCAGCTCATTCTGCATATGTGCCATCCGCACGAGCAGCTCATCACTATCCATCGCCTCATCCACAAAAATACCGAAACGGTCTCCAGTGATCCTGCCGACTGCATCCCGATCACTAAAACAGCCCGCCAGACGGTCTGCAACCTCATGCAGCACCTGATCCCCGGTTGCATAACCATGCCGGTTGACTATATCCTTATAATTGTCAATATCGACACTGATCACATAGAACTCACTGTCAGGCGAGTGCTTGATATGCCCCTCGATCCGTTTTTCAAGCTCCACACGATTCCATAGTCCGGTCAGATAATCTTTGGTAGCCAACATCTCCATCATGCGGATCTTGTCCAGAATCTGCTTTTCTTGCTGCTTGAGCCGCTCACCATGCGCAGACATCACACGGTTTAAGCACTGATAGATCTGCTCCTTTGTATACGGCTTGATAATATATGCATCCGCACCTGCCGACAGGATCTTACTGACCGTCTGATCACTTCCATGTGTCGTGACAACGATCGGAATCCGATCCAACAGCGGGTCTTTTTTCAATTCACGGATCAGCTCGTTCGCGTCCATATCCGGCAGATGTGCGTCCACCAGCACGACATCCGCGCGCTGTACATGCTTGAGATATTGCAATGCAGCCTTGCCGTCGGATGCCTCCACGATCGAATATGCATCCTTAAAATATTCGGTAAGGATCGCCCGGCTGACTGCCAGTCCATCTATGACAAGCATCGTCTGATATTCACCGTCATGTACCGTTGACAGACGGATCGTCTGATCCATCACGTTTTCGAGATTTTTGCCGGATTTCTGTAAGATTTTTTCAAATTCTGACGCGGGCAGCGGCTTGGAAAAATAATAGCCCTGTGCCAGATTGCAGTCCATACCGCGCAGCAGCTCCAACTGCTCACGGGTCTCCACACCCTCTGCGATCACATACAGATTCATCCATTTTGCCAGTCCGATGACAAAGCTCATGATGCTTCTGGAATGATTCTCCTCGGAATAATTCTTTACAAATTCCATATCCAGCTTCAATATATCAATCGGCATGGATGCCAGCATATTGAGTGAGGAATAACCACTGCCGAAATCATCCATCTCAATCTTGAAGCCATCTTTTTTCAGTTCCTCAACGACTGTCAACAGCTGGTCCGAATTCTCCACATAAGCACTCTCCGTGATCTCCAGATGCAGATGTCTCGGTTCAAGCCCATGCCGATGCACAGTGTCCAGCAAAATCTGCGGCAGATCCGGCTTGTAGATGTCTTTGCGTGAAACATTGACCGAAATCGGCACATAACAATGATACCGGTCGATCCACTCCCGAATCATCCTGCAGGTCTCATCCCAGACAAACATATCTACCTCAGTGATAAATCCGTTGCTCTCGAATACCGGTATAAATTCCCCCGGAGACATAAATCCGTTCTGCGGATGAATCCAGCGCACCAGCGCCTCTGCACCCGCAAGTGTCTCGGAAAATACATCATATTTTGGCTGGAAATATACATGAAACTGATGCTCCCTGAGCGCCTGCTCCATACTATCCGTGATCCGCTGCTCACGCAGTAATTGTTTGCGCAGCGAATCATCATAGAAAGAAATCTTTCTCAGATACTGTCCCTTGACCTGATTCAAAGCAATCTGGGCACGGTCACACATGCTGTCAATCTCCATCCTCCAGTCAGTAATCTGGTAAATACCCAGCTTCAGTACAACCTTCATGTCCAGCGGAAACTTCTCCATATGATGAGCCATCTCATCATAATCTTGTTTGATATGGTTATAATCATGACGCTCTGCCAGCATGAAAAAATGATCTGCATAGGATCGCGCACAGATGCAGTGCCCCGTGTCTGAATAGTTCTTTAACAGCTCGCCCATATGAGCCAGCAACTGATCGCCCACCTGCTGTCCATAAAACTCATTGACCAGCTTGAACCGGTCAATGTCAATCATAATAATATCCCATTTCTTATCTGTCTGATCACGCAGAATACGTGATGCATGATCCGCGAATGCCACCTTCGTGTAAAGTCCTGTGACCTCGTCACGCTGCAATACATCAATCTTTTGGCTTGCTTCGTGCATCTCAATCGCATGCTTCAAGCGATGCCTGAGCACCCCTGCATGATACGGCTTCGCAACAAAATCGCTGGCTCCTGCTGTAAGTGCCCGCAGTTCCGACTCCTCGCTGTTTTCCTGACTCATGACCAGAACCGGAATACGAGAATCTTTTGCTTTTAAGTGTTGCAAAACCTCGTAGCCATCCATGACAGGCATAATAAGATCCAGCAGCACAGCCGCCAGCATGCCTGCCTTCCGGCTAATCAGTTCCAATGCCTGCCTGCCGTTCGCAGCTGTCAGTATATTGTAATCCGACTCTAATAAAGCTGATAATATATCTCTGTCTATCTCCTGATCATCCACGATCAGAATGGTCCGTTTGGGCTGAATTTGATTCACTCCAGCACCCCCCCCCATTTTTGTCCGACCTATATGGTCGATAATGGTCGTTTCGCATAATATGTCAAATAGCAACTGAATTGTAGCATAAAATGTCCGAAAATTCAAGTTTTTCCCTGTAATTAGCAGCTGTTTTTCTACAATTCGCAGTTATTTACAGTACGCGGGAACGGAATGACATCGCGGATATTGCTCATTCCGGTCAGATACATCACGCAGCGCTCAAAGCCGAGCCCAAAGCCTGCATGTCTGGCACTTCCGTATTTGCGCAGATCCAGATAAAATCCATAATCCTCTTCCTTTAAACCAAGCTCATGCAGTCTCTTAAGCAGCTTGTCATAGTCATCCTCTCTCTGGGAACCGCCGATGATCTCACCGATGCCTGGCACAAGACAGTCTACGGCTGCCACGGTTTTTCCGTCCTCGTTGAGCTTCATATAAAATGCCTTGATCTCCTTCGGATAGTCTGTGACAAATACCGGGCGTTTGAAAATCTCCTCAGTCAGATAGCGCTCATGCTCTGTCTGCAGATCCACGCCCCATGATACTTTATATTCAAATTTATCATTGTGCTTTTCGAGCAGATCGACCGCCTCGGTGTAGGTGACACGTGCAAAATCGGACTCTGCGACATGATGCAGGCGGTCAAGAAGTCCCTTGTCGATAAAGCTGTTAAAAAAGTTCATCTCCTCCGGTGCGTGCTCCAGCACGTAGTTAATGATATATTTCAGCATCGCCTCCGCGAGATCCATATCGTCCTGCAGGTCTGCAAATGCCATCTCCGGCTCGATCATCCAGAACTCAGCCGCATGGCGTGTCGTATTGGAATTCTCTGCACGGAAAGTCGGTCCGAACGTATAGATGTTTTTGAATGCCATCGCATAGGTCTCACCGTTTAACTGTCCGCTGACGGTCAGGTTCGTCGCTTTTCCGAAGAAATCCTGACGGTAATCTACGCTGCCATCCTCGTTTTTCGGCAGGGCATCCAGATCCATCGTCGTCACCTGAAACATCTCACCGGCTCCCTCGCAGTCGCTGCCGGTGATGATGGGCGTATGCACATATACAAAATCCTGCTCCTGGAAAAATTTATGGATCGCATAAGCGATCAGTGAACGCACGCGGAACACTGCCTCGAACGTGTTGGTGCGGGGACGCAGGTGTGAGATCGTGCGCAGATACTCAAAGCTGTGCTTTTTCTTCTGCAGCGGATAGGACGGATCAGAGGCTCCCTCGACCTCGACCTTTGCCGCCTGAATCTCAAACGGCTGCTTTGCCTGCGGTGTATCTACCAGCTCTCCGGTAACGATGATCGCCGCGCCGACGTTCAATTTGCTGATTGTCTCAAAGTTGTCCAGTCCATCGCCGTACACAACCTGTACCGGCTCAAAAAATGTGCCGTCATTGAGAACGATAAATCCAAAATTTTTAGAGTTACGGTTGCTGCGCACCCAGCCGCCGACCGTGACTTCCTTTCCAAGATAGTTTTCCCTGTTTTTAAACAGTTCCCTTACGTTTGTTAACTCCATTGTTTCAATCCCCTTTTTGTATTTTTCTTCTATTCCGCGTCTGTCGCATCTACACCGGTATAGGTGATATTGCATTTATCGACCAGATCGGTCAGCGCCGTAGTCAACAGATAACGGTTCTCAAGGTAGCTTTTGCCGTCCTCATAATCACTGTCATATGCCGCATAGAGATCTTCCTCTGTCTCGTAGCCGCCACTCTGCATCGCAGATGAAACATAATCTGCAAAGCCATCCTCATCCAGCGTATCGCCCTCTGCCTTCACCAACGCCTCCAGCACAAGCTCATCATCGAGATTTGTCTCCATCTCGTTTGTGATCGTCTCCTTAAAATCATCCTCTGTCATATTGTAATTCGAGCTCAGATAGTCAGACAGCGTCGTATCTCCCGTGCAATTCTGTGCGGTAAACTGCTGGATATACTGATCGACCTTCTGCTCCAGCAGACCGTCCGGAACCGCGATGGTACTGATCTCGATCAGCTTGTCAAGCACCGCTGAACGCACCGCTACCGCGCGGTTTTCCTCGTTCGAGGACTCCAGATAAGATTTTGTTTCATCATAGAGCTCATCCACCGTATCATAATTCAGGTTGGAGGCAACAAAATCATCCGTCAGCTCCTCATAGCTCGTATCCAGCTTTTTCACGATCTTGTTGACCGTGACCGTAAATACAACCGCTGCTCCCGCCAGATCCTCCGACTGGTAATCCTCCGGGAATGTCAGATCCAGATCAACCGTATCACCGACCTTTACCCCGATGAGCCCATCCTCAAAGCCATCGATAAATGTACCCGAGCCGATCTCCAGCACATAATCCTGTGCCGTGCCGCCGTCAAATGCAACGCCGTCCTTTTTTCCCTCATAATCGATATTGACGCAGTCACCGCTCTCTACGGTCTGCTTATCCGTATCCTCATAGGTCGGATAATATACCAGCATATTGTCAATATAATTAACAACGTCCTCGTCCGTGACATCGAATTTGCCCTCTACCGTGACATCCATGCCGTCATAGTCACCGAGCGTCACATAGTTCTCCACATCATAGGTGCGGACATTACTTGTCTTTGCGTCGTCCTCGTCCGATGAACCGCAGCCGGCTGCGGATACTGCCAGCACGCCTGTCAATGCCGCTGCCATAAACCGTTGTCTCATTGTTCGTTTCATATTACATTTACTTCCTTTCCTGTTTACTGCTAAGGAAATGCTGATTAAATCATCATTTCCTCAGACTCTCTGAGAGATCGCAC
>CAVHZH010000026.1:0-22381 GCA_963640395.1 Oscillospiraceae bacterium
TGCTTCGCAGCGCAAATCCGGCGCGGGAAACGCTTTAATCAGCGTTTCCCTAAAATTGTATCCCGAGGAGGCTGATGAGCAGTCCCCAGATCACAGCTAATACATACAGCAGGCAGACAATCATCAGATTCTGTCTGCTGTTTCGGTTTAAGCGGAACAGCACCAGCAGACCGACACCCGCGTTTGCCAGCAGTCCTGCCATCATCATCCCCGCACCGATCATGCCGTCCACATACAGGCTCGTAATGACAACAGACGATGCGCAGTTCGGGATCAGACCCACGAGCGCCGCGATCATCTGCCCGAGCAGCAACCGGTTGGAAAATACACTTGCGAGCGTATCCTCCCCGATGAAATGGATCAGCGCATTCAGCACCAGCGATATGATAACGATATAAACAAAAATGCGCAGCGTGTGTTTACATGCCGATACAAACACACCGTCCTCACAATGGCAGTGCTCCTCCTCGCAGACCGTATGGATATCCATATCGCCCTCCGCACGGTGAAGCACCTTATGCAGACACAGCTCGATCAAAAAGCCGCTGATCATCGCAATCAGTAGCTTCACACAAAGCAGCTTTACTATCGTCGCCACCGGCACTGCCGATGACAACAGGATCGGCAGCATCTCATCCGATGTCGATAAATAAATAGCTAACAGCGTGCCGACCGTGATCACCCGCCCTGCAAACAGGCTGGATGCTGCCGCGGAAAATCCGCATTGCGGCACGATTCCGAACAGCGCACCTACAAACGGTCCCGCCTTGTCAACCGCGGAGACCCGCTCAAGCAGGTGGTTTCCTGCCCGATGCTCCAACAGCTCCATGCACAGGTACGTCAAAAACAAAAACGGAACCAGCTTCACGCTGTCCAGCAACGTATCCATTATAACCTCTAACATAAAATCCTTTTGTTACCTCTTTCTATTTTTTCCCCTGATCCTTTTTCTCATCCGGAAGTGTCACAAGCACCGTCTCTATGCGCTTTTTATCCATAGACAGGATCTGGAAACGCACACCCTCGGCTGTCTCATAGCATTCGCCAACCTCCGGAAAATGCTCTAACAGCTCCAGCAGAAAGCCGCCCAGCGTATCCGAATCCTCCGATTCATAGTGCACATTGACCAGATCGCAGAAATCCTCCAGATTCATCGAGCCGCTCACCCGGTATTCCTTCCCCTCGGTGATCACCTCATATTCTGCCTTTTCATCCAGATCATATTCATCACGGATCTCGCCGACGATCTCCTCCAGCAGATCCTCCATCGTGATCAGTCCCGCCGTCACACCGTACTCATCCAATACGATCGCCAGATTGACCGCCTTGCTTTTCATTTCCATAAAGAGCTCATACGTGTTTTTATACTCGTAGGTAAAAAACGGCTCACGCATCAGTGCCCGGATTGAAAACTTCTCCCGTTCACCCTCATATGCCAGCACATCCTTCATATTAAGAATACCGATCACGTTGTCGGTCGTCTCCTCATACACCGGAAGTCTGGAAAAATAACTCTCACGGTAGATCGCCAGCATTTCCTCATACGTGCTGTTCACATCAATAAAGCACATATCGATCCGCGGGATCATGACCTCCTTTGCGCGGTCATCGCCGAAATCAAACAGATTGTGGATCATGTCGCGCTCTTTATCCTCGATGACACCGCTCTCCTGACCGACATCCACGATCGTGCGCAACTCCTCCTCTGTCATCGCACGCACTTCCTCACCCGGACGCACACCTGCCAGACGCAGAAAAAGCTGTGACAGCCGGCTCACGACAAAAATCACCGGTGTCATCACCGCCATCAGCGCCCAGATAATATGACAGAAACGCAGTGCTATCCGATCAGCCCGCAGCGACGCGATCGTCTTGGGTGAGATTTCTCCGAATATCAGTATCAATAACGTCAATATACCTGTCGCAATACCGGCTGCCATATTTCCAAATACCCGGATTGCCAGTGAAGTCGCAAGCGAGGACGCAGACAGATTGACCACATTGTTTCCGATCAGGATCGCGCTGAGCATCTTGCCGGAATTTTCCGTGATCTTCAGCACCTTCTCCGCGCGCGGATCATTCTCCTGTGCGAGCGTACGCATGTATATTTTATTGCATGTCGTAAACGCGGTCTCTGAAGATGAAAAAAACGCAGATAGCGCCAAAAGCACAACTAAAATGAGTAGATGCCCTATGTCAGATTGGTTCATATAGCCCTCCCGAAAAACTTTTCCAGATATCCTGTCGTGATTTCATCACTCCGGAATTTCGCCGTTCGCCAAATACAAATGAATTTGTATTTTTCTCACTTCCGCTCATTCTACCATACTTCTCTGCTTTCTACAATGGAATTTTTCAGCTTTACAATCCGGCTGGCGCTAAATACTGCGCGGTCTGGCCCACCGAAATACTCCCTCGGATCAAATCCGGTAAACAACTGCGTCCCCTGCGGCATCTGATACCAGTCCTCGTATGCCACATACGGAAACTCCAGCCGAAGCCTCGTCTGTTCCCTCCGCCTGCGTTTTGCTTCATTCATCTCCTGCTGCAATTCGTCTCTCAGCTGATCCAGCTCCTGTGCGCTACACGCATACGGATACTGTCCGAACTGCCAGAGCGTCACAGCCTCCCATGCCCGCTGCTCACAGTCCTCATCCGTCAGATCGTATTCCATCCGCAACAGTTTTGCATATTTTTCCTGCATATATGCCATGCGTATGACGGGAGAGCCGTCATCCTGTTGTGTCTCAACGACATCCATCAGCGCATCCTCCGCGATCCGATCCAGCTTTTTTTCGTGCACAAGCGTTGTCGTATACTGCTCTGCGAGCCCTGCGATGCGCAGATCACGCCCCAGAAACAGACACACAAACAGCCCCGCAAACAGGATACAGTAATCAGTAAGCCTCATATTTCACCGTCCCTCCGTAGCGGATACTCACCGTCCGGTCTGTCTGTCCCGCCAGCAGTGCAAAGCCTGCCTGCCGCTCTACCGTCACTATCAGAAAATCCCCACGCTGAAACAGATAGCGCTGCCCCTGCTCCACACAATCCCAGATGTCGTTCTCATCGCGGAAGGTCTCACAGCGCACATAGCCGCCGTCCGTCTCATCATAGACATACTCCGGCTGTTCATGCGTGATCTGAATCCGATAGCCCGCCGATTTTTGCGACAATGAGCTGTACAGGCTGCGCAGCATCCGCCCGCTCACATATCCGGTGTTGCAGGTGCTGTCCACAAAATGAGTCACCTCCGTCAGCAGATAGAGCTGTTCCGCTGTCTTGGCACGCTCGTTCATATAGACGAGCGGCATACCGAATAAAACGATAACTGCCAGAAACAGGCTCAGCACCTTTCCAAATATATCATTCATCCATATCTGCCTCCCCGGTCACTACTGCACCGGGCTGTACCGCTGACAGCGTATCAAACAGCCCGTCCACTGCCCTGCCATCCAGCAGCATCATGCTCACCGCCAGCACAAAAAATGCTGCCGCTGCCGCCAGATACAAACCCTCTGTCACATGCTCCATACGATTTTCCTCCTACTGCTGCACAAACGACAGCCCCGTGATCGTTCCGTTTGCATCGCGCACGACTGCACCTAAAAAACGTCCGGTCGGATTGATATAGCCCGCATTGGACGGTGTCTGTGCCCGCTTGACATCATTTGTCGAGACCGCCCCGAGACTTCCGTCATTCTCATTGAACTGGTAAATATAAAAGCTCGTATTTTTCTTGGTCTGCACCTTAATGCCGATCATCTCGTCACTGAATTTACGGATCACATTGATCACCTCACTGCCCGACACCTCTGTATTCTCATACATCGTCTTGGATGTATCCGCAAACTCCGCCTGCAACTGGTTGATCTGCCCGGTTCCGCTGCTGGCAGTATCAGATGCCTCGCGCGCGATATAAAATCCCAGACTGATAATAATACATGTAATGATGATGCCCGCCGCGAGCATCAGTCCCTTTAAACTATTTTCCATTGATCTTCCTCCCATAACCTGCCCTGCACGGGCTAATATTGATTCAACTGCGTCAGTCCCTCCAGCACAAACGGCACGACCAGCCGCAGCACCAGAACCGCGACAAACGGAAAAAATGCGATAATACGCGCAAAGGCAGCCTTTTCCCGCTGCAGATCGAGTGCCTTCCGCTTAAAGCTTTCCATATTATAAGCACGCTCGTCCTCTATGTCGTGGAATACCTGTGCAAGCGGCAGATCATCGCATGCCAGCAAGCCGTCTGCCAGCTTTTTTGCCGGTTCATAGCCGAGATCCCCGCCCAGCCGCTCCAGACTCTCCTGCCTGTGATAAGAGAAATCATCCACCGCACGCTGTAACGCCCGCGAAAACACAACCGAAAAACGCTCCATCTGCCGCAGCAGCTCCTCCACCGTGACTTGGCTGTAATGTATGACAATGAGTATCAGTGTCTCAAAGCGCAGCGTCTCCTCCATCTTCTGATATTCCACGCGCGCCCGCAGGATGATCACACGCGCATCCGGCAGAAAATATCCGATCAGCCCTGCAGCTGCAATCATCACAAGCGCTGCCGGTATACTGCCGCCCGCTCCCACGCCGCCCATATGCTGATGCACACGCACCAGCCGTGATCCGACAGCCAGCACACCCGCTGCCGATGCGCACATCCACGCACGGAGCACCTTTTTCACGAGAAATTCCCGGATATTCCCATAGCCCTGCAAGACCTTTAGCTGTTCATTTTTCTGCAGATAGCGGCTGTAATGCGCCGCGATCTGCCGGTCAACCAGAAGCTGCACCGCCGGAAGCTCCAAGAGCCGCTGCTCGATGGTGTGCCGCCGCGCGTCCGGCATGACCGGATATTGCAGCTCCTGAACCGCTACCACACAGATCACCGCCAGCAGAAAACAGACTGTGAGCGTCACAAAGCCATAGCTCCCCGCATAAAACCGGTCGAGTGAGGCGCTGACCGAATGACTCCACCACTGGATCGGCAGACAGACAAAAAATGGCAGAAACGCAAGCGCTGTCAGCCCTAAAAATGCATAGTGCCCCTCCTGCCTGCGCAGCAGCTCGACGCGCACTTCCTCCTTGATATAACGGATATTGTAAATAAACAGCGAGACACCGCCAACCTGCAGATCCCCATACGTCCGTATCGTATGGCACAGTGAAAACAGCAGCATCACATATGCATTTCTGCGCATTCCAGACCCATATGCCTGTTCCTCCACGCGGTCATGCTCCAGCGCATCGGTCAGCTCTAACAGCTCACTTTGCAGGCTGCCGCTGCATGTCTGGCAGCTCTGCTCCAATGCCTCCCGCATGTCTGCACACCGCGCATACTGCTCCGCCAGCTCCGGCAAAAAATGCTCCAGCTCCTTTAACAGCTCCTCCTGCGCACGGCAGGCGCGCCTGTTCGCCGCAACGATCAACCAGACAAGCCCCAGTATGATATTCAGCACACAATTATATCCCAGCAAGCCGAAACTCCTTTCTCTCCGCCTCACTCATCCACCGCTCCATGCGCCGTCTCGTCTCAGCGTCCAGCCGGTGAAGCTGCCGGTAGCCGCCATCCTCATATACGATCAGATCGACGAGCTGATAGCCCTCCGGCAGATCCGGACGGTCGCAGATCTGTGTAATACGCTCCACATAACGTCTGCCCTCGCGGTCCAGATGCAGATGCACATCGAAATTCACGACTTGGACGACCTGCTCCAGCGCCACATGCTCATTGGAAAAGCTGCCCTCCCCCAGCAGGCTGTTGCGCAGCGATAAAATCAGCGCCCGCGTTGTTTTGGCATGATGCGTAAACAATGTAAAAAGCGAGCCGACCTGTCCGCTCTCCACCATCCACGCCGCCACGCGCGCCGATGCGACCTCTCCTATAATACTGACAGCACCGTCTGTCTTTTTCTGCAATTCCAGCCCAGCCCAGCCATCGATCGTTGCAGTCTCGCGGAATGTCACAATGTTGCGTTTTGGATACCATCTGCGCAGATGCAGCTCAAACGCCAGCTCCAGCACCCGGAGCGTATACTCCGGCGGGATGCTCTCCACCAGCGCCATCAGAAGTGTCGTCTTGCCGCAGCCCTGCATCCCGGTGATCCCGACCACAACACACCCCTTCATCAGCCATTGCAGCAGCGAAATGACAAGCTCCGCGCCCGACTGGTCAAACAGCTCCGCGAGGCTTCGTCTGCCGCCGCAATCCAGCTTGCGCACAAAAAACATCCAGCTTTCCGCAAAATCCGGCCGCGCGACGACCACGCGCGAATGATCCGCCATCTCATGCACCAGATAACCGCGCGCCCGCGACAGCTCGCCGGGCTGCTCATAGCGGCAGATATTGCGGCAGATCCGCTCTAATTCCCGGTCTGTCTGAAAATCCAGAAAAGACAGGTGCACACTGCGCCCATGATAAAAGATCCACACGCTGTGATGATCGCCCTCCGCGCCCGACACACCGCCCGATACGCCGTCTATATACATATCCCGCAGTTCGTCTATGATCCCCAGCCCCTTGTAGGCGCTGTATACCTTCCATGTCAAAAGCTCCGTTTTTTCCACGAACGACAACGGTCTGCCACGCCTGCCAAACACCTCCTTGATCTGTTTTTCTGTGATCTCGTTTCCGCGTCCGGACAGCAGCCGGTTATCCTCGATGAGATGGCTCATCGCCGCCTGACCGTATTCTTTTTTATACAGATAGAGCAGCCGGTCGAACAGATACTCCGCATTGCTCTGCGCACTGTCGCGGAAATAGAAGGTGCGGTCAATATTGTTCTCATTCAGGTCAAACAGCCGCAGCAGGCTCTCCTGCATAAATTCCAGCACATAGGACTTTGCCAGCGCATCCCCTACCCCGCAGCGCAGCAGATGCTCCCGCAGTTCCTTTTTCTGCCGTTCCAGCCGGTGAAGCTGGCGCTCATTCAAGCGCAGCTCGTACAGATTTTCACGCAAAATGCGGTTCACATGCTCACCCATCCGCTGTACCATCTCATCCAGCGTACAGACTTTCGCCCGCGCATTCCGATCAACCGCTGTCTGTAGTGTCTCATTCACATCCGCCCACCTCCATAATCAGATTGGACAGATGCCGCAGCTGCTCAAAAAATCGGTCATTTCTGCGCCCGCCCTGTGTGCCGCCGTTCCTCTGTATAAAACGGTCAACCTTTCCGTGCATACATGCATGTGCAAAACCGACATTGGATGACAGATTGCAGATCCGGTGTCCGTCTACGCGATAGATCCGCTGTAGATTGTCCCGGTTGTACACCTGATCATCCATATAATTTGACAGCAGATATACGACATTTCCCCGCATGGCAAAGGGATGCGCAAAAAATGATTCCAGCTCCCGCTGCTGTCCGCAAAGATTCACGACAACGACATCTGCCAGCTCCATCATGCTGCCTGCCAGCCCATCCGAAACCGCGCCGAGATCCATGAAAACCATATCTGCACATGCCTCCAGCTGCGCCAGTATCCGCCGCTGCAATGCCCCTGTCTGTGCCGGATAAAGTCCCGGCTTTTCCCGCGCGCCGCTCGGCAGATAGCACAGCCGTCCGCCAGACAGCGGCACGAGCGTCTCCCGTATGACCGCCTCATCCAGCCTGTGATGCTGCTCCTGCCAGATCAGATAATCCATCCCCTCCAGCGCATAGTAGGTGCTCTCCTCATGCAGCATCGCATGTGCCTCCCACGGGCGGAAAAACAATTCCAGATCCGTACCGCCCTCCTTCGGCTGCACGCAGATACCGCTTTTTTCCGAATGAAATGTCAGATAGCTCGCCACTGCCGTCATGCTGCTGGTCGTCCCGCAGCGGTGGCTGCCTCCCCAGAACGCGATTTTCATGCACACTCCCCCTTCCGGGCACGCCTGTAGCTGCGCCAGATAACAGAGATTTCACATCCCGCCAGCTGCCTGCACATCCGGACGAGCAGCTTTTCAAATGGCAGGGACAGATGCACAAAGTTCCGATAGCCCTGATACTGCATGCCGAAGCGCACGGCGACATCCTCCTCAGCGAGCGGCAGCACATACCAATCGACCAGAAAGCAGTTTTCCTCGGACAGCATCGACAGAATATGCCTTGCACTGACCGCCTCCGGACAGACATCGCGCAAAATCACGTTCATCGGCAGCTCCACTCGCTTCATCAGCTCCCGGTAACGCGCGACCTGTGCAGCCGCGCAGTCTATCACGAGATAAATCTCGCTGCAGACCCTCAGTGCGTCCTCCATCGGCCACACACCCAGATCTACGAGCAGATAGTCGTACTCCTTGTCCGCCCAGCTCTCCGGCGGGATCAGCCGCTCATAATCGATCTTCCGGTAAGTGACCGTATGGAGCTTTTCTGCCGGATGCGGAATACAGTAGTGCATCGCCTGATCATAGGAATTGTCTACCACGCACACGCGGCAGCCTATATTTTGCAGGATCGAAGCCACATAGAGACAGATGTCTGTCTGTCCAATGCCAAACAAACCTATTATTTTCTTTTCAGACAATCAAATACCTCCGTCAGATGGTTGTCTTACGGTCTGGAAAATTCTGCCGAACGGCAGATGATAATTTGTATACGAAAAAAGATATGCTAATCATAGCATATCCTTCCCGTTTGTAAATAGATTTTATACTTTTTTAAGATTTATTTGCGAATGGCGCGGGCTGAACCAGCCATCACCCAACAAAGCAGATCTTCAATCCAATCAATATGAGGATCACGCCGCCGAGGATCTGCGCACGCCCTGCCAGATGCACGCCGAATTTTTTCCCGATCCGAACACCTGCTACGCAGATAAAAAATGTCACGACCGCAATGATGAGTGATGACACAAATGCCTCAAAAATATGATAATCGGCTGTCGTGAAGCCTGTGGACAGGGCATCGATCGATGTCGCCACACCCTGCAAAAAAAGCATCCTGCCGCTCAATTCACCGCTGCTCTCCTCCTCCGGATCATCCCCGCGGATACCGTCCAAAAGCATCTTTCCACCGATAATCACCAGTAAAATAAGCGCGATCCACGGAATAAAAATCTCAAACTTTGAAAACAGCTCCTTGATCGTCGTGACACAAAACCATCCGATCATAGGCATCACGAACTGAAATCCACCGAAAGTACCCGCGATCGTACACAGCTTCTTTTTGCTCATATTCGGATCATTCAGTCCGTTCGCCATTGATACCGAAAACGCATCCATCGCCAGGGCGACTCCGAGTGCCACACTTTGAATCATCAATTCCAACCACATTGTCATGCTTTACTCCTGCGCCACGATCGCGATGCCAAGCTCCTCCAGCTGCTTCTCATCGACGGTTCCGGGCGCTTCGCTCATCAGGTCGGAAGCATCCTTTACCTTCGGGAATGCCATGACATCACGGATCGAATCCGCATGTACCATATGCATAATCATGCGGTCAACACCGTATGCCAGTCCTGCGTGGGGCGGCACACCATAGGAGAACGCATCCAATAAGAAACCGAACTGCTCGTGCGCACGCTCTTTTGTAAATCCGAGCACCTCAAACATTTTCTCCTGAATATCGCTCTGGTGGATACGGACAGAACCACCGCCGAGCTCCGTACCGTTGAGGACGATGTCGTATGCCTTTGCACGCACACTGCCGGGATCGGAATCGATATTCGCCCAGTCCTCCTCCATCGGCATCGTGAACGGATGATGCATCGCCATAAAACGGTTTTCCTCGTCTGACCACTCAAGCAGCGGGAACTCTGTCACCCACAGGAAATTGTACTGATTCTCATCCATCAATCCAAGCTCCTCACCGAGCTGCAGGCGGAGCGCGCCGAGTACATTCCATACGATTTTATTTTTATCAGCGGCAAACAGCAGCAGATCGCCGGGCTTTCCGTTCATTTTCGCAACGAGCGCAGCCAGCTCCTCCTCTGTCATAAACTTTGTAAAGGATGACTTGTAGCTGCCGTCCTCATTGATGCACAGATAAGCCAGACCCTTTGCGCCACAGCCTTTTGCATACTCTACGAGCTTGTCGATCTTCTTTCTCGGCATTGCTCCCTGTCCCTCGACATTGATGCCGCGGACAGAACCGCCTGCCTCCAGCGCCCCGGTAAATACACCGAAGCCGCAGTTTTTCACAATATCCGATACATCGCACAGCTCCATGCCAAAACGCGTATCCGGCTTGTCGCTTCCGAAGCGGTCCATCGCCTCCTGCCACGGCATACGGGGCAGCGGCAGTGTGATGTCCACACCGATCGCTTCCTTAAATACATATTTCAACAGACGCTCGTTGACATCCAACACATCATCGATATCGACAAAGGACAGCTCCATATCCGCCTGTGTGAACTCCGGCTGGCGGTCTGCACGCAGATCCTCGTCGCGGAAGCATTTTGCGATCTGGAAATAGCGGTCATAGCCGCTCGCCATCAGAAGCTGCTTGAACAGCTGTGGCGACTGCGGCAGCGCATAAAAATGTCCCGGATGGATCCGCGAGGGCACAAGGTAATCGCGCGCGCCCTCCGGTGTGGATTTACATAAAATCGGTGTCTCGATCTCAAGGAATCCCTCTTTTGACATGAAATCGCGCATCAGCATGAGCACGCGGCTGCGCAGCATGAGATTCTTTTGGATATCCGGTCTGCGCAGGTCGAGATAGCGGTATTTTAACCGCGTCTCCTCGTTCGTCTTGCTGTTCTCCTCGATGTGGAACGGCGGTGTCTCGGACTCTGACAAAATGCGCAGATCCGTCGCAATGATCTCGATATCTCCGGTCTTTAAGTTTTCGTTGACAGCTGCAGTACGCTTCTGGACAGTTCCTACCACAGCGATGACATACTCGCTGCGCAGGCTGCCTGCCTTTTCAAAGCCTGCCGTACCGATCTGCGGCTCGTCAAATACGATCTGCAGCAGACCGCTGCGATCCCTGAGATCTACAAAGATCAGACTTCCTAAATTTCTACGCTTCTGCACCCAGCCCATGACTGTGACGGTCTCGCCGACATTGGCATTCGATACCTCCGTACATCTGTGGGTTCTGTGCAGACCCTGCATTGATTCACTCATAATTAACCTCCTGATGACCTCTGCACCGGTACGATACATCCGGTGTAGGTCTATGATTTATACACATGCATAATACATCCAGATTATCTGTTAAAAAACTCCTCAAACTCCTCGTAACCTTCTGCGGTGAGCTTTTCCTTCTGGAATTTTTTATTTTTGTTCATGCGGACGACAAGGATCTGTCTGCCCTCAGCGCGCTCTGCCTGTGCCTTTCCGATCACCTCCACCAGCTTGTCTGCCGGATAACCCTTCTCGATCAGATATGCCTTTTTCGCAGGCTGTTCCGGAATCCGGAAATTGTTCTCCATGAGCAGAAGCACGATACGCTCAAAGCCGATCGAAAATCCGCACGCGGGCACATCATTTCCGGTAAAACGTCCGATCATCTTATCGTAACGTCCGCCGCCACCGCATGCAGCGCCGAGCTGCGGCATCACGATCTCAAAGATCGTACCTGTATAATAGCCCATGCCTCGCACAAGCGTCGGGTCAAAGACCAGCTCAAATTTTGCGGTTTTGGTCGCCTCTACTGCGGAAATGATCTCCTGTAAATTCTCATACACGCCATCCTCCAGATAGCCTGCGAGCGTGTCTGCCAGATATTTCAGACCGTTGTCCGCTGCTGCCACACCGTCAAACAGACCGAGATATTTTTCGATCGCCGCGGTGTCAAAGCCCTCTTTTTCCAGCTCCGATGCCACGCCGTCCTTGCCGATCTTGTCCATTTTATCGAGGATGATACATACAGTATCAAATGCATCCTCCGGGAACCCGCTGTAGAGTGCCATCGCCTTTAAAATCCGGCGCTCGTTGATATGGATCTCAAAATCCGTAAAACCGATGCGTCCGATCGTCGTCGTCGTCGCCAAGATCAGCTCGATCTCCGCGAGATTGCTCGGCTCGCCCAATATGTCAATATCGCACTGCATAAACTGGCGGTAACGACCTCTCTGCGGACGGTCCGCACGCCATACGTTACCCATCTGAAGCGCCTTGAACGGTGCGGGCAGATCATTTGCATTATTGGAATAAAAGCGTGCCAGCGGAACAGTCAGGTCGTAGCGCATACCGAAGTCTACGACATCTGCCTCCTCCTTCGCCTGATCCAGCTTTAATTTTTCTCCGCGCTTTAAGATCTTAAAGATCAGCTTCTCATTCTCACCGCCCTGTTTGCTGGAGAGATTGCCGATGTTCTCCATACACGGTGTCTCGATCGGAGTAAAGCCAAAGCTGCGGTACGTGTCCTTGATCACGCCCTGCACATAATCTCTGATCTGCATCTCCTCAGGCAGAATATCCTTCATGCCGTTTACCGGCTTTTTACTCAGTGCCATTTAATTTCCTCCATAAGTCATAGTTCTTCCTATTCATACAGAGTCTATTATACGTTCCGGCTTCCCAAACGTCAAGGAACTGTCCAAACTTTATAGCAGAACTGTCAACTGCAGCCGTTTTCCGTCGGGACTGGCTGCCCGGATCGTACCCTTGTGTGCTGTGACGATCGCCTGTGCCACGGCAAGCCCGATACCCGAGCCGCCGGTTTTGGAGCTTCTGGACGCGTCAGAACGGTAAAACCGCCCGAACAGCTCCGGCTTGTCGCCGGGTGTGAGCCCTTCTGCCTCATTGCTGATCTCAAGAACCGTCTGCCGCCCCTTTTTATACAGTTTTACATCAATCGTAGTCCCCTGCGTCGCGTACTTCGCCGCATTGTCCAGTAAAATGCCGAGCAACTGGCGGATCCGGCTCTCCTCGCCCTGATAAGTCAGTGCATCCATGATCTGCAGATCGATCCGCAGATCTCTCGTCTGTGCCACGGAAGTAAAGCCCTGTGCCGTATCATAAACCGCCTCGGAGAGATCAAAGCTTTCTTTTTTCAGGCATCCGTTTTCCTCGTCCATGCGCGCCAGCGTGACAAGCTGGTTCGTCAATCCGCTCAGCCGGTGGATCTGGTTGTGGATGCTGCCTGTCCACTCGCTCTCCCCGTTTTCCATCTCGAGGATCTCTACATTTGCATCGATGATCGTGAGCGGGGTCTTGAGCTCGTGGCTCGCATCCGTGATAAACTGCTTTTGCTTTTCGTAGCTCTCGCGCACCGGACGCAGCACGACACCGGACGAGAGCAGCACCAGCAAAAAAACAGCCGCATAGCCGGCAAAAGACATCAGCACACTCACTGCCAATGTCGAAAAAAAGACGTCCAGCTCTGCCTCGCAGTCTACGAATACGACCATCGTTGTATCGTCCTGCGTCTGCACGCTCCGGTAACGGTAATTGCCGTAAAAGCCACAGGATTTCCCGCGTTCTGCCACGGACTGCCCATATGCCAGTGCCTGTGATTTCTCCACCGATGCGATATGGTCGAGATCGATGATCTGCGCCTCGCCATCTGTCACCAGAACCGAAAAATAACGCGTGGTGTAGGGTGTCTCGGCGGGCATCTCCTTATCCTTTCCTCTCATGCCCTTTCCCCGGTCCTGTGCTTCTTGATCCGGCTCCGCCTGATCTGCATGTTTCTGATCGGCAGCCGCCTCCGTTGTTTCCTGCGAGGGCTTTTCCGAGTCGTCCGGCTCATCCTGCGGCTTTTTTGTATCAAAATGTCCATCGTGATCCGCGATCATATGTGTCAGACGATCCGCATCCTCGATCAGATGGTAATAATTCAGCAGATTCATCCCGCCGATCATCACAAATAAAACGACAAAAGTCGCTGCCATCGCGGCAGCGATAAATCTGCGTCTGAGTCTTTGGATCATTCTGTCACCTCCAGCACATATCCCTGATTGCGGATGCTTTTGATCTGTACATTTGCCGACAGCCCTGCCAGCCGCTTGCGCAGGCTCGAAATATAGACCCACACCACACCGGTCTCGGCATCGCTGTCATAGCCCCAGATGCGCTCCAGCAGACGTTCCGCAGAGATCACCTGCCCGGCATTTGCTAAAAGCAGCTCCAGCATCTGATATTCCTTATTCGGGAGGCGGACGCTGCCCGCTTCGGTGGTCAGTTCAAAGCTTGCCTGATCCAGTGTCAGATTCCCGAGTCTTAAATGCACATCCTTTGCCTCCTTCTGCCTCCTCGTGATCGCACGGATGCGCGCGAGAAGCTCCTTCATGGCAAAGGGCTTCGTCAGATAATCATCCGCGCCGCTGTCCAGCCCAAGTACGCGGTCGTCTATTTCCGCTTTTGCGGTCAAAATCAGCACCGGGAGCGCTGATCCACGCTCCCGGAGTTTTTTCAAGACTGTAATACCATCCATACCCGGCATCATGACATCTAAAATCGCACCATCGTAATTGTCCGCCTGCAGATAATCCCACGCATCGATTCCGTTATCGACCACATCGACCGCATAATGGTTATGCTCTAAGATCACCTTGAGCGCACTGGATAGTTCTTTTTCATCCTCTGCCAGTAAAAGTCTCATATTTTATTTACACTTCACTTTCTTGATTGTTGAATAGCTGCCGTATACTTTTTGACCGTTGACATTCTCGTAGGCGCGCACCTTGATCTGATAGGTCTTGCCGCTCTTTAAGCCGGTCAGCGTCTTGCTGAGCGTATCCTCGGAGCTTGCGGTCGTGTATTGCCAGATGCCGCCCTTGACGCGGTAAGCGATCTGGTAGCCGTCAGCCGCGCTGTCCTTTTTCCATGTCACCTTGATCTTGTTCTTTCCGGTTGACTTTGCAGTCTTTACGGTCTCTTTTCCAACCTGTGAACTGTCGGAGGAAGAAGATGTATCGGAAGAAGCTGTTTTGCTCACGCTGTAATCAGACCATTTGGTCGTAGCAGATGCACCGCTTAAATCCACGCTGGTAGAATAGCTGTCTACCGTGACTGTCACGCTGCCTGTGCCCTTTACATATACGGTTCCGTCCGTACCCTTGATCGTTACGGTATTTCCGTTTGCATCTACGATTGTACCCGCATTGTAGAGATTCGTCAATGTGCTGTCTGCGGTAACTACCCACTTAGAGGTTTTATCTATATACAGATTGCAATAGCCGCTGCCACCGTCTCCGGCATTGCTCTCATCATCGGTCACTGTACCGGTGAGTGTACTGCCGTTTGTCATATAAAAATCAAGCTTGCTGATGCTGTCCCAGATCACATCGCCCTGCATTGCCTGTTCAATAGCTGTAAACGAGCAGTCCGCGCCATTTTCTCCGGAGGTTCCCCAGCCTCTCTGGTTGCTGTTTCCGGTACATTTCAGGAAAAAGTCGCTGTCACTTGCATAGGTAATGTCCACATTCTTTAAAATAAACGTAGATTCTGTATTGGTCGTATAGAACATGCCGCCGTTTTTCGCGGTCAGGCTGCCGCCCTGCATCTCAAATGTGCTGTTTCCGACCTCTGAATCGCCGGACATGCTCTGGTAAAGAATCACATTCCAGTCACAGTCGTTCTGGCTGTTTGACGGCATGTTTCCGGTGAGATCACAGTTAAACAGGCGGAGCGAATTCAGACCCTCAATGCAGACTGCTTCCGAGTTGTTTGCAGTCAGTGTCGCATTCTTTACTGCGATGTCTGCGGTACTGTAGATCGCCGGCGAACCGGTTCCGTTGGAGGTATAAGTTCCGCCATTCACGACCATTGTGCCGCCACCGCGGTCACTCCGGATCGCTGCGGAAGATTCTCCGTTTGTCGTTGCCGTGACATCCCATGCATAGAGCTTGCCGCCGCCTGCGACATGCAGACCGCCGGATGTATCCTGCTTTGTCGTAATCTTCGTATTTTCTACATAAGAGACACCGTTTCCGTAGGAGAATACGCCTGCGCCGCCTTTTGCATCCGTCGTGATCGTCGAATCCTTAACTGTCGTCGTGCCCTCTGTCGTGAGCACTGCTGCGCCGACACCGTAAAAGCTGGAATCGTCGCCGCCTGTACTGTCGGAGGATGTGCGTTTGATCGTGCTGTCACTGATCGTGACATTCGCGTTATCCTGCACAAGAACGGCATTTTCGTCTGTGCCTGTGGAAGTGATCGTCTTTCCCTGAATCGTCTTGTCACTCGTGTAGGTATTAGCTGCGCTGTACTCCGTGACTGTGTCGCCATTTGTGCCATCCGGTGGATTGCCCGGCTGCTGTGAGCCATTCTGTCCGGGTGCGTTTGTGCCATCGGGTGGTGTCGGCGGTGTGCTGCCATCCGAAGTCGTCGGCGGTGTACTGCCGTCCGGGAGTGCCGGAGGTGTCTGGCTTGTCGATGTGCCAGTCGTCGCCGCCTGCGTCTGTGTGTTGCTCGTTTTGATCACTGCACTTCCTGCCGCTGCCGATACCGCAACACCTGCTGCCAGTGCGATCGCCAATAGTTTCTTGTTTCCTCTCAATTTACGAGTCATCATATTCTGTACCTGCCTTTCTGAACAAATGATTGCCGTGTTGTGACATTTTATTGCGCTTGTGTTTGTCTGTTGTTCTTTGTTCTAAAAGCAGGATACAATATGAACCTTAAATGGAGCTTAAGTTACAAATATTTTTGTACTATTCAGAGCCAACCTCCAAAATGCTTCGCATTTCGTCGGTGTGGCGTATGAGTACACTAGCTAGAGCATACCCCTGATACACAACAGCAGACCCCGGAAATACTGGATTCCCGGGGTCTACTGCTCTCTTTTCGATATTCACTTGAATGATTATTGCCATTCTTTCGTGGTGCATCACTCTGTAACAACCTTCTTTGTTGTTGCAATACATAATGTACCGATCATACACAATCCCGCAAACAGCATGTAACCCATATTCAGATCTCCTGATCGATCCATGCAGGAGCTCATCAGCTGTGTACCGAAAGTTGAGATCAATGAAATACCAATTCCGATATATCTGTTTGCATTCTGATATTCATCCGCGCCAAATACAGTCATGATAGAGGATGGATGCAGGTTCGGGCATCCTCCTGTCATTGATCCCATGCCGATCGCTGCAAGGATGATCAGCACAAGATGATCTGCTGAACCAAATAACAGGCAGACACAGACCAGCACAAATCCGATACCCAATACGACACATGCTTTTATCGTGTCGAATTTATCATCCAGCCATCCATATAAGTAGCTTAATGGAATTCCGATCAGCGATGCAAAGGAAAGTAAGAACAGTGCAAATGTATTACTGATCTGCAGCTCAGTCATTCTCGTAATAAAGAAAGACATAATCGCACTGATCGTACCGTTGAAAATTCCGAATGCTACAATAATCTTCCACGTGGAAGCGCATGAAAGGATTTCGCGCATCGTCTTCATGCTCTTCGCCTTTGCGGATACCGACTCTGATTTTTTTACTTCGATTCCATCCGGTGTCATTCCCAGGTCTGATGGTCTCATATGTGAGAATCTGTATGCCAGCACTGTACTCGCAAGCAGAATTCCTGCCATAATAAAATAAGTGGTCGCAAATCCAAGATGTGCTTTTCCCAATGTCAGCAATGTTGTGGAGCTTGCAGAATCGAGTGGTGCCGCAATCGTCACGATTCCCAAAATTCTTCCCCGTGTAGTGTTGAACCATTCCGCACATAACTGGAAAATAAACATCTGCGCTGCTGTAGCACCGAATTTCCCCAACAATCCTCCTATGAAATAAATCACATAATTGTCTGACATATAAGCCGCAGCGATACATACCGTTCCCAGTGTCATGGCTAAAAATGCCATCGTTCCGAATACTCTCGTACCGTTTTTTATAATAATCGTACTGAATACAAAGGATAAACCTACCAGAATATATCCGCCTAAGGTAAGCGGCATGGTAAGCTGTGAATAGGACCATCCCATCTCTGTAAATACCGGCTGTAATACGTTCATCGCATCGGTAGTGATGCAGCAGCTGAAATACATGGCCAGACATCCGACCAGAATGATTCCCAATGCGTGTTTTTTAAATTCCGGTGATGCATTTTTTTCAAACATACTATTCCTCTTTTCTCTGCTAGAAGCAATCCTCTTTCGTGTTATTTTTATTACATCCGCATATGAAATTCATAACTTCCGCTTCCAAGTTCAAAAACCAGATTATTCTTTTCCATACGGCATGGATACTCTTCTTTTATTCTCAAATAATCATCCATTCCTCCCGGCAAGATCACATCTGCACTTGTATTGGTCGGAATCTCAATATGAAAGCTTGTCTGTTCTTCCGTTTTCTCCCATGTCGATACGATCTTTCCGTAAATACTTTCATAGGATGCGGATGCCCAGGTCAAAGTTCCTCCGATCAGCGGTTCGATCACAAACTTTTTGTATCCTGCATGCGCTTCTGTCGGTCTGATACCTGCAATCCGTGAAATCATAAAATCGCTGACAGCACCATAGCAGTAATGGTTAAATGATCCACTGTAACTATCCATTCCGCTCCAGCTCTCAAGGATCGTCGTTGCCCCCAGTGTCACGGAATGAAGCCAGCTCGGAAATGCTGTCTGCTCAAGCAGTTTAAATGCATGTTCTTTATATCCATACCTTGTCAGCTGCTCAAGTAAAAACGGAGTGGACAAAAATCCTGTGTTGATTGTATAACCGGCACGCTCAACTGCCTCCGCCAGCTTCGCTGCTACAAGCTTTTCCTTGGACGGATCCGCCAGTCCAAAGGCCAGTGTACGGGCATACGGTGCCTGTCTTCCTTCCAGAATCGTTCCATCTTCTTTAATAAAATATTTGTTGTAAACCCGTTTTACTTTTTTGGCATACTCTGCATATTTTGCTTCATCTTCATCTTTTCCAAGCAGATCTGCCATCTTCGCCAGCAGTTTACTGCTGTAGAACAAGTAAGCTGTAGCAACCAGCGGATTTCCCTCTTTCGCCATTTCCGGAGGGCTGAAAGACTGGGAACCTCCGTTTTCCGCTGCATCCGGCTCCAGCCATTCGCCCCAGTGAAAATGCGTATCATAAATGTAGTCTGCATCGCAGACACCGTCTGTCACTGTCCGGTAAGGCGGTTTTTCTTCATATAACGGGTTCTTTTTCTTTGCATTTCCGATGCAGTACTCTACCCATTTTTTTGCAGATTCATACTGCTGTGCCAGGATCTTCTTATCTCCGTAGCAGAGATACATCGTATACGGTGTAATGGTCGCTGTATCTCCCCATCCTGCTGCTCCGTCAATCAGATCACTCTCGCCTTTCGGTCCCGCCATCGCCGGTGGTGAAAAGATGAATTTGCCCTGATCGATCATCCGCTGTCTTGCCTGTGCGTTATGGAATGTCAATGTTGCCGGAAATGTATTTCCCACGCATCCGCTCTCGAACTGCTCTGCATTGAGATCGTCCATCCACTTTTCAAAGAACGGATAAACATTCATCAGTTTAGAAGCAGTTTTACAGTATACCTGACTGTCTCCTGACCAGGAAGATCTCTCCCTCGTCGGACAATCTGTCGGAACATCCATGAAGTTACTCTTCTGACTCCATATGCTGTTGCTGATCAGCCGGTTCAACAGCAGATTCGAACAACTGAAAGTTCCTGTCTCATCCATATCGGAATAAACTGCTTTTGAGACAAAATCCCCCTGTTTTACCGGGCTGTCATATCCTTCTATTTTCACATAGCGATATCCAAAGATCGCAAAAAGCGGTACATATTCTTCGACTTCTGCTCCTTTGCAGATATATTCAACCAACTGGAATGGAGCATCTAATGTTTTTTCAAGATTATCTGTAGAAAATACACCGTTTTTCAAAGCTTCCCCATGCCACAGCAAAACTCTTTGTCCCGGTTTTGTGTTGCGCAAACGCATTTTCACGTATCCCGCATGATTCTGTCCGAAGTCGATCACCTTATTTCCTTGCGCATCAACGAACACTTTTCCTTCCAGCTGTTCCCTTTCAACAACAGGGACACTTCTGCTTGGAATCAAGTTCTCTACCGTTGCATATTCTGTTGCAGGCAGAACCTTTTTCCAGCCATCCTCGTTGAATCCATCTTCCTTCCACGCATCGTCATTTTCTCGGGCATCATAGATTTCTCCGACTTCCATGTCGCATCTCTTTCTTGCCCCTTCTGATGTACGGAAATCTTCATCCGAGACAATAAAATCTTTGGTACCGTCTTCATATTCCAGTATGATCTGACCGATAAAAGCTGTATAGAACCCGAAATTATTCTGATTTCCACCACCGGTGTTACCTCTCCACCATCCATCTCCAAGCTCTATGGCCCAGACATTTTTACCCGGATTCAGCAGATCTGTAATATCATATACCTGATATTGGAGTCTTGTGTAGTAACTGGTGCATCCCGGTTTAAACTTTTCCTCTGTTCCCAAAGTTCCATTGATCCAAAATTCATATAGTCCATGGGCACTTTGATAGATTCTTGCCTTCACAAGACCTTCCCGGACTTCAAATACCTTTCTCAATCTGGCTGATGGCTTGTATGCCTCATAATCTATGCTTTCTTCCGGCTGTATCCATTTTGCTTTCCAGTCCCCGGAAGCAAGAAGCGCCATCTCAAACCGGGCAGTCTGGCTTTCTGCACTCTCGCCGGCAGCGGAAACTGTCACCGTCCATTCCACTACCTGTGCACTTTGAAGTTCAGAGCCATCATACAATACTCTCTGACTTTCCTCGGAATGTACGATTCCGCTGTCCCAGATTGTCTCACCATGGCTTTTCGCGACAATGCGGTAGCTTTCCTGTACTACATTCTTTTTATCTGACCGGAGCTTCCAGCTAAGTCTCGGATGACCCGCATCGATTCCCACCGGATTCGACCGATATTCTGTCCTTAAATCATATACTTCCAACATTTGTTCTCTCCAGCTTTCCTGTTATTTGACTTCCACTTTTTTCGTTGTTGCAATACATAATGTTGCGATCGCACAAAGTACCGCGAAAATTCCATATCCTAAGTTCAGTGAACCCGTTTTATCCATACATGCACTCATCAGCTGCGGACCAAATGCAGAAATCAGAGAAATTCCGATTCCGATATATCTGTTTGCATTCTGGTACTCGCTTGTTCCGAATGTATACATAATCGATGCCGGATGTCGGTTCGGGCATCCGCCTGTCATAGAGCCCATACCAACAACTGCTACAAAAATCAGCCACATGTTATTTGCTGATCCGAAAAGCAATGCCGTACAAAGAATGATATAGCTGATTCCAAGAACAGTACATGCCACGATCGTGTTGAACTTATCATCCAGCCATCCGTAGATATAACCAAACGGGAGACCGATGATCGCTGCAACGGAAAGAAGTCCAAGTGCAAGTGCTGAATTGACATTTACCTCTGTCATTCGTGTAATATGGAAGGACATGATTGCACTGATCGTTCCGTTAAAAATACCAAATGCGATAATCAGCTTCCATGTGGATACAGAGCTTAGAATCTGTTTCATCGTAAGAACTGCTGTCTGCTCTTCGCCTTTCTCTGTTTCTGCCTTCCGGGCTATTCCATCCGGGAGCATTCCCATATCGGAAGGTCTTGTCTGAGAGAACAGGAATGCAAGTACTGTCGCGATTCCAAGAACGACTGCCAATACAATATACGTCGCCGAAAAGCCGATCTTTTTATTCAATAATGTCAGGATCGTTGTCGATGTTGCGGAATCCAGTGGTGCTGCCATTGTAATGATTCCAAGGATTCTTCCTCTTGCAGTCACAAACCACTCTGCACATAACTGGAAGATAAACATCTGGGATGCCTGTGCTCCGAACTTACTCAGCAGACCACCTGCCATGAAAAATGCATAATTGTTCGTCATATAGGCAACTGCGATCAATAAAGTCCCGACAGCCATAGCTGCAAATGCCATTGTACCAAATACTCTTGTACCATTTTTTATAATAATCGTACTAAACACAAAGGATAATGCAACAAGGATATATCCTCCGATTGTCAAAGGCATTGTGATCTGTGAATAGCTCCATCCGATTTGGGTAAATATCGGCTGCAATACATTTAATGCATCTGTTGAAAGACAGCAGCTGAAATACATTGCAAGACATCCCACAATGATAATTCCGATCGAATGGCGTTTAAATGCGGGTGATGCGTTTTTGTCAAACATAATTATTCCTCCCTAATAATCTTCCCTTCTCTTGTAAGTACTGCAGTAACTTAAAGATGTAAGTGTTTACAAGATTTATTATCATACATTCCCGCTCTTTTTTTAATGATTATTGAAATCTTCTTTTTTTATAATTATTCATAATTTCTATTGCAAATTCTTAACTTTTATAAGCTATTATGCAAAATATATAATTTTACTTTTTGTTTTTTGTGCAAAATAACAGATTCCTTTCATTCTGTTTCATGAGATAATAAAGTTAAAAATATCGTAACTGTTCAGAGCCAACCTCCAAAATGCTTCGCATTTCGTCGGTGTGGCGTA
>CAVHZH010000027.1:0-21665 GCA_963640395.1 Oscillospiraceae bacterium
CATGTCTGATTTTGCTGCCTTTGCACGATGGAGATGAGACTCCAAATTGTGGAAGCCTTTGTTGACACAATTTTGGTTCGGGTGTCAAAACACCCGAACCTCCGGTTACACGGATTGTTTCGTGCTTCGCACTCCCACAATCCTACTTCAATTCGGATTCCCGTGGTGCTTTTGCCCCACTTCATCCTCATTGAAGGGCGTGTCATAAACTCCATCTCCCACCGGCATGCAAGCATGCCGTGGAAGATGAGTTTTGACACTGTAACCAATTTTGTTTTGCGGAGGCTCATCGGAATGGTTCGTGCAACGAAAGCAAAACAGATATGCTTGCAGGAGCTGCGACCGTGTATCGAAGTGTTCATAACGTGGACAGGAATGCGCACTCGCATGCCTCGAAACACCACAAAAATAGTTCTGTGATCACCGATAATATCTGCGTGGAAATAATTGACAGGATCTAGTGGTTGACATAGTTACATAACCTTGCTATAATGGCAATGTAACAAATGTAATAAATTCGTAACAAATAAACATAAAGTTGAAAGAATTATACGTTTGGAGGCTAAAATGAACTATAGAGCATTACGAAGAACAACCTGCTGTGTGGTGAGTGCATTGACACTGGCGGCGAGTACGGTGAGCGTAGGAGCAGCACCGATTGCAGGCGCGACAGGTTTAACTAGCGTAAATGTGACATCTGAGTTGACCGAATCATCACCGGCATCCGGTATTTCACTGCTGTTATCACAGTATCTGGCAGAGAACACACTCTCATCAGATACGGTAGCAAAGGAAACGACCGATGTGCAGACAGTTACCGCAGCAGAGAGCAGCGCTGCAACTGATGAGACAGAGGGCGAGGTAGAGGAAGAAACCGAAGAGTCTGAAAAGTCCGAAGATTCCGAAGAGGAAGTAATGATCGTTGCAGATGTTGATGGATATGTGAATGTCCGGGCACGTGCAAACGAGAATAGCAAGGTTTTGGGAAAGCTCTATGACGAGTCTGTCGGAACCGTTTTAAAAGAGAAAAACGGCTGGTACAAGATCAAATCCGGCAGCGTCACCGGTTATGTAAAGGCTGACTATGTCAAGACCGGAACAAAGAAGCTTTTGAAAAAGGTCGGCAGCAGAGTCGCTACCGTAGATACACAGACACTCCGCGTCAGAGAAAAGGCTGACGGCGATTCCAAGGTCATCGAGCTCGTGCCCGAGGGCGAGGAGCTGACGGTTGTCAGCGAGTCAAAGAAAAATCAGGGCTGGGTCAAGGTCACAGTTGAAGGCGGCGATGGATATGTATCCGCTGATTATGTGACACTGGATACCCAGTACACCTATGCAGAGTCCAAAGAGGAGGAAGCACAGCGTCTGGCAGAGGAAGAAGCCGACCGTCAGGCAGCAGCCGCAGCAGCAGAACAGAGTGCCGCAGCGAGCCAGAGCAGCAGTAGTTCTTCATCCAGCAGCTCTAGCAGCTCGTCATCCAGCAGCAGTAGCAGTTCCTCATCAAGCTCATCCAGCAGCAGCTCATCCAGCAGCTCCAGCGATTCGAGCGAAAGCTCATACAGCGCTCCGTCCGGATCAAACGGACAGGCTGTCGCAAATTATGCATGTCAGTTTGTCGGCAATCCGTACCGCTACGGCGGCAGCAGCCTGACAAATGGAGCCGATTGTTCGGGATTCGTTATGGCAGTATATGCAGCCTTTGGTGTATCGCTTCCGCACTCATCCAGCGCACTTCGCAGCGTCGGATACGGCGTGAGTATCGAGGACATCCAGCCGGGTGATATCGTATGCTACAGCGGACACGTAGGTATTTATGCCGGAAACAATACATTGGTTCATGCAAGCTCTCCGGAGACCGGAATCAAGTATACATCACCGATTACTTACAGAACCGTACTCGCAGTCCGCAGAATTTTCTAATATCTGTTAATATTATTTGTATACGTCAGAGACCTCATAAAAAGTGGGGTCTCTTTTTTAATTCATAGGAAATTCCTTCCTATGAATTAAAAACGCTCCGCGGGGATCGCACTGTGGCGGATATGTAGATGTCGCAGAAGCGACCCGCCACAGGCGGAGAATCCTGCAAAGCAGGATTCTTTCTTAATTCCAATTCTATAATAGGAATTTGCTGAAAATTATATTTGGCCTGCTTGCTGCCCGCAGATACAAAAAGGCAAATTGCACAAAATTATACTTAATAATTAAAAATGAAAAAAAGCCGTTGCAAATTGCTAACAAGTAGTGCCGAAGTTATCCACATTAAAAAAACGATTTTATCAGCAAATGTGAGTTATACACGAAGTTATTCACATTATCCACAAAAAAAGTGACAAATTTTGTTGTTTACATAGTAAAAGAAAGCGAACAGAAGTTTTGTGCACATGCGATAAATATGCAAAATATGGGATATTTTGTCGAAAAATGCTTGACAACCGAGATGTAAAAAAACTGCGGTTCATGTCGGAATATGACGAAAAAACGGCTGGAATTATCAGACATTTTCTGCCGGTTGAAAAAAGAATAGCATTCTGTTATACTATCCACGGATTCTAAAAAAAGATAGGTGGTTTATGATTAAACAGATACAGCTTTTGGGAATGACCTTCCCGAATTATTCTCTGAGGGATGAGCTGCAGTTGGCGCAGGAGGCGTTACACAGTGAACGGCTATGCATGTTTTTGACAATGTCCATGCAGTCGTTGATGAAGGTGAGCAGCAGCGGTTCCGAGGAAGAAAAATCGTTTGTAGAGCAGGCAGACCTGATCGTAGTCGAAGATCCGGAGATACTTAGCGTGGCAGGCATCACCTCCAATCAGCGCATCAGAGAGGCCTCGGATCATTTGTTCTTTACGGAACTGATGAAACGGTTGCAACGCGGGCAGCAGCAGGTCTACCTTGTTGCGGCAAAAAATGCAGCGCTCGATAAAATAAAAGAAATTTTGGCGCAGCGGTATGAAAAACTGCAGATTATCGGACAATATAGTATAGAAGAATATCCGGACGATCTGGATCGCATGATCAATGAGATCAACAGCGCGGCGCCGGATATCATATTATCCGTGATGCCGACTCCTCAGCAGGAGGAGTTTCTCATGAAAAACCGCAGCAAGCTGTTGGCAAAGCTGTGGTACGGACTCGGCGAGAACTATGGACTGCTGATGGAGAAAAAGGGGTTTAGCTGGCGGATGAAACGGCTGATCCATTTTGGCAGGTTTAAGCTGCATGTGAATCAGTATGACGATCGTGAGGAAGGAACGTAATTGTGAATAGTAATTACGAAGGAATATCTACGGTTTATGGCACGTATTCATAGAAAGAAAAAAGAGGTGATCATGGACTATATCCTGCTGGTTGCGGGAACCGGTCTCATTGCGCTGGCAGTACAGGCAGTATTTGACCCGATGGGTATGGTCAACGGCGGATTTACCGGACTCGGTATTATCATCCGCCGGATGACAACGGGACTCGTACCCGGAGGTATTCCGTTGTGGCTTACAAATATCGCGTTGAATCTGCCGGCGTTTCTTATCGCATGGTTTGTCATGGGCAGACTGTTTGTGTACAGGACGGCAGTTGCTGCCCTGCTGCTGTCGGCGTGGCTTGCGGCCATTCCGTCGATCGATTTGGCAGGGGGCGATTATCTGCTTGCGGCTTTGTATGGCGGATTGATCAGTGGAATCGGAATCGCGCTCGTATTCCGCACCGGCAATGCGACGGGCGGCACGGATCTGGTTGCGTCGCTGCTGCACCGCAAATTCCGCGATCATTCAATCGCACAGATTCTGCTTGTGCTGGATGGCGCGGTCATCGTTGCCGGATATTGTCTGGTGGGCGCGCGACCGGCATTGTATGCGATCCTGTCGGTGGCGATCGTGACGAAGGTATCGGATACGATTCTCAATGGCTTGAACGATTCAAAGATGATATTTGTCGTTTCGGATCATTCCACAGAGATCGCGGAGCACATTTTATATGAGATGGATCGCGGCTGTACAGCGATACCGGCACAGGGCATGTATTCTGATGAAATGCGAAAAATGCTGTTTTGCGTTGTCGGAAAAAAGGAAGTTCTGGACTTTAAGGATTGTGTCAAAGAGCTTGATCCGCATGCATTTGTCATTGTGACGGATGCAAATGAGGTGTTGGGGGAGGGCTTTTTAGAATATTAGCATAAAAAATATGGTATTTCCTCTTTCCTTTTTTGTTGATTTGCATTAAAATGGGATACACAAAGTCTTTCTTGCGCAGAATTTTACATTTTTTTATTGTGAAAATTGTCTAACGGCGCATACAACGTGAAGGACGGGAGGAGCCGATATGATATCAAATCAGATCTTGCAAAATACAATAGATGGATTAAAGGGTATTACGAGGAATGATCTGTGTGTCATCGACACAGAGGGGACTGTTCTCGCTTCGACATTTCCCGAGGCGGATAATTATATTGAGCCGGCGCGTGCATTGATGGAATCCCCGGCGGATTCGCAGGTGCTGCAGGGCTGCCAGTTTTTCAAGGTGTTTGACGAGCATCAGTTAGAGTATGTGCTTGTGGCATGCGGGGATACCGAGGATGCCTATATGTTTGGAAAGATTGCGACGTTCCAGATCCAGAATCTGTTGATCGCGTACAAGGAACGCTTTGATAAGGATAATTTTATCAAAAATCTGTTGTTGGACAATTTGCTGTTGGTTGATATCTACAACCGTGCGAAAAAGCTCCACATTGAGATCGATGTGCCCCGCGCGGTATTTATTATAGAGACAAACCGCGAGAAGGATGGCAACGAGCTGGAGCGCGTGCGCAGCGTATTCCATGGCAAGAACCATGATTTTGTCACTGCGGTCGATGAGAAGAATATTATTGTTGTGCGGGAGCTGCTCGAGGGCGAGGGCTATGCCGAGCTGAATAAGTCTGCCGAGGCGATCCGTGCGGTGCTTGTCGGCAGTGGAAATCCAGACGTGCATATTGCGTATGGTTCGATTGTCAAAGAGATCAAAGAGGTATCGCGCTCTTACAAGGAGGCGCGGATGGCTCTTGATGTCGGAAAGATCTTTTTTGAGGATAGGGATATTATCGCCTATGCGACGCTTGGCATCGGTCGTCTGATCTATCAGTTGCCGATTCCGTTGTGTAAAATGTTTATCAGGGAGATCTTCGGAGGCAGATCGCCGGATGATTTCGATGAGGAAACCCTGATGACGATCAACAAATTTTTTGAAAATAACCTGAATGTATCTGAGACATCCCGTCAGCTCTACATTCACCGTAATACATTGGTTTATCGACTGGATAAGCTGCAGAAAAGTACCGGTCTGGATCTGCGTATCTTTGAGGACGCGATCACGTTTAAGATTGCGCTGATGGTTGTTCAGTATATGAAATATATGGAAACTATGGATTATTGACCGGAGAGTTAAGGAGGTTTTATGATTCGTCTGGATCATGTGAGTAAGTCCTTTTCACAGGGAATACCCGCATTAAATGATGTCTCGCTCCATATTTCGGAGGGCGAGTTTGTGTTTATCGTAGGAGACAGTGGTTCCGGAAAGTCCACGCTCATCAAGCTGCTTTTAAAAGAGCTGGAGCCGACTTCCGGGGACATTACGATCAACGGGACAGATATCGGTAAGCTGCCGCACTGCAGGGTGCCGTATTTCCGCAGAAATGTCGGATGCGTTTTTCAGGATTTTCGTCTGCTCAAGGATCGGAATGTATATGACAATGTGGCATTTGCGCAGCGCGTGGTCGGAGCGTCGAACCGCAGTATCCGCCAGAAGGTGCCGATGATGTTGTCGATGGTAGGTCTGGCGGCAAAGTACCGCTCGTTCCCGAGACAGTTGTCCGGCGGCGAGCAGCAGCGTGTGGCGATCGCGCGGGCGCTGGTCAACAATCCCCGGATTTTGTTGGCGGATGAGCCGACGGGAAATCTTGACAACAATAATGCATGGGAGATCATGAATCTTCTTGAGATGATCAATTCCCGCGGCACGACGGTCGTTGTCGTGACACATAATATGGAGATTGTGCGTGCGCTGGGGAAGCGTGTCATTACGATTCAGCAAGGGACTGTCGTTTCAGATTCCCTGACAGACGGTAAGGGTGGTGACGACAATGAGAATTAGTACATTTTTTTATTCGCTCAAGCAGGGCATTAAAAACATATGGAGAAATAAAATGTTTTCACTGGCTTCTATCGCGACGATGGCAGCCTGTATTTTCTTGTTTGGACTGTTTTTTTCGATCGTGACCAATTTTCAGGCGACGGTAAAAAGTGCAGAGGAGGGCGTGGCAGTCACGGTGCTGTTCAAGGATGATGTGACCCCTCAGCAGATTGCCGAGATCGGAGAAAAGATCAAGGAGCGTCCGGAGGTGGCCGCGTATAATTTTAAGTCCGCAGATGATGCGTGGAAAGAGTTTTCGCAGGTTTATTTTGAAGGCAATGAAGAACTGGCAGAGGGCTTCGGGGACGACAACCCGCTGCAAAAGTCCGAGAGCTATGAGATCTATCTGAATGATGTGTCGATGCAGGATTCGCTTGTTTCCTATCTGGAGAATCTGGATGGTGTGCGTGAGGTGCGCAGATCCGAAATCGTGGCGAATACGTTATCGGACTTTAACCGGTTGATCGGTTATGTATCGGCGGGTATCATTTTGATCCTGCTTTGTGTAGCGATCTTTCTGATCAGCAATACGGTTATGGTCGGTATTGCTGTCCGCAAAGAGGAGATCGGCATTATGAAGCTGATCGGTGCGACCGACTTTTTCGTGCGTGCGCCGTTCGTCGTAGAGGGTATTCTGATCGGACTGATCGGATCGGTTCTGCCGCTTGCGGTGCTGTATTTCCTGTACAGCAAGCTGATCGTATATATTATGGATAAATTCAATTTCCTGAGCAGTATGTTGAGCTTTCTGCCGGTTGGCACCGTGTTCCGCACGCTCGCGCCTGTCGGACTGATTTTAGGTGTAGGCATCGGTTTTGTGGGAAGCTTCACGACAATTCGAAAGCATTTAAAGGTGTAGGTTTTTGCATATGGATAAAAAGGAAGAACTGCAGCTCTCGGAGGAGCAGATCGCGGATGCGGATGCATTGCGCGAGGAGATGCACCGGGTAGAGGCTGAGAAAAGAGGTGCTTTTTACAAGGGACTCTCGATCGGCGGACTGACGGTGCTTGCGCTGTGTCTGGTTGTATTTCTGGTCATTCCGATGGCAGGCATCAGCAAGGTAGAGAATCATACGACGCAGATATCGCAGACGACGACGGACAGCACAGAGGTGCTGAGTGCTTCGGTTCAGAGCAAGATCGAGCGGCTGGTCACGGCGATCCGTACTTATTATTATGAGGATGTCGATACGGAGGATCTCATAAACGGACTCTACAAAGGGCTGTTTGAGGGTATCGGCGACAGCTATTCGGCATATTATACGCCGGAGGAATATGAGAATATGATGATTTCTGCGACTGCTTCGCTCAGCGGTATCGGTGCTGTGCTGCAGCAGAACCCCGATACCATGCAGGTAACGGTCAATCATGTGTATGAGGACAGTCCGGCAGAAAAGGCAGGCATTCAGGATGGTGACATTCTGGTGCAGGTGGACGATATTTCGGCGACATCGATGGAGCTGACGGAGCTCGTCACACATATCCGCGGAGAAAAGGGCACAGAGGTACATTTGAAGCTCTACCGGAAGGGGCAGACCGGCTATCTGGAGATGGATGTTACGCGCGATATCGTGGATGTGCCGACCCTGACCGGACAGATGCTGGACGATGGGATCGGTTATATTATGATCGCAGAGTTTGGTGACAAGACAGCGACGGAATTTGCGGATGTCGTTGCGGATCTGAAATCACAGGGAATGAAATCGATGATCGTCGATCTGCGCGACAATCCGGGCGGCATGATCGATTCGGTGACGGATATTCTTGATCAGATTCTGCCGGAGGGCGTGACTGTCTGGACAGAGGATAAAAACGGCAATCGGAAAGAATACAAATCCGACGCGGCATGTATGGACTATCCGATGGCTGTGCTGATCAATGAAAACAGTGCGAGCAGCTCCGAGATTTTTGCGGGAGCAATCCGTGATTTCAAATACGGTACGCTGATCGGTACGACGACGTTTGGAAAGGGCATTGTCCAGAGCATCCGTCAGATGGCAGACGGCAGTGCGTTCAAGCTGACAACGGCAAAATATTATACCCCGAACGGCGAAAATATTCAGGGCGAGGGTATTGATCCGGATATTGAGCTCGAATATGAATATCTCGATCCCGATGCGGAAACGTATGATCTGATGCAGGATAATCAGGTTTTGAAAGCGATCGAGGTATTGCAGGGTGAGAAGTGACCGCCAGCATATTAAAATGAGAAAGAATCTCAGGAAGTATGCAGGTGGGAATATAAATAAAAAAGAAAGCGGGTGACATTTGTGGTAGAATTAGACCAGTACCGGTTATTATTAAATACGTGGAAGGAACCACTGATGGAAGTGAGGGATGCACTTTGACTTAGCGAATAAGTCAAAACGCATTGAAGAATTAGAGCGGGAGATGGAGGCACCTGATTTCTGGAATCAGGCAGAGATTTCCCAGCAGAAAATGAAAACGTTAAAGAGCCTCAAGGATGATATCGAGACATATCACAGCTTAGAGACTCACTATGAGGATATCGAGACTCTCATCATGATGGCGGAGGAAGAAAATGATGCTTCGCTCATTCCGGAGATCGAGGAGGCGGTAGCCACTTATCAAAAGACGTATGATGAGATCCGTATCAAGACACTGTTGTCCGGTGAATTTGACGGGGATGCTGCGATCGTTTCGCTCAATGCGGGTGCTGGCGGTACGGAGTCGTGTGACTGGGCATCCATGCTGTATCGTATGTATACACGCTGGGCGAACGACAAGGGCTTTTCGGTGGAGGTGCTTGATTTTCACGAGGGCGATGAGGCTGGCATCAAATCAGTGACCTTTCAGGTCAACGGCGAGAATGCCTATGGCTATCTGAAATCAGAAAAGGGTGTCCACCGTCTGGTGCGTATCTCACCGTTCAATGCTGCGGGCAAACGCCAGACCTCCTTTGTATCGTGTGATGTCATGCCGGATATTGAGGAGGATATCGACATCGAGGTAAAGGATGAGGATATCCGTATCGATACCTACCGTTCGAGTGGAGCGGGCGGACAGCATATCAATAAAACGTCCTCTGCGATCCGTATCACGCATTTTCCGACCGGTATCGTTGTGACCTGCCAGAATGAGCGGTCACAGCATATGAATAAGGACAAGGCGATGCAGATGCTGAAGGCGAAGCTGCTCATGCTGCGCCGGCAGGAGAATGAAGAAAAAGAGGCGGAGATCCGCGGTGAAGTGACCGAGATCGGCTGGGGCAACCAGATACGTTCCTATGTCATGCAGCCATATACGATGGTCAAGGATCGTCGGACGGGTTACGAGACAGGAAATGTAGATGCGGTGCTGGACGGCGATCTGGATCCGTTTATCAATGCATATTTAAAATGGCTCTCACAGGGAGGAACAATGGCGCAGGACGAATAAGGTCTTGCGTCATTTGCATTCTTGTGTTATTATCTTTCAGGTGAGTACAAGTGTATTTGCAGGGCAAACACAGGAGCGTATGATGACAGAAAAGACAAATTATTATGTGCTAAAAGAAAAAGCGGTGCCTGAAGTCCTGTTGCGTGTGGTAGAGGCGAAGCGATTGCTGGAATCCGGCAGGGCGGCCTCGGTGCAGGAGGCGACAGAGCGGGCAGACATCAGCCGCAGTTCTTATTACAAGTACAAAGAAGATATTTTTCCTTTTCACGACAACGCGAAAGGGCGGACGATCACGATGGTCATCCAGTTGGATGACGAGCCGGGGCTGTTATCTGCGATTTTGAAAACGATTGCGGAGAGCAATGCCAATATTCTGACGATTCATCAGAGTATTCCGGTCAATGGGATCGCATCGCTGACGCTGAGTGTGGATATTCTGCCGGAGACAACGGATGCGAACCGGATGATGGAGCGCATCGAGCAGCAGGATGGCGTGCACTACTTAAAAATACTTGCAAGGGAGTAAAAACAAATGGTAAAAGTAGCAGTTATGGGATACGGAACGATCGGTTCCGGCGTGGTAGAGATTTTAGAGAAAAACAGGGCACGGATCCAAAAGACATCCGGGGAAGATCTGGAAGTAAAATATGTGCTGGATCTGAGAGAGTTTGAGGGAGATCCGATCCAGAGTAAGATCGTGCATGATTATCAGGTGATCGCAAACGACCCGGAGGTCAGCGTGGTTGTTGAGACGATGGGCGGTGTAGAACCGGCGTACACATTTGTAAAGGCGATGCTCGAGGCAGGAAAGCATGTGACGACCTCGAACAAGGCGTTGGTGGCAGACAAGGGAGCGGAGCTGATCGCGCTCGCGGCAGAGAAAAATGTGAACTTCCTGTTTGAAGCGAGTGTAGGCGGTGGTATTCCGATCATCCGTCCGCTGATGAGTTCGATCACCGGTGACGAGATTGTCGAGATCAGCGGTATCGTCAACGGTACGACAAACTATATGCTGACCAAAATGACGAATGAGGGTCTGGCATTTGATGACGTATTAAAAGAGGCGCAGGCAAGGGGCTATGCGGAGAAAGACCCGACGGCGGATGTCGAAGGCTACGATGCGTGCCGCAAGATCGCGATCCTCACATCGATTGTCTGCGGACAGCAGGTGAACTATCAGGATATTCATACCGAGGGTATCACAAAGATCACACCGACCGATATTATGTATGCAAAGGAGATGGGACGCGCGATCAAGCTCCTCGCGATGAGCAGACAGACCGAAAACGGTTATATAGCAATGGTAGCACCATTTCTTCTTCCGGCAGACCATCCACTTTATAATGTAAACGGTGTATTCAATGCGATTTTTGTCAAGGGAAATATGCTCGGAGACGCGATGTTTTACGGAAGCGGTGCGGGCAAGCTGCCGACAGCGAGTGCGGTAGTCGGGGACATTGTGGATATGGTCAAGCATATGCATACACATATTATCTTAAACTGGGATGCTAAGCCGGTCAAGCTGGCTGATTACAAGACAAATGAGACGCGGTTCTTTGTGCGCACAAAGGCATCAAAGGAGGAGATTTCCCGCACATTCGGCAGCGTGGAGTTTGTAGATATTGAGGAGCTGCCGGACGAGATCGGATTTGTCACAGATACGATGTCAGAGGCTGTCTATGAGGAAAAAGCAGCGCAGCTTTCGAGTGTGCTGCAGATGATCCGGTTTAACTAAACGGGGCTTCTATGAAAGAAAAGGGGTGTGATTTTGGATCACATCCCTTTTATTATGGGATAGGAAACTATAAAACAACCACTAAAATATCTTAGAAACGGTATCACAATATGAAGCATCAACAAAAATATCCTGCAACACAACCCAAAACGATCGAGGATGAACTGTACATGGCAGGTATCTGCCTGTTGTTTTTGATCCCGGTCTGCATCCTGCTGTACCGCTGGCTGCAGGTACAATTTCCGCTGTTCCGGCTGCTTTGTCTGCTGCATACCCTGACAGGCTATTACTGTCCCGGCTGTGGCGGGACACGCGCAGTCTATGCCCTGCTGCACCTGCATCCGATCCGGTCATTTTTGTATCATCCGCTCGTGCCCTATGCGGCAGCAGTGTATGGATGGTTTATGCTCAGCCAGACGATCGAGCGTCTGACTCGCCGCAGACTGCATATCGGAATGCGCGCACATGACGGGTGGCTGTGGGGCGCACTGGCTATCGTGATCGTCAATGTGCTCGTGCGCAACGGCGCGCTGTTCTTTTTTCATATGGATCTGTTTGCACTGATATAATTATCATAACAGTTCAGCTATGACATGCGACAGTTTGCCATGGCTTGCCATGAGGTTTGCGTTTGGGGTATAATAGGCAGGTCATGGCGGGGAGAGCATAGCCTTGCAGCCGCCGGATGGCAGAATCAGAGAAAGGAAATAAGTGTAATGGATATCATAGCTACGATCGCAGCGGAGCTTGGCGTGCGGAAGGGTCAGGTAGACGCCGCTGTGAAATTGATCGATGAGGGAAATACAATTCCGTTTATTGCCCGCTATCGGAAGGAAGCGACCGGCGCGTTGAACGATGAACAGTTGAGAAATTTGTTTGAACGGTTGAATTATCTGCGTAATCTGGAGGAAAAGAAGCAGCAGGTGCTCGCAACGATCGAGGAGCAGGGCAAGCTCACGCAGGAGCTGCGGCAGCAGATTCTGGACGCACAGACGCTCGTTGTCGTGGAGGATCTGTACCGCCCGTACCGCCCGAAGCGCCGCACCCGTGCGACGGTGGCAAAGGAAAAGGGTCTGGAGCCGCTTGCGAATATTTTGCTGCTGCAAATGACCAACAAACCGATGTTAGAGGAGGCAAGAGATTTCATCAACGAGGAAAAAGAGGTAGCGACCGCAGAGGAAGCACTTGCAGGTGCAAAGGATATTGTGGCGGAGCTGATCGCGGAGGAGGCAGATTACCGCATCCGTATCCGTGAGCTGACGGCGAAAAAAGGCATTTTGCACTCGTCGGTCAAGGATGCGGCGGCGAAAAGCGTCTACGAGATGTATTATGATTTTACTGAGCCGGTGGCAAAACTCGCCGGACACCGTGTGCTGGCATTGAACCGCGGCGAGGCAGAAAAGGTACTTGGCGTCAAGCTCGAGGCACCGCAGGAGGATATTTTGCGTTTCCTCGAAAAAAAGGTCATCACGCGGGACAATCCAAATACAAAGCCGGTGCTGCAGGAGACGATCGCCGACAGCTACGACCGGCTGATCGCGCCGGCGATCGAACGTGAGATCCGCGCAGATCTGACGGAAAAGGCGGAGGACGGGGCAATCAGTGTCTTTGGCAAAAATCTCGGACAACTGCTCATGCAGCCGCCGATCATCGGAAAGGTCGTGCTCGGCTGGGATCCGGCATTCCGTACCGGCTGCAAGCTCGCGGTCGTGGACGCGACCGGAAAAGTACTGGACACAAAGGTCATTTATCCGACTGCGCCGCAAAATAAGGTCGAGGAATCCAAAAGGATCTTAAAGCAGTTGATCGACAAATATGATATATCCCTGATCTCTGTCGGGAACGGAACGGCATCGCGGGAGTCCGAGCAGATCATCGTCGGGCTTTTGAAGGAGCTGAAAAAACCGGTGCAGTATGTGATCGTCAACGAGGCAGGGGCATCTGTCTACTCTGCGAGCAAGCTGGCGACCGAGGAATTTCCGAATTTTGATGTAGGACAGCGGAGCGCGGCATCGATCGCAAGGCGTTTGCAGGACCCGCTGGCAGAGTTGGTCAAGATTGATCCGAAAGCGATCGGGGTCGGGCAGTATCAGCATGACATGAATCAGAAAAAGCTCGGCGAAGCGCTCGGCGGAGTGGTGGAGGACTGTGTCAACCGCGTGGGCGTGGATCTGAATACCGCAAGTGCATCGCTGCTGGAGTACATATCGGGTATCAGCAAGGCAGTGGCGAAAAACATTGTCGCCTACCGCGAGGAAAACGGCAGGTTTATGAGCCGCAACGAGTTGAAAAAGGTGCCGAAGCTCGGTCCGAAGGCGTTTGAGCAGTGTGCGGGCTTCCTGCGCATCAGAAACGGCAAAAATCCGTTAGATGCGACGAGCGTCCACCCGGAGAGCTACGCGGCGACAACGCTTCTGTTGGAAAAGTTCGGCTTTGGCAAGGGTGACTGGCAGCCCGGACAGCTTGCCGGATTGTCCAAAAAGGTAAAGGACAGGAAAAAGCTGGCGCAGGAGCTGGAGATCGGTGAGCTGACGCTGAATGATATTTTATCCGAGCTGGAAAAGCCTGGCAGAGATCCAAGGGAGGATATGCCGCGCCCGATTTTGCGCAGCGATGTACTGGAAATGAAGGATCTGACACCGGGCATGGTGCTTAAGGGCACGGTGCGCAACGTCATTGACTTCGGCGCGTTTGTGGATATCGGTGTGCATCAGGACGGACTCGTCCACATTTCACAGATCTGTGACCGCTTTATCAAGCATCCGCTCGAGGCTGTTTCGGTCGGTGATGTTGTGGATGTAAAGGTACTCGATGTCGATCTGGAAAAGAAGCGGATTGCGTTGACGATGAAGGGAATTTAGAGTACACTTGATCTATAAAGCAAAGAAAGGATGCAGCCCCGGGAAACGGCTGGCTGCAACAGGAAAAAGACAGTGGCAAACAGATTTGTGTTAAACGAGACCTCTTATCACGGAGCAGGTGCGATTGAGGCGATTGCTGATGAGGCAAAGGGCAGGGCATTCAAGAAAGCATTTGTATGCTCCGATCCGGATCTGGTAAAATTTGGTGTGACCAAAAAAGTGCTGGATGTACTGGAAAAGGCAGGACTCGATTATGAATTGTATTCAAATATCAAACCGAACCCTACGATCGAGAATGTACAGACCGGTGTAGCAGCATTCAAGGCAGCAGGCGCTGATTATATTATCGCGATTGGCGGAGGATCTTCTATGGATACCGCAAAAGGTGTCGGCATCATTATCGCCAATCCTGACTTTGCTGATGTGCGCAGCCTGGAGGGTGTTGCACCGACTACAAAAAAGAGCGTGCCGATCTTTGCCGTACCGACAACAGCAGGTACAGCAGCAGAGGTTACGATCAACTATGTCATCACAGATGTTGAGAAAAACCGCAAGATGGTATGCGTAGACCCGAAAGACATTCCGGTCGTAGCATTTGTTGACCCCGATATGATGTCATCCATGCCGAAGGGACTGACCGCAGCTACCGGTATGGACGCATTGACACACGCGATCGAGGGATACATTACCGCAGGCGCATGGGAGCTGTCTGATATGTTCCATCTGAAGGCGATCGAGATCATTTCCAGAAGTCTGCGCGGTGCAGTGGATAACACAAAGGAAGGACGCGAGGGAATGGCTCTGGGACAGTATGTTGCAGGCATGGGATTCTCAAACGTAGGACTTGGTATCGTGCATTCGATGGCTCATCCGCTGGGAGCACTCTATGACACACCGCATGGTGTAGCGAATGCGATCATCCTGCCGACTGTTATGGAGTATAATGCAGATGCTACCGGCGAGAAGTATCGTGAGATCGCGCGCGCGATGGGCGTAGAGGGCGTAGATTCCATGAGTCAGGAGGAGTATCGTAAGGCAGCCGTAGACGCTGTTAAAAAACTGTCCGCAGATGTCGGAATTCCGGCAGATCTGAGCGAGATCGTCAAGAAAGAGGATATTCCGTTCTTGGCACAGTCAGCATATGATGATGCATGTCGTCCGGGCAATCCGAAGGAAACCAGTGTAGAGGATATTACCAAGCTGTACGAGAGCCTGCTGTAGTTTTATTCGACAGCTACCGGAAAGGCAGCTTGACGACTGTATAGAGGGAAACGGGAAAGAGGGTGAGCATCCCTCTTTCCTTTTTTTTACAGAAATGTTATACTAAGCTATGTTTTTTGTGTAATAGGAAATTCCGATGAATTTCCCATTAGAGAAGTGAAGGAGTAGCTGCATGAACAAAATAGAACTGGATGTAACAATGACCTTTGAGGATATGTACCGCTTTAATCTCTACCATGTATACCACAACTCACAGGGCGTGCTGTCGGTCATCATCGCGGTGCTGCTGGTGCTGGTGAGCATTCTCAGTTGGGGGGATGTCAACGTGGCATATAATGTGCTGTACCTGCTGGCGAGTGTGCTGATCGTGCTCTATGTGCCGTTCACGCTCAGAGCTAAGGTGAAAAAACAGATGAAAAACAGCGCGGTCTATCAGCAGCCGATTCATTATGCATTTGATGAGAAGGGCATTACGACATGCTTTGGAGAACAGAGCGTGACAATGCCGTGGAAGCAGTTGTACAAGATCGTGAGCACAAAGCATATGGTGCTTTTATACGGCGGACGCATCCGCGCGAATGTGATCCCGCGTGACCAGTTGGCGGATCAGTACGACGCGCTTTATGAGCTCGCCAAGTCACACATGGACAGCTACCGGTTTAAAATGAAGAAAGCATAGAGGTTGAAGAAAACAGATGGTATATGAGACAAATTCGCCGGAGGAGACATTTGCACTGGCAAAGCAGCTCGGCAAAGCGGCACAGGCGGGGACGGTATTTACACTGACGGGGGATCTCGGCGTGGGAAAGACCGTATTTGCGCAGGGGCTGGCAGACGGGCTTGGTATCACAGAGCCGATCAGTAGCCCGACATTTACGATCGTTCAGGTATATGAGGAGGGCAGGCTGCCGTTCTATCATTTTGATGTGTACCGGATCGGGGATGTGGAGGAAATGGAGGAGATCGGCTACGAAGACTATTTTTACGGGGACGGCGTGTGCCTCGTGGAATGGGCAGAGCTGATCCGTGAGATCCTGCCCAAGCGCAGGACGAAGCTTCTGATCGAAAAGGATCTTGAAAAGGGCTTTGATTACCGCAGGATCACGCTAGAGGAAGTCGGAGATGAATAGTAGTAGATAAAGGAAGGACAGTAGAATGAAGCTATTAGCACTCGACAGCTCCGGGCTCGTTGCCAGTGTAGCTGTTGTGGAGGATGACAATCTGATCGGTGAATACACCGTAAATTATAAAAAAACGCATTCGCAGACGCTGCTCCCAATGCTCGATACAGTCGCATCCATGATCGATCTCGATCTGCAGTCGGTCGATGCGATCGCGGTTGCAAAGGGACCTGGCTCATTTACCGGACTGCGTATCGGCTCTGCCACGGCAAAGGGGCTGGGGCTGGCATTGGACAAGCCGCTCGTGGAAGTGCCTACGGTCGATGGACTCGCCTATAATCTGTGGGGAGCGGCGGATGTTGTCTGCCCGCTCATGGATGCGCGCAGAAATCAGACCTATACGGGACTCTACGAATTTATCGATGGACAGATGCATGTGATCGAGGAGCAGTGTGCCGTGGATATCGCACAGATTGTAGAGCGGATCAACGCGCTCGGGCGTGCGGTGATCTTTTTAGGGGATGGCGTGCCGATATTCCGCCCGTATCTGGAGGAACAGGTACAGGTGTCGTATACGTTTGCACCGGCGCATCTGAATAAACAGCGTGCGGGAGCGGTAGCAGCGCTGGCGCTCACCTATGTGCGCGAGGGAAAAACCGTATCGGCACAGGCACACCAGCCGGATTATCTGCGGCTGTCACAGGCGGAGCGCGAACGGCAGGAAAAAGAAAAGCGTCTGCCGGGAGATCAGGGCGTATGATGATCCGCAGGATGCAGGAGGCAGACATCGTAGCGGTAGCAGCACTGGAAGCACAGATTTTTTCAATGCCGTGGTCGGCAGATGGGTTTGCGGATACGCTGCCGCGGGAGGATGTACTGTTTTTGGTCGCGTATGAGGCGGATGCGCTGCTCGGATATGCGGGAGTCTATTGTACCTCGGACGAGGGCGAGATCACCAATGTCGCGGTCGCTCCGGCTGCCAGAAAAAAGGGCATCGCGCGTGCGTTGCTGCTCGAATTGAAGGAACAGTTGGCAGCGCTTGGGATCGGGCGTATCGTGCTGGAGGTACGTGTGTCGAATGAGGCGGCGATCCGCCTGTACGAGCAGATGGGATTTTCTACGCTCGGGACGCGGAAGGGCTTTTACGAGAAGCCGCCGGAGGATGCCTATGTGATGGTATGCCAGCCCGGACAGTAACCAGTAGTTCCCTATAGAGAAGAATACCGGTTATCCTTATAATGATTTCTGCAGGATAAAATCATGGGATACAATAGGAGGACTGGCGATGAGGGAACAAGAAAAATTGAAATGCAACTGTTGTGGAAAATATCTCAGACGAAGCGGGGAACAATACGAGGACTATCTGCATATTGTGAAACGCTGGGGGTATTTGTCGGATCAGGACGGAATGACGGAGGAAATGAACATCTGTCCGGAATGCCTGCGGGCTTGGACAAAGGAGTTTTCGATCGCTCCGGACTGTTATCAGACAACGGAATTATTATAGAGAGGGATCTTAATAGAAATGTTAGATGTATGCTTGCTTGGAACCGGCGGAATGATGCCTTTGCCTTATCGCTGGCTGACTGCGCTTATGACGAGATATAACGGCAGTAGTCTGCTCATCGATTGCGGCGAGGGCACACAGGTAGCAATGAAAAAGGCGGGACTCAGTGCGAAACCGATTGATATTATGTGTTTTACACACTATCATGCAGACCATATCAGCGGCTTGCCCGGTATGCTGCTCACGATGGGGAATGCCGAACGGACAGAACCGCTCACGATGATCGGACCGAAGGGGCTTGAACGTGTCGTGAATGCGTTGCGCACGATTGCGCCGGAGCTGCCGTTTGAGCTTCGTTATCTGGAAATTGAAGGTGCCACACAGCATTTTTCGATCAACGGTTATGAGATCGATGCATTCCGCGTGAATCATAACGTGCTGTGCTATGGCTATACGATCGAGATCCGGCGGGCGGGCAAATTCCGCGTGGAGGAGGCGATGAAGCTTCCGATTCCGCGCCAGTATTGGGGGCGTCTGCAGCACGGTGAGACAGTCGAATACGAGGGCGTGGAATATACACCGGATCTGGTCATGGGAGCTGCGCGAAAGGGGATCAAGCTGACCTATTGCACGGATACGCGCCCGACAAAATCTCTGGTAGAAGCAGCGAACCACGCGGATCTTCTGATCTGCGAGGGCATGTATGCGGAGGCAGATAAGCTGGAAAAGGCGAAACAGTACAAGCATATGACCTTTTACGAGGCGGCGCGGGTCGCAAAGGATGCACAGGTGCAGCAGATGTGGCTGACGCATTTTAGTCCGTCCCTTGTACATGCAGAGGATTATATGGATAAGGTGCGCAGTATCTTTCCGGAAGCATCGCTTGGAAAAGACGGCAGGACCACCGAGCTTGTGTTTGAGGAGGATGAAGCATGACAGACAAGAAAACAGATGTAAAAATACTGGCGATCGAGAGCTCCTGCGATGAGACGGCAGCAGCAGTTGTCGTTGATGGGCGGGATGTGCGCTCAAACGTCATATCGTCGCAGATTGCATTACATACGCTGTATGGCGGTGTCGTGCCGGAGATTGCGTCGAGAAAGCATATAGAGAAAATCAATCAGGTGATCACGCAGGCGTTGGAGGATGCGCATATGACGCTGGACGACATGGATGCGGTCGCGGTCACATACGGACCGGGGCTCGTCGGTGCGCTGCTCGTCGGGGTAGCGGAGGCGAAGGCGATCGCCTATGCAAAAAAACTGCCGCTCATCGGTGTGCATCATATCGAGGGGCATATCAGCGCCAACTATATAGAAAATAAAGAGCTTGAGCCGCCATTTCTGTGTCTGGTCGTATCCGGCGGACACACGCATCTGGTCAAGGTTGTGGACTATGGCAGGTATGAGATCCTCGGAAGAACGCGCGACGATGCGGCTGGCGAGGCATTTGATAAGGTGGCGCGCGCGATCGGGCTCGGTTATCCGGGCGGGCCGAAAATCGAGAAGGTATCGCATGAGGGCAATCCGCAGGCGATCCATTTTCCGCAGCCCAAAGTGGCGGACGAACCGTATGATTTCTCGTTCAGCGGTTTGAAGTCAGCCGTATTAAACTACCTGAATGGCGCACAGATGAAGGGAGAGACGGTCGTGCAGGCGGATGTGGCGGCATCGTTCCAGCAGGCGGTGATCGATGTGCTCGTGCAGCATGCAATGCAGGCGATCGAAGACTGTGGCATGGATAAATTTGCGATTGCGGGAGGCGTGGCATCGAATCAGACGCTGCGTAGCGCAATGGAGGCAGCCTGTAAACGGAAAGGAGTGGCATTTTACCATCCATCGCCGATTTTTTGTACAGACAATGCGGCGATGATCGGTGCTGCCGCTTATTATGAATATTTAGCGGGAAAGCGGGACGGGCTCGATCTCAATGCGATCCCGAATCTGAAGCTGGGGGAAAGGTAGATGGAAAAGAACGTATATGGAGCAGTCGTGCTGGCAGCAGGCAGCGGCAGCCGTATGCACATGGACACACCGAAGCAATATCTCATGATTGGAGACTACCCACTCATATATTATGCATTGAAGCAGTTTCAGGAGAGTGCGGTCGCAAGGATTGTTCTTGTAGTGACTCCGGGTGAGGAGGAATGGTGCAGGCAGCAGATCGTGGAGCGCTATGGATTGTCAAAGATCTGTGCGGTCGTGCCGGGCGGCAGTGAGCGTTACCTGTCGGTGCAGGCAGGGCTTTGTGCGCTGAAGGGCGTGGATTATGTACTGATTCATGATGGCGCGCGCCCTTGCATCGATCAGGAGCTTCTGCGGCGCGTGATGGATGCCGTGCCGCAGGATGAGGCGTGCGTTGTCGGAATGCCGGTCAAGGATACGATCAAGGTGGCATCTGAACAGCTCTGGACGCAGGAAACACCGGATCGCAGGAGGCTCTGGCAGGTGCAGACACCGCAGGCATTTTCCTATGCTCTGATCCGCAGTGCCTATGACCGCGTCGTGGCATCCGGTGCGCAGGCGGTGACGGATGATACACAGGTATTGGAGCTCGCATATGGCAGACAGAGCCGTCTGATCGAGGGCTCTTACCGGAATATGAAGGTCACAACACCGGAGGATTTGGAGATTGTAAAATTATTCTTAAAAAATATGCAATAATGTATTGACAGATTGCAAATAGGATGATATTATAATACTCGCTGATCGCGAGAACAGCAACACGGAGAGGTATCGAAGTGGTCATAACGAGGCGGTCTTGAAAACCGTTTGTCCGCAAGGGCGCGTGGGTTCGAATCCCACCCTCTCCGCTTCATAAAAATCAGTTTGCAATGCAGACTGGTTTTTTATTGTCAATCTATAGCAGTCAGTTCTGTACAGATTGACAGAGTGTTCGTATCTGATTTGGATTCGGGCGGAGCATGGAGAAGTACCCAAGCTGGCCGAAGGGACACCCCTGGAAAGGGTGCAGGTCGTTAACAGCGGCGCGGGGGTTCAAATCCCCCCTTCTCCGTTTTGATTTTACAAAAACGCCGACATGAAAAATTCAAAAAAGTTGAAAAAACATGTTGACAAACGTAAAATCACGTGGTAATATAAACAAGCTGTCGCGAACGACTGAGAAAAAAGTCGAAAGCATACAGCGAAAATAAATTTAAAAAAGTTCTTGACAAACGATAATGACTTTGATATAATATAAATGCTGTTTGACAAGAAAACAAAGCAGTAATAAAGAACCTTGATAACTGAACAGTGAAATAACCTTGAAAGATTTGAAAAAAAGAGAAAAAGCAGGTTGGAATCCGGATGCAGGGAGTCGAATTTATTTGACGGAATGCAGATGATGACAACCGGGTTTGGCGAATGCCAAACAGCGAGATGAAGTGAAACGGAATCGAGCGGCTTTTTCTAAAAATGTGAACTAACTTTAAAACAGTAAAACGGTTATAAAAAAGCCAAGCTTTTGAATGACCAAGAACAAACTTAAACATGAGAGTTTGATCCTGGCTCAGGATGAACGCTGGCGGCGTGCTTAACACATGCAAGTCGAACGAAGCACTTAAATGGATTTCTTCGGATTGAAATTTTTGTGACTTAGTGGCGGACGGGTGAGTAACGCGTGGGTAACCTGCCTCATACAGGGGGATAACAGTT